>DASZUN010000176.1:0-39641 GCA_035547615.1 Gemmatimonadaceae bacterium | reverse complement strand
GGATCGCCGCCGTCGACACGTTGAGCGACGGTCGCGCCGTCCGCGTTGCCACACGCCGAGAGCGCACTCGCGGAGAGCACGAGCAGCGCGAATTCACGCCACCGCATTCGACGACCTCCATGCGTGCGCCGCCGACGACTTCGCGTCGTCGTCACGCAGCCAGGCGAGAAAGAGCCCACACGCGGCGCCGATGTAGAGGAATCCAGGCGGAATCCACATCAGCAGCCCGGCGAGCTGTTGGTCGGCGAGGGGACTGACTCCCATCGCCAGCGTGCTCGCGGCGTGCGCCGGATACCAGGGCGTGCTCGACCACATCAGCAGTGCGCCGAGCGCGCCGCCCTGAATGAGCGTGGCACCCACGAAGAAGAGCCCCTGGCCGTAGCCGAGCCGGCGCCGGCCGGTCGGCTGCATCACGAGCCACCAGAACAACACGGCGGTGCCGAGAAACGAGAGGTGCTCGAGCGCGTGCACCGCGTCGTTCCCGAGCGCGGCCTGATACGGCCCGGGGAAGTGCCAGAACCAGATCGCCGCCATGTGGACGGTGAAGACGACGCCCGGGGCCAGCAGGACGTGCCAGGCGGCACGCGCGCCCGGAACCGCGTGCCATGCACGGACCGCAGCCGTTCGCGCTCGGCGCGGCAGTCCGCGAAGCACCGGAATCACCGGCTCGCCGAGTACGTACAACGGAGCCACCACGAGGATGAGCACGAGGTGCTGCGCCATGTGCGCGGAGAAGAGCGCATCCGCGAATCCGTCGAGCGGCGACACGAGGGCGAGCAGCACGAGGACTTCGGCGAGCCAGAACCAGACCGGCGCGTGGCGGCGAAAGAACGAGCGGTGCGTCGCGCGCGGACGTCGCCAGCCGCGCGCGTAGAGGATCCCGGCGAGCAGCACGGGCACGACGACTCCAGGCTCGAGATCCCAGTCGGTCCATCCGACCGCGCCGGCGCCCGCGTGCAGCAGCATGCTCGTCAGCGTCCGCAGAGGTCGGGGCTGAGCATGATCACGGCGATCACACGCAGCGCGATGCCGAACAGGAACAGCACGTTCGCGACGAGTCCCCACGTCGCCATGAAGCGGCGCCGGTCGAGATCGGTGTGGTCCTGCCCGTCGTCGATGCCCAGGATGCCGCGCGCGCGCCAGCCGACGTACAGCGACCACGCGGTGATGACGAGCGTCACGATGCCGATGCCGATCATCAGCCAGCGCGAGCCCGCCGTCGACAGCGTCTCGAATCCGCGGAAGTTGCGGCTGGCGCAGTAGTCTTCGTGCCAGGCGAACGCGACCAGCTCGTCGACGCTCCACGCCGCCGCGCCGCCGAACGCCGCGAACCAGAGCCAGCGGTTGCTCGTCACGCCGACGCCGCGGGGCGGCTCGCCGCGATGTGCGTTCTCTAATGTCGTCGCGTGGGTCATGCGATCACCAGAGCCGCGGCGAGATGTAGAGCGACGAGAAGATGAACAGCCAGACCACGTCGACGAAGTGCCAGTACAGCCCCGCGTTCTCCACCGCGAGGTGCCGCTCGGCGGTGAAATGCCCGAGCCAGGCGCGGAACTGCACGTAGAGGTTCATCAGCAGTCCGATGGCCACGTGCGCACCATGGAACGCCGTCGTCGTGTAGAAGACCGAGTCGTACGCGCTGACCGTCGGACCGAATGGCTTGTCGTGGTATTCGAATCCCTGCATGATGAGGAACGTGAGCCCGAGCAGGAACGTGACGGCGAGCCCGATCCGGAGCTGGAGCTGGTTGCCCTGCTTGATGCCGCGCTCGCCCCACCAGTTGCTCACGCTGCTCGCGAGCAGGATCACCGTCATCGGGAGCGTGAGGATGATCGGCGGATACTTGCCGCCTTCGGCGCCGAACGCCTCGAAGTTGCCGCGGAGATAGAAGTAGCTGGCGATGAAGCAGGCGAAGAGCATCGCCTCGGTGGCGCAGAACCAGAGCATGCCCCACCAGCCCGGCGAGCGGCGCCCCGAGAGCTTGACCGGCAGGCCGCCCGGCGGCGGCGCGTACGCGTAGAGATCCGGCGTCGTCATGCGGGGAAGGTCTCCTCGGTGGGCCAGAGCCAGGCGGCGGCGCAGATGAGCACCAGCACGCCGAACGCCGCGGCCAGCACCACGAGCTTGAAGATCAGCGCGAGGAACAGGCCGGTGAGACAGAGATTCGTCACGAGCGGCCAGAGCGTCTCGTGTGGCATCGTGAGCGCGGCTTGCGGCGCGCCATCGAGCAGCGTGGACTCGAGCGCCTCCTTGCCGTCGATCAGCGCGCGGAACGCCGGGACGGTGAGGTGCGGATGCTCCTCTTCGACATGCCGATCCTGGAGCGACGTGACGATCGTGCCTTCGGCGCGCGACGAGTCCGGCGGCGCGAGCTCCGGCTCCGGGTCGTCGATGATCTCGTCGTGCGTGTCCCACAGCGGCTCTCGGCTCGTCACCGTGGGGATCACGTCGTGGTTGTACTCCGGCGGCGGCGAGCTCGTCGCCCACTCGAGCGACGCCGCGCCCCAGGGATTCGCGCCCGCGATGCGTCCGCGGCGCAGCCACACACACCAGGCGAGGTTGATCAGGAAGAGCAGCACGCCGAACGCGAACACGAACGCGCCGACCGACACGATCACGTTGTCCGTCGTCCAGCCCATGCCGCTCTGATAGGTGTAGATGCGGCGCGGCATCCCGGCGAGCCCGAGATTGTGCATCGGGAAGAAGCCCGCGCCGAATCCGATGAACATCAGCCAGAAGTTCCACTTGCCGAGCGTCTCGTTCAGCATTCGCCCGGTCATCTTCGGCAGCCAGTAGTAGAAGGCGGCCATCACCGGGAACAGGTTGATCCCGATGAGCACGTAGTGCAGGTGCGCAACGACGAAGTACGTGTCCGTCACCTGCCAGTCGAACGGCACCGAGCCGGTCATCACGCCGCTCACGCCGCCGATCACGAAGAGCACGATGAACCCGAGCGCGAACAGCATCGCCGTCGAGAACACGTGGCGCCGCGCCGCCCAGATCGTCGCCAGCCAGGCGAAGATCTGGATCGCGCTCGGCAGCACCACGGCCTGACTCGCCGCGCTGAAGAACGTCGTCGAGAGATCCGGCAGGCCCGTGGCGAACATGTGATGCACCCACACGCCGAAGCCGATGATCCCCGTGCTCACGGTGGCGAGCGCGACGTACGTGTGGCCCACGATCGGCCGGCGGCAGAAGCTCGGCAGGATCATCGAGGTCATGCCGGTCGCCGGGAGGATGACGATGTACACCCACGGATGCCCGAACACCCAGAACAGGTGCTGCCAGAGCAGGGGATCGCCGCCGCGCGTGGGCGTGAAGAAGTGGAAGCCGTACTGCCGCTCGAGCTCGAGGAAGATGAGCGCGGCGGTGAGCGACGGGAGCGCGAAGATGACCGAGACCGAGTTGGTGAGCGTGCTCCACATGAAGAGCGGCATGCGGCTCACCGACATGCCTGGGCACCGGAGCTTGAAGATCGTGACGATGAAGTTGATCGCGCCCGCCGTCGTGGACACGGTGAGGAAGAGCAGCGCGAACGCGTAGAACTCCATGTTGATGTTCGGGCTGTACTGCGGGCCCGTGAGCGGCGTATAGGCGAACCAGCCGCCGTTCGGCATGGAGGCGAGTGGAAGGCTCACGTACAGCACGAGGCCCGAGAGCAGGAACGCCCAGTAGCTGAACGCGTTGAGGCGCGGGAACGCCATGTCGCGCGCGCCGATCATCAGCGGAACGAGGTAGTTGCTGAACCCCGAGAGGATCGGAGCGGCGTACCACCAGATCATGGTGGTGCCGTGCATCGTGAAGATCTCGTTGTACTGCTCCGGCGTGAGAAACGTGTTCTCCGGCCGGATGAGCTGCACGCGCATGAGCAGCGCCTCGAGCCCGCCGATGATCAGGAACGCGTAGGCGGTCGCGAGGTAGCGCTTGCCGATCTTCTTGTGGTCCACCGTCGCGAACCACGAGAACACGGGATTGCCCTTGGGGGTCCAGTGTTCCTCGAGCTTCTCGTGAATCGTCGCGAGCTCGAGACGTTCAACGGTCGTGGCCACGGGCCTCCTCGATCACTTGAGACTTTCCAGATAGGCGACGATCGCGTTCAGGCTGGCGCCGTCCATCGGGACGGGCGGCATCGTCGTGCCCGGCTTGATGCGATCCGGGTTCAGGATCCAGCCGCCGAGGTAGCCGGGGCTGTTCGGGATCGCGCCGCCGGCGAGCGTGAGCCGCGAGCCCACGTGGGTGAGATCGGGCGCCACCTGTCCGGTCGCCGGCGTGCCGCGCACGGTGTGGCAGTACACGCAAGCGTGATTCAGAAAGAGCTGCTGGCCCGTGGCCGTGATCGAATCGCCGGGGCTCGCCGCCGGCGCGCGCTCGTGCGCCATCCACGCGTCGAATTCGCCCTTGGACTGCGCCACCACGCTGAAATCCATGTGCGCGTGCTGCTTGCCGCAGTATTCCGCGCACTCGCCGCGATACACGCCCGCCTTGCTCGCCTGGAACCAGATGTCGTTCAGGTGCCCGGTGATGAGATCGACCTTGCCGTTGATGTTCGGCACCCAGAAGCTGTGGATCACGTCCGCCGTCGAGACGTTGATGCGCACCGGGAGCCCCACCGGCACGTGGATCTCGTTCGCGGTGACAACGCCCTGATCGGGATATCGCACCTCCCACCACCACTGGTGCCCGATCACGCGAATGTCGACGTACGGCTTGCGATTGCTCTTGGTCGCGCCCATCACGGCGAGTGAGGCGATGAACACGCCGCCGAGGATGATGATCGGCATCACCAGGCCGCCGCCCAGGAGCCAGCCGTTCTCGCTCACCGGGAGCGGCACGCCGTCGGGCAGGGGCGAACGCCACCGCCGAGCGATTCCCGCGACGATGAGGCCGACCACGAGCACGAAGACCGCCGCCGCGATGATCGTCATCACCCACCCGAGCACCGCGATGCGGGACGCGTCCGGCGAGGCGGTGACGAAGATCGACGGATTCTGCGTGTACACGGCCCGCACCTGCGGGCACAGCCCCAGGGTCATCATGGGATCGCCGACATCGCCGACGCGCGCCAGTCGTGCGGCGCATGCATCGCATGGCCGCCTTCCCATGGCTCGCCCTTCACCTGGCTGATCGCCCAGATGTACGCGGCGATCTCCTTGGTCTCGTACGCCGTGAGATCGCCGTTCTTCCCGCGGGGCGGCATCGCCACGTGCGTCCGCGTCACCGCGTCGTCGATGCCGACGAGAATGAGCGAGTCGAGCGCCTTCCAGTCGCCCTCCGGCACGAAGTGGATGTTCGTCGTCAGCGTCTTGCCGCGCGCGGGCAGGCCCTCGCCCTCGGCGCCGTGGCAATCGAGGCAGCGGCCCTTGCCGTGATAGAGCGCGTCGCCGTCGCGGATCATGTCCATCGTCATGCCGAACGGGAGAGGCGGGAGCGAATCGTGATTCGCTTCCTCGTCGAGGTCCATCACGTGCACCGCCTTCTTCAGCCGGCCGGCATCCGAGCGCCGGTCCTGATTGGGCGCGACCCACGAATCGGGATTGTCGTTGGCGAGCGTGAGCTGCTGCACGTTGCGCCGTTCGGGCGCGGCGCGGCACGCGGCGAGCGCGCCCGTTGTCGCAACCAATACGATCGCGAAGAGGCGCGGCGTCATCGGCGCCCCGCGACGGAGACGTTGCGCGAGCCGGGGCTCGTCGGCACGGCGGCCGAGTTGCCCGCGACCCCAGGCAGCGCGAAGACCAGAAACTCGTCGCCGCGCGGTGCGTTGATCTGGAAGTTTCCGCCCGCCGCGACGGCGATGTACTGATGTCCGTCCACCGCGTAGCTCACGGGCGGCGCGTTGACGCCGGCACTGGCGCCGTACTGGAAGAGCGGCTTCCCCGTGCGCGCGTCGAACGCGACGAAGCGCCGGTCCTTGGTGCCGGTGAACACGAGGCCCCCCGCGGTCGCGAGCGCACCGCCGACCATCGGATCGTTCGTCGTGTCCTGCCAGGCGATCTTGCCCGTGGCGAGATCGATCGCCGTGAACGTGCCGTCGTCTTTCGTGTCGGGCGCCACGCTGTACCACGCGCCGTTCAGTCGACTCGCCGGCGTCGAGAACTTCTGCGGCCGCAGCTTGAAGATGTCGTGCTCGTTGAGCCCGAGCACGTAGAGATATCCCGTCTGCGGACTGTATGCGGCCGGCGACCACTCGGAGCCGCCGTTGCCCCCCGGCATCGCGCGCACGCCTTCGCGCGTCGCGCGGGTGAACATGTTCTGCTGCATGACGAACGCGTCGCTCCGGCGGATGGGGTGCCCGGTGCGCCGGTCGAGCACGTACACCCATCCCGTCTTGCCCGCCTCGATCGCGGCCGGCACGATGGTGCCGCTCGCGTCGCGCACGTCGGCGAGCACCACGGGGCTGATCGGATCGTAGTCCCACGAGTCGTGCGGGACCTCCTGCAGGTACCACTGCAGCTTTCCAGTTCTATAATCGAGCGCGACGATGCAGTCCGTATAGAGGTTGTCCCCCGGCCGCACGGTCCCGTCCATGTCCGGCGACGGGTTGTCGACGCCGAACACGAGGAGCCCGAGCGTGGTGTCGACGGCCGGCGCCTGCCACATCGAGCCGCCGCCGTGCTCCCACGCATCGGCGTAGCGCGCGCTGTCGCGTTTCTCCTGCGCGATGTCGCGGTTCACCGGCGTCCCGAACGGATCCGTCGTCGCCCACGTGCCCCACCAGCCGTTGGGCGCTTCGTTCGGCGCGGGGATCGTGTGCCAGCGCCAGACGAGCTTGCCCGTGGCGGCGTCGTACGCCGTGACGGCGCCGCGAATCCCGTACTCGGCGCCGCTCAGGCCCACGATCACCTTGCCGTCGACCGCCACCGGCGCGTGCGAGATGGCGTACGCTTCCGTGTTGTCGCCGACCTGCACGTGCCAGATCTCGTGGCCGTCGGCGGTGTCGAGCGCCACGAGCTGCGCGTCCTCCGTGCCCATGTAGATCTTGCCGTCGTAGTACGCGGCGCCGCGATTCACCGTGCCGCAGCACATCGTCGTCGCGGCGAGCCGATGGACGTACTCCCAGCGCTTCGCGCCGGTGACGGCGTCGAGCTTGACGACGTGGTTCTCCGGCGTCGTGAGATACAGCGAGCGCCCGACGACCAGCGGACTCGTCTCGAACGAGTAGGGGATCCCTGTGCGATAGTGCCAGGCGAGGCGCAGCGTGGCGACGTTGCCGGCGTTGATCTCCGTCAGGGGCGAGTAGCGCTGGTTCGTGTAATCGCGCCCGTACGATGGCCAGCTCGCCGGATCGGCCATCGCGTGCCGCAGCGCGGCATCAGCATTCTCATATGAGTGCGGAGGCTCCGCGCCCTCGGTCCGCGCGCACGCCGCCGCGCCTGTCGCACAGGCGAGAAGCACCGTCGTAACCAGCGGCAGTGGAGAGCGGAGCATGTGATCTCCGGGCGTCGAGCGAACGCAATAGCGGCGCAGCGGCCAGGGGCCGGTGCGCGATCAGGTCGTCGGGCGCCAATGCAGAACCCGTTCCGCCCGGGCTCGGGATCGTCGAGAAACACGCCACGGGGGGGGCGGCTACACCGACCGAGCCGAGCCGTCCGCCGCGCGCGCGGCTCGGTGCTCACGCGCGCCTAGCCTCACTCGGCGCGCAATCTCTCCTGCCGTCGCGACGATGAGCACGCCGCCGACGACGAGCACCGTGTCGTGAACGGTCGGCCTGAAGGACCCGAGCGCCGCGAGCAGCGTCGTCGACGCGGCCGGCGGATGCGACGCATGGAGCGCGAGCTCGACCGCCGTTCCGATGAGGATCGCCAGGACGGCGGCCGCGGCGCGCCCGCCCGACACGGCGTGCGCCTGAAACACCGACGGCGTGTGCGCGACCCCGAACGCAAACACGCAGAGATCGGCCGCGGCGAGGCCGACGACGTGCGACACGACCACGTTATAGAAGCGCGACGATTCATGATTCGGCGAGTGCGCTTGCATCACCGCGCTCGGCCCGAGACTCGGGAAGAGCAGCACCTGGCCCGACGCCAGCGCGGCGAGTGCCGGCACCGCTGTCACGACGGCTGCGGTGATCGGCGACCAGAGGCCGTGCGGGTCCTGCGCGTTCGACGATTCGTTCACGCTGCCGCGGCGCGCACCAATCGTACCGGGGCGGTGCGCCGCGCCCGTCAGACCTCGGCGACGCCGCGCAAGACGGGCACGCACGTGCCGCCGACGCTCGCGCGGATCGCCGTGCCGTCGCGCCACGCCCGGGCGCGGAGCAGGCTCGGGCGGCCCATCTCCACGCCTTGAGTAATCTCATATGCAACCGTTTGGTTGCCTGTCAGCGAGAGGCGCAGCGCGGCGAGCGGGGTCGCGGCGCTTCCCGTGGCCGGATCCTCGAACGTGCCCGCGAGCGGCGCGAACATCCGGGCGCGCAGGCGCTCGCCGTCGCGCGCGTACAGGTAGAGCGAGAACCGCCCCGCGTACGTGGGTCGTTCCGCGATCGCCGAGCGGAACGCCGCCACCTGCGGCGCCGCGCGCGTGAGCGCCGCGCCCGTCACCTCGGCGATCACGTACGGATTGCCGACCGACGCCCACAGCGGCGGATGCGCATCGCGCAGCACGTCGCCCGGCTCGAGTCCGGCGCAGGCCGCCACGACCTCCGCCGGAATGTGCTCGCGCGTCGTCAACGGCTGCGGCGCGTCGATGGTGGCGCCCACGACCGCGCCGTCCGTGTCCCGCTCGATGCGGACCTCCACGAGCCCGGCGATCTCCTCGAACGCGAGCACGTCGCCGCGCACGATTCCCTCGCGCGCCAGCACGTACGCGGTGCCCACGTTCGGGTGGCCGGCGAACGGCATCTCGGTCGTCCGGTTGAAGATCCGCACGCGCGCGGTGTGCGACGGATCGGCGGGCGGCAGCACGAACGTCGTCTCGCTCAGGTTGAATTCGTTGGCGAGCGACTGCATCGCGGCGTCGGAGAGCCCGCGCGCGTCGGGAAACACCGCGAGCTGGTTGCCGCCGAACCGGCGGTCCGTGAACACGTCCACCGTGACGAATGAGCAGGTTGGCATGCCGCAGTATACTTTGCTGTCCCAGCCCGCCCGTCACTCCACCGGAGCGCCCGCCGATGTACGTCCCCGCCGTCTACGCCGAGCCGCGAGTCGACGTGATGCTCGACTTCATCGCCGAGCATCCGTTCGGGATCCTCGTCGGGGCGACGAGCCGCGGCCTGGAGGCGAGTCACATCCCGTTCGTGCTCGATCGCGCGCACGGAGCACACGGCACGCTGCGCGCGCACGTGGCCCGGGCGAATCCGCACGCGGCGCTCGCCGACGGCAGCCCGTGCCTCGTCATCTTCAGCGGGCCCGAGGCGTACATCACGCCGTCGTGGTACGCCACGAAGCGCGAGCACGGCAAGGTGGTGCCGACCTGGAACTACGTCGCCGTGCACGCGACGGGCACCGTCCGGCGCATGAGCGACGGCGAGCTTCGCGCGCACCTCGAGGCGCTCACCGATCAGCAGGAGTCGCCGCGCGTGCACCCGTGGCGCGTCGACGACGCGCCCGAGCCGTTCATCGCGAACACGATGCGCGCGATCGTCGGCTTCGACATCGGCATCGAGACGCTCGAGGGCAAGTGGAAGGTGAGCCAGAACCGATCGGACGCCGACATGCAGGGCGTCGTCGACGGGCTCGCGCAATCCGGCGAGCCGCGCGACCTGGAAATGGCGCGGCTCGTCGACGCATTCCGTTCGCGCTAGCCGCCGCCGAGCACTCGGCGCGCCGTCAATCGCTCCACGTCCAGTCGCGGATCGCCGGCGGATCCTCGAGGTGCGTGCGCGTGTAGTGCACGGCGTCGCGGACCTGCCGCTCACATTCGGCGATCAGCTCCCGCGTGCGCGGGTCGTCGGGGCGTGCGTAGCGGAGCGCGAGCGCGGCGAGCTGGAACCGGCTGATGCCGTTGAGCACCACCATGTCGAACGGCGTCGTCGTGGTGCCCTGCTCGCGGAAACCGCGCACGTGAAAGCGCGCCGGATCCGGGCGGCCGTGCACGATCTCATGCACCGCGTTCTGATAGCCGTGAAACGCGAAGACCACGGGCTTGTCGCGCGTGAACAGATCGGCGAACCGCTCGCGCGAGACGCCGTGCGGGTGCACGTCGGGGTGAAAGAGCGTCATCAGATCGATCACGTTCACGACGCGCACGCGAAGATCGGGGGCGAGGCGCCGCAGCCACCAGGCCGCGGCGATCGTCTCGAGGGTCGGCGTGTCGCCCGCGCAGGCCAGGATCACGTCGGGATCGTCTCCGCCGAGGCCCGGTGTGCTCGCCCACTCCCAGATCGACGCGCCGACGCGCGCGTGCTCGATGGCATCGTCCATCGACATCCACTGGAGCTGCGGCTGTTTGTCGATGACGATGAGATTGACGTAGTTGCGCGAGCGGAAGCAGTGATCCGCCACCGTGAGCAGCGAGTTGGCGTCGGGCGGCAGATAGATGCGCGCGACCGTGCCGCGCTTGGAGAGCATCACGTCGATCAGTCCCGGCCCCTGATGGCTGAAGCCGTTGTGATCGTTGCGCCAGCAGGTGGAGGTGAGGAGGATGTTGAGCGACGCGATCGGCTCGCGCCATTGGAGCGCGAGCGCCTCCTGCAGCCATTTCGTGTGCTGCACGGTCATCGAGGCGGAGACCATCGCGAACGCCTCGTACGTGACGTAGAGCCCGTGGCGGCCCGTGAGCAGGTACCCCTCGAGCCATCCTTCGCACAAGTGCTCGCTCAGCACCTCCATCACGCGTCCGTCCGCTGCGAGGTGATCGTCCACTGCGAGCCGCGGTCCCACGAAGCAGCGGTTCTCGACCTCGAACACGGCGGAGAGCCGGTTGGAGTTGGTTTCGTCCGGGCAGAACATCCGGAAGTTCGCCGCATCGCGGTTCCGCACGAAGATGTCGCGCACCATCTGTCCGAGCTGCCGCGTCGATTCGGCGTGCCTCGTCGCGGGCGACGGCACCTCGAGCGCGTACGAGCGGAAGTCGGGCAGGTCGAGCGGCTGGAGCACGCGGCCGCCGTTCGCGTGTGGCGATGCGCTCATGCGCTTGTCGCCGCGCGGCGCGAGCGCCTGGAGTTCCGGCGCCAGCGTGCCGCGCTCGTCGAACAGCGCATCCGGCTCGTAGCTCCGCATCCACGCCTCGAGCATGCGCAGCTCGTCGGGGTCGGTCTTCGGTTTCGTGAGCGGCACCTGGTGCGAGCGAAACGTGCCTTCCACCGGCTCGCCGTGCACCACGGCGGGGCCCGTCCAGCCCTTGGGCGTGCGGAGCACGAGCATCGGCCAGCGCGGCCGATCGCTGAGCGCGGCGGCGCCGCGCGCCCGCGCCTCCCGCTGGATGGCGCGGATGCCGTCGTATGCGGTGTCGAGCGCGAGCGCGAGCTGGCGATGGACGTCCATCGGGTCGTCGCCCTCGACGAACAGCGGCGCGTATCCGTGGCCCTCGAACATCTGCCGCAAGGCGCCGTCGTGCGTTCGGCCGAGCACCGTGGGCGCGCTGATCTTGTACCCGTTGAGATGGAGCACGGGCAGCACCGCGCCGTCGCGCGCCGGATTGAGAAAACTGGTAAGCTTCCACGAGCCGGCGAGCGGGCCGGTCTCCGCCTCGCCATCGCCGACCACCGCCACCGCGATCAGCTCGGGATTGTCGAACGCGGCGCCGGTCGCGTGCGCGAGCACGTATCCCAGCTCGCCGCCTTCGTGAATCGAGCCCGGCGTCGGCACGCTCACGTGGCTCGGAATGCCGCCCGGCGTTGAGAATTGTCGAAAGAGGCGCTCCATGCCCGGGGCGTCGCGCGAGATCTCGGGGTAGATCTCGCTGTACGTCCCCTCGAGGTACACGTTCGCCACCAGCGCCGGGCCGCCGTGGCCGGGGCCCGCCAGGTACAGGATGTCCGCGCCTCGCTCGACGATCAGTCGATTCAGATGCACGTAGAGGAGACTGAGCCCCGGCGAGGTGCCCCAGTGTCCGAGCAAGCGCGGCTTGATGTGCTCCGGGCGCAGCGGCTCGCGGAGCAGGGGATTCGCCTGCAGAAAGATCTGCCCGACCGTGAGGTAGTTGGCCGCCTGCCAGTACCGGTGCATCGCGCGAAGTCGAGCATCGCGAGCATCGCTCGCGGGCTCGTCCGAGCGGACCGCGCTCGACAGCGCAGGATCGAATACGAACTCGACGTCGCTCATCAGTGGGGTTCCTCGTGAGAGACTAGGTGGCCCGCACGCCGCGCGCCATCGGACGCGTGCCGACAGACGGAACGTGACTTGCGGCACACCCGTGGCGGTCTCACCGAGGAGCAATGTGATGTCGCAACTATCGACCGCCGGCCGTTTGCTGAAGGAGCTCGAGCGCGAGTCGCGCGCCATCCGCGACACGGTGACGAACGCGGCGGGCGTGCTCCCGACGCGCGCCGATCGCGCCATGCGCGGCGAGGGCAAGCTGTCGCTCGCCGAGCAGCTCCGGTTGGCGGAGGCGACGCTGGTCGTTGCGCCGAAGCTCTCGCGCCAGGCGATCCGCCTGCGCGAGCAGACGTTGGCGACCCAGAGCTACGTGCTCGGCGAGAACGTCGTCTGTCATCGCGACGCGCCCGTCGAGCGGTGGGAGCGGTCGAGCGTGCTGCGCGGGTGAGCCGGACACGCGCGTCGCGCACCGGGCGCGACGCGCGGTCGAGGTCGTATCAGGCGCCCTTCTTCTTGGAGCTCTTCTTCGATCTCTTGGTCGAAGCGCCCTTGTTTGTGGTATCCATGGTCGTGCTGTCCACCGCGCCACCCGGCGGAATGACCGCCCCGCCGGTCGTGCTCCCGGCCGCGCCCGTGGTGTCCGGCATCGTCCCGGTGCCGCCCGGCATCGTGCCCGGCGCCGCGGCTGCCGCGCCGGGTGCCGGCGCCATCTGACCAGCGGCGCTCGAGCCGGTGATCCCGTTCGTGTCGTCCGCGTTGTTCGGTCCGTTGCGGCACGCACCGAGCGCGAGCAACGACATGGCTGAGAACGTGAGTACTCCAATCGACGATCGCGTCATGGCAGCCTCCGGGCTGACGTTGAGTGCGTCGCCGCGTGCAAGCTGGGTGCCCGAGGTCTTCAGTCGATCGGCGCTTTGGGACGCACGGCCATCGTGCACCGCGAGATGCACACCGGCCGCCCCGACTCGTCGACGATGCGAATGTCCCACACCTGCGTCGTGCGACCCTGATGAATCGGCGTGGCCGTCGCGGTGATCGTGCCGTCCGACTTCGCGCGCAGGTGATTCGCGTTGATCTCGAGGCCCATCGCCACGAATCGCTCGCGATCGATGGACGCCGCCGCGCCGAGCGACGCGACCGTTTCCGCGAGCGCGACCGACGCACCGCCGTGGAGAATGCCGAACGGCTGCCGCGTGCGCTCGTCCACCGGCATCGTCGCGACCACGCGCGTGGCGCTCAACTCGACGAGCGTTCCCGAGCGCGTCGCCGAGGCCGCGGGTCGAGAGCGCGTGCAGCTCGCTCAGGAGATCGGCCGCGCGATCAGCCACTGTTCCGCGCGCGCGACGGTTCGTGCTCGTGCTCGAAGTGCTGGATCTTCTCGAGCCGGCGCCGATGCCGCTCGGCACCCGAGAACTCCGCGCCGAGAAAGGCGTTGACCAGCTCCGTCGCGAGCGCGGGCCCGAGCACGCGCGCGCCCAGCGCGAGCACGTTCATCGCGTCGTCCTCCACACCCTGACGCGCCGAGAACGTGTCGTGGCAGAGACCGGAGCGAATGCCGTCGAACTTGTTCGCCGCGACCGACGCGCCGACGCCGCTGCCGCAGAGCAGCACGCCGCGATCGGCGCGCCCGTCGAGAATCGCGCGCGCCACCGCCGCGGCGAAATCGGGGTAGTCGTCGCCCGGCGTGACCGTGTACGCGCCACAGTCGAGCACCTCGTGGCCGGCTGCCGCGATCGTCGCGACGACGGTCTCCTTGAGGGCGAAGCCGGCGTGGTCCGTCCCGACGGCGATGATCATTGGGCGCGCGGCCCGGGCTGGACCGCGGAGTCATAGACCAGCCGCGAGACGTCGGCGATCAGTTGCCGCGCGACGCGCTGATCCTTGATGTCACGAGTGAGTACGACGAGCACGTAGGGCTTCCGTCCGTTGGGGTACACGATCGCGGCGTCGTGGAGCACGCCGGTGATGAAGCCCGTCTTGTGCGCGACTCGCGTGCCGGGAGGCAGGCCGGCGGGAATCTCCTCGTTGAATTCCTGGCGGAGCAGGATGTCGCGCATCGCGTTGCAGCTCGTGCGGGACGCGGCGCGTCCGGTCTCGATCGCCTCGAGCAGCACCTCGAGGTCGCGCGCCGTCGTGGTGTTGTTGAGTCCCGCGTCGAACGCCTTGATGTCCTCCACGCCGCGCAGCACGCGGATGTTGCGGGCGCCCAGGGCGTGTGCCGTCGCGTTCGCCTTGTCCGCCCCCACGAGCTCGATCAGCGCGTTCGTCGCGAGGTTGCTCGACCGTGTGATCATATGGTCGATCAGTTCGCGAACCGGCACGCGCGATCCGATCCGCGCGTACGCCGCGCTGTCCGAGTCGTCGCCGGGATCCAGGGCGTACGGCGAGCCGTCGACGATCGAGGCGAAGCGGTTGACCAGCAGAATGCCCTGGTCGAGCGCCAGGCCGCCGGCGTCGATGCGCCCGAACAGCTCGATCATCACGGGCACCTTCATCGTGCTCGCCGCGTGAAAGCTGTCGTCGGCGTTCAGAAAGAGCGTGTCGCCGCTCGCCAGGTCATGAAAGGCCACTCCGACCACCGCGCCGGGAACGCGGGCGATCCGCTGTTCGATCCTCGCCTGAAGGGAGTCCAACCGGGGGTCTGCGATGGTCCGGAGCGGCGGCTGCGCCCTGCTCAGCATGGCCACGACGGTGGCCCAGCCCAGAATTAGGGACGTCATGCGCCGAATTATGGAAATGGGTGATCCGCGTTACAAGCACTTTCGTGTTGCCTTCATCATAATCCACTCGTTTATCGGCGGGGCGATGCGGCTCCTGGTACTGGCCTGGGCTCGAGGCTCACCATGTCGCTCTCGTTGAAACAGCAGCGTCCGTCCGGCGATACCGCCGTGATCCCACTCAATCCTCGCCGCGAACGGCTCCGTTTCGCGGACTTCAGCTTCACCCGAAGCCCGTCGGGACAGTGCTCGGCGGAGGTTTCCCTGGAGTGGGATAACGCGCTGTACGTCGGCCGCGCGATCGGGCAGTCCAGCCCTCTGGGCGATTTCCGGGTGGCCGCCGAGGCGGCGCTGCGGGCGCTCGAGGATTTCACCAAGGACGCCATGCACTTCGAGCTCCTCGGCGTGAAGCACGTCCGCGCGTTCGACGCGAATCTGCTGATCGTATCGGTCTCGTTGCGCGAGGACTCCGGGCTCACGCGCTTAGTCGGCTGCTACCTGGCCGAGACGGACACTCGGCGAGGCGCGGCGATGGCGGTGCTCAACGCGACCAATCGCGTGCTCGGGAACCACATCGCGATGCGATAGCACGCGATAGCGTCCAAACGGCGGGGCTTTGGCGCTCGCCGGGATCGGTTAAGTTGGGGCAGTGAAGCGTGGTACTGGTCGCCGCCCGCCGTGGGGGCGGCGATTGTCGTTTATGGAGACTCGATGGCGCTCACGAAGCACGGACTTCCAGCACTTTCCCTCGCGCTGACCGTGGCGGGCTGCGCACATGCGCGGCCGCTCGTCGTGACTCAGGCGCCGGCACCCATTCCCACCAGCGCCGCGGCGGCCGCTCCGCCCGAGGTGGTGCCGCAGGGCGCGCCGGCCGGAGCTACCGCATCGCCGGCCGGAAAACCCGCGGACTCGCTTCCTGCCGCACCTCGCATGGACTCGATCGGCGTCACGGCCGACGAGATCGCCCGCCGCGCGGTCGACCTGTTCGGCGACAGCGCCACCGCGGCCACCGGCGCGGCCGACGACTCCGCCGCCGGTCCGTCGTGGGACATCGACGTGCACTCGTACGAGTCCCGCTCCCGCGTCGCGCACTACGTCCAGGTCTTCTCGACGAGCGCCAGAGAGACGATCGAGTCCCAGCTCGAGCGGGGCACGCGGTACGAGCCGATGATCCGCGCCCGCATGCGGGCCGGCGGCCTGCCGGAGGACATGTACTATCTCGCGCTGATCGAGAGCGGCTTCGACCCGAACGCCTACTCGCACGCGGCAGCGGTGGGAATGTGGCAGTTCATGTCGTCGACGGCGCGGGACATGGGCCTCCGCGTGGACTGGTGGATCGACGAACGGCGCGATCCGGTGAGGTCGACCGGAGCCGCGGTCCGTCTGCTCAAGGGAATGCAGGAGCAGTTCGGCTCGCTGTACCTGGCGGCAGCGGCGTACGACGGCGGCCCGGGGCGCATCGCGCGCGGCCTCACCAAGTACGCGGACGACCTCGATGGCACCACCGGCGACGACCTGTTTTTCGCCCTCGCCGAGAAGAACTATCTGCGCCCCGAGACCCGCGAGTACGTGCCTCAACTGATTGCGGCCGCGCTCATCGGAAAGGAGCCGGAACGCTACGGCCTCAAGGTCGATCCGCAGCCGCCGTTCACCTACGACTCGGTCCGGGTCGGTCCGGGGACCCCGCTCGCCGCGATCGCGCGAGCCGCCGACACGACGGTGGCGGCGCTGCACGAGCTGGATCCGCAGATCCTCCGCGGCGTGACGCCGCCGCGCGATTCGGTGCTCGTGCGGATTCCGGCGGGCCGGGCGGACAGCTTCGCGGTGAATCTCGCTGCGCTTCCCGCGAGCGAACGCGAAGGGCTGCACCGCGTGGAGTCCAGGAAAGGCGAGAGCGTCGCGACCATCGCCCGCCGCGCCGGCATCACCGCGCGGCAGCTCGACATGTACAACCCCAAGCTCCGGCGCTTGAAGAGCGGCAATCTCGTGCCCGGCCAGATCCTGCTCGTTCCGACCCGGGAGGTCGTCGCGGCGGCGGTCGCCGTGCCGGATCCGGCGATCGAACGCTACTCGAGCGCCAAGTCGACGCACGTCGTCCGGTCAGGCGAGACGCTGAGCGGCATCGCCAAGAAGTACCACACGACCGTGAGCTCGCTCATGCGGCTCAATGGTCTCAAGCGGGCGCTGATCTTCCCGGGGCAGACGCTGGTCGTGTCGGGGAGCGCCGCACGCCGGCCGGTGAAATCGACGAAGAAGGCCCACACGGTGTCGCGGCCGCGCCACAATTCCACGTCGAAATCCGGCAAGAGCGCCAAGTCCAGCAAGTCGGGTAAGTCGCGCAAGTCGACAACGTCCGGGAAAAAGAAAACGAGCGCCGTGAAGCACGGCGCTCGTTGACTCTGCCCTGGCTTCCGGGAGCCGCGGGCTAGTCGATGGTACCCTTTCCCTTGTATCCCCGGAGCACGTCCTTGTCGTAGCCGTTGCCCGGGTTGATGCCGGCCTGGAGATCGGCGGACACCGCATCTTCACCGCGGTTGTACGCCAACAGGGCCAGATGGACGTTGCCCTTGTACAGGTCGAGGAGCTTGCGAAGGTAGCGGAAGCCGACCCGCAGATTGGTTTCGGGATTGAACAACTGATCGCGCGTCACGCCCTTCTGGTATTGCACTGCCGTGCTGGGCATGAGCTGCGTGAGCCCCACCGCGCCCGCCTTGCTGATCGCGTGCGGGTTGAAGTCACTCTCCAGCCGCACGAGGCGGAAGGCGAGCTCCGGGTCGATGTCCTCGCGGTACGACGCGTCGAGCACCTTGCCGGCGAGTCCCGCGGGGATCCCGTACTGGGTGGAGTACTGAATGGTCTTCGAGGCGCGCTCGTACTGCGCCTTGACGAGACTCAGCTCGCCCTTGGTGGACGCAAGCTGATTGCGCAGTTCCCGTGTGTTGTGCCCGAGCGAGAAGAACGAGATGCCGCTCGTGGCGACCACGGTTTCGGCGTTCGCCGGGGTGGTTTTGCGGCCCGCGATCACGAAGTAGTACGCTGCGATCGCGCCAATGGCGAAGACGGTTCGGGCTATTCTCCGACGTCTTCGCGCCGCGTCACCCCGGTGGACGTACGTCCCACGTAGGTTGCGCATAAGTATTTTGATGGCAACGAGTTAACTACAGTACTGCTTCGTACTGCCATTCACACGTTAAAGGGCAGAGCCCGTGCCATCAACTCTTGAATAATCGCCGTGGACTCCACCCGACTTTTCGGCCAACGATATATCGGAGATCGTCATTCCACGGTCGACGGCCTTCGCCATGTCGTAAACGGTGAGCAGCGCCACGCTCACCGCGGTCAGCGCTTCCATCTCCACGCCCGTCTTCCCCGTTGTGCGAACCGTGGCCGCCGCGCGGATCCCCGGCAGGCTCTCGTCTGCACTCAACTCGACCTGCACGTCCGTCAGCATCAGGGGATGGCAGAGCGGGATCAACTCCGCGGTGCGCTTGGCCGCCATGATCCCGGCCAGTCGGGCGGTTCCGAGCACGTCGCCCTTCTTGATCTGGGCGTTCAGAATCGCGTCCAGCGTCGCTTTCGCCATTCGGATCTCGCCGGTGGCGCGAGCGCGGCGCTCCGTGTCCGGCTTCGCCGAGACGTCGACCATCCGCGCGTCGCCGGCATCCGATACGTGTGAGAGCTTGCCGGTCATCGGACGAGCGGGGCGAGGGTTCGGAGCAGCGAAGCCGTCACGAGCTGTGGATTGACGTTGCCGCCCGCCAGCTCCTTGGCGCGTTCCACCGCATCCATCGCCCGGGCCGCGCCGAGTGCCGCGGCCTCGTTGCCGCGCTGCGCCGCGGAACGGGAACGCTGGTGCAGCAGCACGGTCAGGGCGTCCAGCGTATCGCTGAACTTCCCGCGCGCGCCGCTCGCGCCCTGGCCGAGCGATACGCGGAGTCGCGGCGCCCGGTCATGCGCCGCCGCGGCCTCGAGCAGCCGCTCGGCGATCGCCAGCGCCTGCTGCCAGGCCTCGCGCCCGATGAGTCGGCCCGGCGCTCCCGCCGCGAGCCCGATCAGCTCGTCCAGCTTCTTTCCGCCAAAGTCGAGGTGATCGGCTACGACAGGGTTCTCCAGGAACGCGCCGACGTCGTCGCTCGCGATGGGCGCCACGCGCACCGAGACCACGCGGGAGCGGATCGTGGGCAGCAGCGCGCCCGGCTCGCTCGACGTGAGGACGATCGTCGTATCCGCCGGCGGTTCCTCGAGCAGCTTCAGGAATGCGTTCGCGGCGTACTCCGCGCCTTCCTGCGCGACCATGCGATCCGCATCGCCGATCACGAACACCTTGCGCGACGCGATCGCCGGAGAGACCCCCGCGGCTTGGACAATGGCGCGCACCGTCGCGACGTGGATGCCCGCGTCTCCGCCAGGCGCTTCGTACACGCCGCCGTTCGACAGCCGCTCGGCGATCGCATCGGCCATGTCCTCGCGCACGTCATCCACGCCGGGATCGGAATCCTTGAGGCGAGGACGGGGGAAGAACCAGTGCAGGTCCGGATGCTGCGCCTCCGCCGACATGCGGCACGATTTGCACGCGCCGCACGGCGCCTGCGCCGGATGCTCGCAGAGGAGCAGTCGGGCGAGCCAGAGCGCGACCTGCTGCTTGCCCACGCCGCGCGGCCCCTGGAGCAGCAGGCTCGCCGGCAGAGTCTTGCGGTTCACCGCATCGCGGAGCCGCTCGCGCAGCGCCTCGTGGCCGAAGATCGGAAGGAGTGGCACGCGCTCAAGATAGGCGCGCGGCCGGGGCGCGAGCCAGCGGTGGCGCTACAGCCGGCGGCGGAGGAAGTCGAGCGTACCCTGATAGAGCTTCACCATGTCCTCGTCGAACAGGCAGGCGACGATCCGGTCGAACTGCTTCTCGTGCTCGATCATCACGGTGAGCGCGATCATCGTCGCTTCCCGCTTGGGAAAGCGATACGCGCCCGTCGAGATCGCGGGAAAGGCGATCGAGCGGATGTCGCCGGCTTCCTTCGCGCGGAGGAACGACTTGGCGTAGGCCTTGGCGAGGAGCTGATCCTCCATGCGCGTGCCGCCGTACCAGATCGGCCCCACGGCGTGAATCACGTACCTGGCCGGCAGCCGATATCCGCGCGTGATCACCGCGTCGCCAGTCGGGCAGCCGGCGTACCGCTTCAGCTCCTCGAGCAGCTCGGGGCCCGCCGCGCGATGGATCGCGCCGTCCACGCCGCCGCCGCCGCGCAGCGCGCCGTTGGCGGCATTGACGATCGCGTCCACTCGCAGCGTGGTGATGTCGCCCTGGATGATCTCGATCACGGGGATGGAAGCGGTGCCTCGCTTGCCGAGGCCGTTGGACGGAGCTAGTTAGGGTGTGCTCGGACGTGCTCGTGCCCCGAGCGGCGACGGCGAATCACGTTCACTCATGACCAATCTATGCGGCTTCTCTTCAGTTTCGGCATCGCGCTCGCGTCTATGAGCGCGACGTCGAGCCCGATCCTGGCCCAGCGCGCGCGGGCGCGCGACCTCGGCGTCAAACCCGGCGTGTTCGCGCCGGGCAAGCTGAACGCCATCACCGACGTTGCCGGCGTGCGCGTGGGCCAGACCACGGTGATCGCGGGCGATTCGGTACGCACCGGCGTCACGGCGATCCTGCCGCACGGCGGGAACATGTTTCTCGATCGCGTGCCGGCGGCGCTGCACGTGGGCAACGGCTTCGGCAAGATCACCGGCGTCACGCAGCTTCGCGAGCTGGGCGAGCTAGAGACGCCCATCCTGCTCACCTGCACGCTGTGCGTGTGGAAGGCGGCCGATGCCATGGTCGACTGGATGCTGCAACAGCCCGGCATGCAGAACGTGCGGTCGATCAATCCGGTCGTCGGCGAGACGAATGACGGAACGCTCAACGACATTCGCGCGCGGCCGATCACAGCCGACGAAGTGCGTGCGGCGCTCACGTCGGCGACGACCGGGCCGGTCGCCGAGGGCAGTGTGGGCGCGGGGACCGGGACGATCGCGTTCGGCTGGAAGGGCGGAATCGGCACGTCGTCGCGCGTGCTGCCGCAGTCGCTCGGCGGGTGGACGGTGGGCGTGCTCGTGCAGACGAACTTCGGCGGCATCTTCCAGGTGCTGGGTGCGCCGGTGGGGAAGGAGCTCGGGCAGTACGCGTTCAAGCGCGAGGCGGAATCACCGGACGAGCGCGGCGACGGCTCGTGCATGATCGTGGTGGCGACCGACGCGCCATTGTCGGACCGCAATCTCGAGCGGCTCGCGGCGCGTGCGATCATGGGCCTGGCGCGCACCGGGTCGTCGGCGTCGAACGGATCGGGCGATTACGTACTCGCGTTCTCCACGAACGAGAAGGTGCGGCGCCCGTTCAACGCCACGCGGCTCGCGACCGAGGAGCTGGCCAACGAGCAGATGTCCGGCCTGTTCGAGGGCGTGGTGGAGGCGACCGAGGAGGCGATCTACAACTCGATGTTCGAGGCCACGACGACCACCGCGAACGGCCACACGATCGAGGCGATCCCGCTCGACAAGGTGAAGGCGGTACTGGCGAAGTACAACGTCGGAGCGAGGTGAGACCAAGTCCACGGACGACGGACCGCAGATCCGTGCGCGGCACAGTTCCTGACCATCCTCGGAGTGTCTTTCACGAGGGGCACTCATGGGCGGCAAGCGACCTGACCAATACAACATCGACCCGTCGGAAGCCGGTGCAACGGATTACAAGTGGCGCCGCGAGGGACGCAGCACCGGCGAGCAGATTCCCGAGGAAGAGAAGCAGCACCTGCAGTCGAATCCGCACGACCAGCCGATGATCCCGGAGTCCGGGGTGAATCCGGCGGCGCGCGAGCTCCGGGAACGGAAGGGCGGGCGGCGGACCGAGCAGCAGTCGGAAGGGATGCGTGCGGACGATGGCACGATGTCGGCAGATGAGCGGGTGGACGAGGCCTCGCAGGAGAGCTTCCCGGCGAGCGATCCGCCGCAGCAGCCGTAGCGCGCGGGATCGTCAGCGGTCGGTGTCACGGGCGGTGCGCGGGACGGGCGCGCACTGCCCGGGCGCAAGAAAGCTTTATGTCGCAAAGTACTTGCTAATGTTCTGTCCTGAGGCTAGGGTTCATCCATGGCACCCGTGACCCCGCTTCGCCCCGTCCGGCACCGGCCGTCGGATCCGCCCGAGATCCACGCCCGCGCCATGGACAACCTGCGGTTCATCCGCGGGATGATGGAGCGCGCCGGCACGTTCACCGCGCTCTCCGGCTGGGGCCAGGTCGTGATCGGCCTGACCGCGATCGGGGCGGCGTTCGTGGCGGCCCGTTTGACGCTCCCCGGCGCGTGGGTGGCCGTGTGGCTGGCCGAGGCGGGGATCGCGGCGGGCATCTCCGTGGCGTCGATGGCGATCAAGTCGCACGCCGCCAACATGCCGCTGCTCACGGGGCCCATGAGAAAACTCATATTGAGCTTCTCGCCCCCCATGCTCGTCGGCGCGGTGCTCACCGCGGTCTTCGTCGAGCGCCAGCTCTACGCGTTCCTGCCGGGCATGTGGATGCTCCTCTATGGCGCCGCGGTCGTCACCGCCGGCACCTTCTCCACCCGCAGCGTGCCCGTGATGGGCGCTGGCTTCATGCTCTGCGGCGCAGCGGCGTTCGTCGCGCCGGCGGCGTGGACCACCCCGCTCATGATCGCCGCGTTCGGCGGGCTGCACATCGTGTCCGGCGTCTGGATCGCCCGGAGGCATGGTGGCTAAACCGCAACGCCGCCGGCGCGCCGAGCCGGCGAACGACGTCGCGCCGGAGAGCATGAAGCTCGCGCCGGTGCGCGGCCGCGCCTCCAACGAGGGGCCGCTCGCGCTCGACCGGCTCATCCACGAGCGCCTGCGCCTCGGCATCCTGAGCGCGCTCGCCGTGAACGACACGCTCACGTTCAACGATCTCAAGCGGCTCCTGCAAACCACGGACGGAAATCTCAGCGTGCACGCGCGCAAGCTCGAGGAAGCCGAGTACATCGCGTGCACCAAGTCCTTCGAGGGTCGCGTGCCGCGCACCGAGTACGCGATCACGCCCGTGGGGCGCCGCGCGCTCGAGCGGTATCTGGATCACATGGAAGCGCTCATCCGCGCGACGCGAGAGCGATAGCCTCCGCCCGCGTTCATCTCGTGCATTCTCCCATGAAACGAACCACCGCGGTCCCGTCGCCCTACAGCGGCATGCACGTCGGCATCATCATGGACGGCAACGGCCGATGGGCCAACTCGCGCGGGCTGCCGCGCACCGCCGGCCACCGCGCCGGTGTCCGCACGGCGCGCAAGATCGTCGAGACGGCGACGCGCGTCGGCGTCGGCACCGTGACGCTCTACGCATTCTCGTCGGACAACTGGAGCCGGCCCACGCCGGAAGTCAGCGCGCTGATGCGGCTCCTGCGGCGCTCGCTCCAGGTCGAGTCCAAGCGCTGCCTCGAGAACGGCGTGCGGCTCACGATCGTCGGCCGGCGCGACCGGCTCCCGGCCGCGCTCCTCGCCGCGATCCAGGAAGGCGAGGCGCTCACGGCGCACGGCCGGAACCTCCATCTCCGCGTCGCCATCGACTACTCGGCGCGCGAGTCGATCATGCGGGCGGCGTCGCTGTCGGGCCCCGAGCCGATGAACCGCGAACGGTTCGCCGCGCTGCTCGCGCAGGCCAACCACGATCCGTTCCCGATCCGCGACGTCGATCTGCTCATCCGCACGGGCGGCGAGCAGCGCCTCTCCGATTTCCTGCTCTGGGAGTGCGCCTACGCCGAGTTTCACTTCACGCGCCGCATGTGGCCCGAGTTCACGGAAGACGAATTCGTGAAGGCGCTCGAGGATTTCGAGGCGAGAGAGCGGCGGTTCGGCGGTGTGCCGACCGCGGCGGCGTCGTAGGCCGGAGCACGATCCGGACGGAACATCCGCCCCGCTCAGTGGATGTTCTCGATCGCCCAGGTCCAGTACACCGCATCCTCCGCGGTCATGTTCCCGCGCGGCACGAGGCGCGCGTCCTCGTAGCCGTATCGGCCGATGTCGAGCAGGTACTGTGACCGCGAGGTCAGCGTGCCCTGACACACGCGGTCCTCGCTCGGCGGATTGGCGAGATCCTGCTGCAGGCGCGCGATCAGCGCCGACATGATCCGCTCCGGGATGCGCTGCCGCTCCGACGGATAGATGAACGAGAACAGGATCAGGTACGAGAGCAGGAGCTGCCAGTGCGGCTCGAATCGCCGCATCACGCGCTCCCAATCCAGCGTCTCGGCGCACGTCCGCAGGATGTGCGCGACGTCCGCGCCGTCGTAGCGCTCGCGCTCCATCACGAACGCTTTCTGCCAGAGCAGCTCCTCGACCGGCGCGATCTTCACCGGCATGCCGAGCACGTCGGCTTCCATCGCGAACTGGAACCAGTCGTCGTCCACCACGCACACGCCGTTGCCGGAGCTGAACACGAGGTCGACCACGTCGTCGCCGTGCTTGGCCTTGGCGAGCCAGTGCGGAAACGTCACTTCCGTGTGGTAGCCCGCCTGGCGCAGCGCTTCCAGCGCGGCGTCGAGATCGCCCTTGCGCACGAACAGGTCGAAGTCCTTGGTCTCGCGGATGATGCCGGTGTAGTTCAGCACGGCGTGCGATCCGCCGACGAGAAACGGCACGCGCGCGTCGCTCAGGACGTGGAGCGTCCGCCGGTAAAAGGCGTTGGTATCTCGTCCGGGATGATCGAAGGTCGACTGATAGGCCATGGGCGAACGGTTGAGTTCCTCAGCGCGGCTCAAGTGCAAGAGCGGGGCTAGAGCAATCCGAGCGGTGCGCTGGCCCGGTTCTCTCATGTCGAGTTCGAGAACGCTGATCCGAACTTCGACCCGACATCCCGATGGCTTCGAACGTCGTTCGCCTGGCCGCGCTCGCCGACATCCATTACTCCAAGAACGCGCAGGGACAGCTTGCGTCGCTGTTCGCCCAAATTGCCGAGACCGCCGACGTGATGCTCCTGGCCGGCGATCTCACCGACTACGGCCTCGTGGAAGAGGCGCGCGTACTCGCCAAGGACCTGGCGATGGTGAAGATCCCCATCGTCGCGGTGCTCGGGAATCACGACTTCGAGTCGTGTCAGGAGAAGGAGATCGCGCAGGTGCTGAGCGACGTCGGTGTGCACATGCTCGACGGCGACGCGTGGGAGCATCATGGCATCGGCTTCGCCGGCGTGCGCGGCTTCTGCGGCGGCTTCGGGCGAGGCGCGCTCGGTCCGTGGGGCGAGAAGATCATCAAGGACTTCGTGCACGAGGCCGTGCAGGAAGCGCTCAAGCTCGAGTCCGCGTTGGCCCGCCTGAAATCGGACCACCGCGTCGTGCTCATGCACTACGCACCGATCCGCGCCACGGTCGAGGGCGAGCCACCGGAGATCTTCCCGTTCCTCGGCTCGAGCCGTCTCGAGGAACCGCTCACGCGCTTCGACGTGACGGCGGTGTTTCACGGCCATGCCCACAAAGGCGCTCCCGAGGGCGCGACACAGACCGGGATTCCCGTGTTCAATGTCGCGCACGCCGTGCTCAAGGCGACGTATCCGGATCGTCCGCCGTTCCGTCTCTTCGACGTGCACGCCGGCTCGCCACAGGATCACACCGTCACGGCGATCGGCGACCGGCGAAAGTGGGGACGCCGCGCGAGCGATCGCGAGGACGGCCCCGACGACACCCGTCAGGCGACCGCGGAAGGCGACGGGAGCGACTCGAGATAGAACCGGAGGTGCTGCAGGTCCTCGCGCAGCTGGCGGCGTTGCTTCGGCGCGAGCAGCGCGTGCACCGCATCGTTGAGCGTGGTGTGCTTCGGCGCGTACGCGACCTCCACGTCGAGTCGCGTTCGCTTGGCGCCTTGTGGCGTGAATCGCACGAGTCCGCTCATCTCCACATCCGCCGCGGGCACGCTCTGCCAGGCGATCACGGCACGCGGCACGTACTTCGTCACGACGACGTCCCACGCCTCGAGGCGGCCGGACGGCGCGTACGCTTCCCAGTGCGAGCGGCCGTCCTCGTAGTCGATCACCGAGCGAATCGACCCGATGACCCGCGGCAGGTTCGCGAAGTCCTTGAGAAATTCCCAGACCTCGCCGATTGGACGATCGACTTCCACGTACTCGTGCACGCGGACGGCGCGCCGGCTCGCGCCGGCATCGCTGAGCGCATCCTCGGCCAGCGGCAGCGCCGCGTAGCCGAAGAGCGCGAATCCGATGAGCCGCGCGATGCGGCCTCCCTCGCCAGTCCGCGCCCTGCCGAGCGCGATCCCGGCGGCCACCGCCGCCGCCAGTGAGCCCAGCTTGAGCTCGCGATTCGAGTCACTCACGCGGGGACGGGGGCGCAAGCATAGTGCCGCCCGGTTCGAGCCTCAGCCCGCGAGAAACGCCTCCAGCTCGTCGAGCGCGGCGGGCATGTCGGTGCGGCCATAGCCGAGCCGGAAGTGGCCACCGGGGTAGCCGAACTGCGACCCGGGGAGGAGCAGCACGCCGCGCGACGCCACCAGGTCGGCGCAGAACGCCTCCACGTCGCCGCCCAGATAGCGAGGAAAACACACGGTGCCGGCCCTCGGCCGTACCCACGCGAATCGATCCTCGTGCCGCGCGAAGAATGCGTCGAGCCGGGCGAGATTCGTGCGCACGATCCCGCGTGAGCGCGCGAGAATGTCGTCTCGGGCGCGCAGCGCCATGAGCGCGAGCATCTCGCTCGGTGCGCTGTTGCAGATGGTCGTGTAATCCTTGATCGACGCGAGGCGCGCGCGAAACGCGGCGTCGCGCGTGGCGATCCAGCCGATGCGGAGGCCGGGCAGCGCGAACGACTTGGACATCACGCCGAGGCTCACCGCCGAACGTGAGAGATCGGCGCCCGCGGGGAGCGGGCGTCCGTCGTGCTCGAGGAATCGGTACACCTCGTCGGAGAAGAGACGGGCGCCGTGCAGCTCGGCGATGCTCACGAGCCGCGCGAGCTGCTCGGGCGTGATCTGGGCGCCCGTCGGACTGTGCGGAAAATTCGCGACGATCAGCCGCGTGTTGGGGCGCATCGCCGCGGCGATCGCGTCGACGTCGAGCGACCAGTCGCGCGGATCGAGACCGACGAGCGTCACGTCCGCTCCGATCGAGCGCGCGACTTCGTACAGCGATTGATACGCCGGCCACACGACCACCGCGTGGTCGCCGCGCTCGAGCGCCGCGTGCATGCCGACGAACACGCCTTCTTCCGCGCCGGCGAAGGTGATCACGTCGTCCGCGGCGATGCCGTCGTACAGATCCGCGATCGCCTCGCGCAGGGCAGGGAGGCCGAGCGATTCCGTGTACGCGAGGCGCAACGCCTCCCAGCGCGCTCGCGAGTCGTCATCCGCCATCGCGAGCAGTTCCCCCATCGCGAGCGGCTCGACGTCGGACGCGCACAACACGTGACGGACCGCGAACTCCCAGCGCGCGAAGTAGCGCTCGAGCGCGAAGTCCGCGATGTGCATCGTTCAGCGCAGCGTGATCACGCCGCAGGCGATCCGCGCTCCGGAATTCCCCGCGGGATCGCTCTTGAGATCGTCCCGGCCGCCGTGGATCACGAGCGATGCGCCATCGGCGTCGAGCAGCGCGTTCGTGCCCGTGAGACTCACGCCCGGGAGCAGAAACTCGAAGTGGAGCTGCCCGGCCGCAGGCGTGGTGATGTTCGGCAGGTCGCCGAGGTGCGGTCCGTTCGGATTCAGGTACCCGTGCTGCTTGCCGGACGGATTGAAGTGGCCGCCGGCCGAGGTGAACGGCGGCTCGCACTTGCCCACGGCGTGCACGTGGATGCCGTGCGCGCCGAGCCCGATGTTCCCGACGACCGCATCGATCAACACGCCGGAGTACGTGTCGGTGAGGGTGGCGGTGCCGACGGAGCCGCCGGTCAGATCGCGAATGACCGCGGTGGCGGTGCGCCCCGGCGCGGTCGCGGCGGCGGCCGGCGCGGTGGGCGAGGGGCTCGGCGGCAGCTGCACCGTGGCGCGGGTGCACGCGGCGGCCGCCAGGAGCGCGACAGCGAGGAGCGTCTTCATGAAAGTAGTATTATGAAACGAGTGAGCGGTCGGCTCCGATGGCGGCCGCGGCGGCGCGTACGCGCTGGAGTGCGTCGTCGGCGGTGTCGCCGGTGGCGGAGAGATGCCCCATCTTGCGCCCGGGCCGGGCGCCGCGCTTGCCGTAGAGGTGCAGCCGCACGCCGCGGTGCGCGAGCGCCAGCTCGAAGTGCGGCGTGCCGGCGAGCCAGAGGTCGCCGAAGAGATTGTAGATCGCCCCGGGGCGGAGCGCGCGCGGATCGCCGAGCGGCAGGTCGCACACCGCGCGCACGAGCTGCTCGAACTGGCTCGTCGAGCACGCGACTTCCGTCTCGTGAAACGAATTGTGCGGGCGCGGCGCGAGCTCGTTCACGAGCAGCGTGCCGTCCTTCAGCAGGAACAGCTCGACGGCAAGGATGCCCTCGAGCGCGAACGCCTCGGCGATCCCGCGGCCGATCTCGTCCGCCTCGCGCACGACGCGCTTGGGGAGCGGGGCGGGGATCACCGACCACGCCAGGATCTGCCGCTCGTGATGGTTGAGCGCCGGCGGATAGACGCTCACGTCGCCGCTCGGCCGCCGCGCGACCATGATCGACAGCTCCGCCTCGAGATCGAGCGCGCGCTCGGCGACGGAGTGGCGGCCACCCATCGACGTCCAGGCATCGTCCACGTCGGCCGCGGACGACAACCGTACCTGGCTCCGTCCGTCGTAGCCGCCGTGACAGGCCTTCATGAACGTCGGCCCGAACGCCTCGACCGCGGCGCGCAGCTCGTCGACCGCCGTGACGTGCCGGTAGTCCCCGATGGGAAAGCCGTTCTTCGAGAGCCACAGCTTCTGACGTTCGCGGTCCTGCACCACGCCGAGCACCGATGCGCCGGGACGGACGGGCGCGTAGCGGCTCGCTGCCTCGAGCGCATTCGTGCCGATCTGCTCGATCTCGAGCGTGACCACATCGCAGTTGCGCGCGAGATCGGCGGCCGCGTCCGCGTCGTCGAACTTCGCGGCGACCACGCGATCCGCGACGGCGCCGGCCGCGCATTCGCCATCCGGGTCGAGCACGTGTACGCCGTACCCCATCGTCCGCGCCGCCATTGCCGCCATCCGGCCGAGTTGTCCTCCCCCAAGAATGCCGATCGTCGAACCGGGTGCGATGATCGACATCAGACGCTGGGTGTGATGTCGGTCGCGTCGAGCACGGCATCCGTACGGCGCTGGCGCCACGCACGCAGCCGCTCGCGCAGCTCGGGCCGCGACGACGAGACGATGGACGTCGCGAGCAGCGCGGCGTTCGTCGCGCCGGGCTCGCCGATCGCGAGCGTGCCGACGGGAATTCCCTTGGGCATCTGCACGATGGAGAGCAGGGAGTCGAGCCCGTTGAGCATCGTTGCCGGAATCGGGACGCCGAGCACGGGGAGCACCGTCTTGGCGGCGGTCATGCCGGGAAGGTGGGCCGCTCCGCCCGCCGCGGCGATGATCACCTCGATCCCGCGCGACTCGGCGCCGGACGCGTACTCGAACATCCAATCGGGCGTGCGGTGCGCGGACACGACCTTGGCTTCGTGCGGCACGCCGAGTTCCGAGAGCACGTCGATCGCGGGCTGCATGTATTTCAGGTCGGAGCTGCTGCCCATGATCACCGCGACCAGGGGCGACGTGCTCGGACCGTGCGTGTTGTGTTTTTCGTTCGGCATCGAGTGATGGGACGGGCGCCGGAAATATACTGGCGCCGGTCGGGCGGGGCGAAGCGCTCGCGCGCCGGCACGGCGCAGGCCAGGTTATCGCCATGAGATTCGCTCTCGTTTCGGTCGCGATCGCGCTGTCCGCGTGCGCGCATGCAGCGGGCACATCGCGCGCGCCGCTCGCGCGCCCAACCGATGGGTCGCCGCTACTCGACCCCGCTGCCGCGTACTGGCAGGGTCACGCGCCGGCCGTCTACGTCGCACGCCTCGAGACCACCAAGGGCCCGTTCACGCTCGAGATTCACCGCGACTGGGCTCCGCTCGGCGCGGACCATTTCTATCTGCTCGCCCGCGCCGGATTCTATAACGACTCGCGCTTCACGCGCATCGTGCCGCGCTTCATCGCGCAGTTCGGCGTTCCGCGCGACAGCGCGCTCGCGCGCCTCTGGTACGCGCGCACGATTCCCGACGATCCGGTGCGGCAGCGCAACGTGCGCGGCACGATCGCATTCGCGATGACCGGCCCGAACGCGCGCACCACGCAACTCTTCATCAGTCTCGTCGACAATTCCCGCCTCGATGCGCAGGGCTTCGCGCCGATCGGGCGCGTGATCGACGGCATGGACGTGGTCGACCGGCTATACGGCGGCTATGGAGAGAATGCGGGCGGCGGTGTGCGCGCGGGAAAGCAGGGGCCGCTGCTCGCGGGTGGGAACGCGTACGTCGATCGTGAGTTTCCCCGGCTCGATCACCTGCTCCGGATCACGGTCAGCGAGCGTAGGTGAACGCTCCGACGAGCGAGCTCCACGGATGCCAGCGCGGCCCTGCGGCGTAGGCGCGCGTGTCGGTCGCCGCGCGGTACGCGACCATGAACCGCCCACGCCGCAGCTCGAGGCCCGCTTCGCCTTCGCCGACGACAGGCTCGTGGCCCACCCGCGGGCTCATCGTAAACGTGTTGCCATCGAGAAACAGGTCGCGCGCGATTGCTCGCGCCGACGCGCCGATCGTGAGCGCAACGGATGTCGCGCCGTCCGACGGCAGCCATGGGTGCGCGAGGTGCCACCCGCCCCGCGCACGGAAGCCAATCTCGGCGTCGGTGCGCACGTTTCCGATCGTCGCGGCGACGCGCGGCAGCAGATCGAACCCGAGCGGCGCGTCCCCGTTCCCGCCGATCCGTCGTTCCTGTGCATAGCGCACGAGGAGCCCAGGCTCGAAACCGATCTGGCTCGACCAGTCCGTCGGACGATTGAATGCCGGCGCCACGTCGTGCGCGAGCCGCTGCATCTGCCGCGCGAGCGACGGCGGCCCCGTGACACCGAGCGCGATCGTCAGCTCGTCGGAGCGATCCACGCGCAGGCGCCGTGCGCTCTCGCTCAGGTAGAGCCAGCCGGCGTTCGGCCGCGATCCTGGTGCGGCGTGCGCGGAGTCGACGCTCACGGACGGTGTGTAGATGTCCTGGCCGATCTCGATCCGACCGGTTCGACACTCCGCGAGACGCGGGGCGCAGACCGGCATGCTGGCGAGCAGCGCGTGCGCCCACCGCGGCGCGTCGCCGCCGTCCTCGGTGACGTGCACGCCGCTCGTGTACTCCTCGTCGGGCCGGTTCCACGGCTTCATCCAGAAGTCGAACGCGTCGTTGTCGATCCGCAGCGTGAGCGTGCGCGGCGACGATGGTGCCGACTGCGAAATGGCCGCCCCGAACGGGGCGGCCATGAGAACCGCGAGCGAAATGCGGAGCGCTGATCTCACTGATACTGGATGTACAGCGGCTTCGGCGCGAGACGCAAGACCTCGAACGGCGTGAGGATCGGCTCGCCGCTCTTCGTGTCGTTGTGGTAGAAGAGCTTGAACCCGGTGAACTCGACCGGATGATTCACGATGTAGTCGTGATACGAATCGAACTTGAGCCAGGGCGGGCCCCAGCCATCCATGTCCATCACCACCTGCACGTGTGAGGTCGGCCGGATGTTCTCCGCGTCGGGCACCATGTCCTGCCGGAACCGGTGCACGATCAGGATCTTGGGCGGCAGATGGTTCTCGGTCACGAGCTTGTCGAGCGTCTGAATCACGTAGTTCACGTCGCTCGCCATCATCTGTCCCACCTTCGCGCTCGGCCGCACACCCTCGCGCTTGTAGTGCATGTAGAACTCGGGATCGATGCCGAGGTGCACGTCGGGCCGCTGGAGGTACTTGAGCAGCAGGGGCAGCTCCTGCTGCAGCGTGCTGTGGCCCGCCTGGATGTCGAGGAACAGCAGCCCCTTCCGGCTCTTCGCCCACTGATACGCCTGCTCGATCGTCTGCGGATTCTCGCGGCGACGCCAGCCGCCGTCCGCACCGGGCGAGCCCTGCGCGACCACGGTGACGAGATGAATCGCCGGGATCACCGGCGTGGACGGATCCGCCTTGCGCCACTCCGCGACCGTCTTGTCGAGCATCGAGAGCATCTGGTCCGGCGGATACTCGCCGAGCACGCCCATCTTCTTCGAGTGCGGGTTGCCGTAGTAGGCGATGATGCGATTCTCCGGCAGCAGGGAGCCCGCGAGGCGCGTCGGCCCCGCTGGCCACGATGCGAGCCGCTTGTCGCCCGCGCGGATCGCCGCGAAGTACGACGAGCTGTCGTGCTTGTTGCGCGCGGCGATGAGGTGCGGCTTGATGCTGTCCGCGACGAGGAACGTGCCCGTGCCACCCTTCGCGCCCGCGGCATCCGCCGATGCGGCGACCTCGCCCGACGACGAATCGTTCTTGGTCGGGGCTGCTTTCGCGTCGGGCTTCGCGCCGCAGGCCGATGCGGCCACGGCGAACCCGGCAATGATTGACATGGTGGAGCGATACGACGACATCATCTGCATCTCGCGCTGCGATAGGGAGAGTGGTACACCGAACACAATGCAAAGGCACCGCGCGTGCCACCGTGCGCGCGATGTTTTCGCCGCGAGCTGAGCGGCTCGATGGCAGGAGAATGTAATGGCCGAGCGAAGCGCGGCGGATCGTGTCGGGGACTCGCCGTCGGGCGGCGCAGGGCTCGCTATTGCATGCTTGATACAAGGCATCATTTGATGTACGTTTGATGCAGATCACACCGAGGCAATGATGCGCACCACGCTCAATCTGGACGATGCCCTGCTCGACAAGGCCCGCCGGCTGTCGGGCATCGAGGAGCGCACCGCGCTGATCCATGAAGCGCTCCGTGCGCTGATCGCGCGCGAGAGCGCGCGCCGACTCGCCCGCCTCGGCGCGAGCGAGCCCAAGCTGGTCGAGGTGCCGCGGCGGCGAGTCGCGGAGCCGTGATTCAGCGCGGCCGCACGCAGGTGCTCGTCGACACGTCGGTCTGGGTCGATCACTTTCGCCGCGGCAACTCGGAGCTCGTGCAACTGCTCGAGGACGGCGACGTGTCGACGCATCCGTTCGTGATCGGCGAGCTGGCGTGCGGCAACCTGGCGAACCGGACGGCGATCCTCGACCTCTTCCAGCAGCTCCCCGCGGCGCAGGTCGCCAGCGAGTCGGAGGTGCTGGCGATGATCGAGCGGCGGCGACTGATGGCGCGAGGGATCGGCTACGTCGACGCGCACGTGCTCGCGGCGGCGGCGCTCACGCCGTTCACTCGGCTGTGGACGCTCGACAAGCGGCTGGCGAAGATCGCGGGCGAGCTCGGGCTGTCGTGACGGCCGTGACTCCGACGAAAAAGCCCGCCGGCGCGTATGCGCCGGCGGGCTTTTGAACGTTCTATGAAGCTCCCGGGGAGGGACTCGAACCCCCGACCTAGTGATTAACAGTCACCCGCTCTGACCAGCTGAGCTACCCGGGATCAGACAACGAAAAGTAGTGGACGAAGGGACGAAGTCAACGGTCGGGACCCACCGCACAACGCCAAACGCGGCAGTGACTTAAACGGCCTGCGGAACGCGATGCTCGGGCTGTGGGCGCGCGCGGCTGTGCTCGTACTCGGCGAACCCGGGCAGCACCGTCCGGAGCCACTGACCGGTGTACGAGGCCTCCACCCGCGCGACCTCCTCCGGCCGCCCGACCGCCACCACCTCACCGCCGCGATCGCCCGCCTCGGGCCCGAGATCGATCACCCAGTCGGCGAGCTTGATCACGTCCAGGTTGTGTTCGATCAGCACGAGCGTGTGCCCCGCGTCCACGAGGCGGTCGAACACCATTGCGAGTTTTCTAATGTCGTCCAGGTGCAGGCCCGTCGTCGGCTCGTCCATCACGTACAGCTTCTTGCCGCTCCTCTTGGTGCCCAGTGCGAGCTCGCGCGCCACCTTGAGGCGCTGCGCTTCGCCGCCCGAGAGCGTGGTCGCGGGCTGGCCAAGCCGGAGATAGCCGAGGCCCACCTGCTGGAGCTGCCAGAGCGCCTGGCCGAGCTTCTCCTCGCGCGGGAAGAAGCGGATCGCTTCGTCGATCGTGAGCTCGAGCACCTCGTAGATGTTCTTGCCGTTGACGCGCACGTCGAGCACGGCGGGCTTGAAGCGCTTGCCGCCGCAGTCGTCGCACGGCACGTACACGTCGGCCATGAACACCATCTCGACCTCGAGGTAGCCCGCGCCCTCGCACGTCTCGCAGCGGCCGCCGGCGACGTTGAAGCTGAACGTGCCCGCCGTGTACCGGCGTTCGCGGGCGAGCGGCGCGTCGGCGAAGATGCGGCGGATCTCGTCGAACGCCTTCACGTACGTCACCGGGTTCGACCGCGGCGACTTGCCGATCGGACTCTGGTCGATCATCACGATGTCGTCGAGCGCCTCGACGCCGGTGAGCGCGTCGAAGGCGCCGACCGTCTCGCCGAGGTGCTGCTTGGCGCTGTGCTCCCCGTGCAGCCGCAGCTCCACGGCGCGCGCGAGGACGTCGTGTATGAGAGTGCTCTTTCCAGAACCGGAAACACCGGTCACCGCCGTCACGGCGCCGAGGGGGATCTTGACGTCCACGCCCTTGAGGTTGTGCTCGCGGGCGCCGGTGAGCGTGAGCCAGCGCGGCCCGAGGCGGCGGCGTTCGGCCGGGACGGGGATCTCGCGCTGGCCGCTGAGATACGCGCCGGTGAGCGGGCTCTCGGCGACGCGCGAAATCGGGCCGTTGAACACCAGGTAGCCGCCCTTCTCGCCGCTCGCCGGCCCGAGCTCCACCATGTGGTCCGCGGCGCGGATCGCGTCGGGGTCGTGCTCCACGACGAGCACCGTGTTCCCCGTGTCGCGGAGGCGGTGCAGCAGGCGGAGCAGCCGGTCCATGTCGCGCGAGTGCAGCCCGATCGACGGCTCGTCGAGCACGTACAGCGTGTCCACGAGCTGCGAGCCCATCGAGTTCGCGAGGCCGATGCGCTGCGCTTCGCCGCCCGAGAGCGTCCGCGTGGCGCGGTGCATCGTGAGGTAGTTCAGCCCGACGTCGCACAGGAACTGTACGCGGTCGCGCGCCTCCTTGAGCACGTTCGCGGCGACCTCGCGCTCGAACCGCGTGAGCTCGATGGCATCGAGCCAGGCGAGCAGCGGGTCCACCGGCAGCTCGCTCACCTCGGCGATCGTGCGATCGGCGATCTTCACCTGCAGCGACTCGGGCTGCAGCTTGGTGCCGTGACAGGCCGGGCACTCGCGCGCCGTCTGGTACTGCCGCAGGAACACGCGGATGTACTGCTTGTACTTCTTCTCCTCGAGATCGACGAGGAAGGGAAAGATGCCCTTGTAGCCGCGGACCTTGGCGTGCAGCAGCTTCTCGCGCGCGGCCCTGGGCAGCTTCTCCCAGGGCGTGTCCATCGCGATCCCTTCCTTCTTCGCGAACTCGGCGAGCGCGCGGCGCTTGTTCTCGTAGCGCGGCATCGTCCACGGCGCGATCGCCCCGTCGCGCAGCGAGCGCGTGGGGTAGGGGACGATGAGCGATTCGTCATACTCGAGCGTCGCGCCGAATCCGTTGCAGCGGGGGCACGCGCCGCGCGGACTGTTGAAGGAGAAGAGCTGCGGCGTGGGGGCGGGCGCACGCGTGCCGTCGTTGGCGCACTCGTAGCGCTCGGTGAAGCGGAGCAGCGTGGACGGCTTGGGGGTCAGCGGCGTCTTGACCGGCGCGGTGAAGACGATGATGCAGTCGCCGTCGCCCTCACGGAACGCGGTGCCGACCGCGTCCGCCAGACGGCCGCGCGCCTCGTCGCCCACCGCGAGACGGTCGACGACGACGAGCAGCTGCTTGGCGAACGTGATGTCGATCGCCTCCGTCATCAGCTCGTCGAGGTGCTTCACGACGCCGTCGAGCACCACGCGCACGAACCCCTGCGCGCGCAGATTCTCGACGGCGACTTCGTGCGTGAGCTCCTCGGAGAGCACGAGCGGGAAGGTCACGTGGAAGCGCGTGCCCGCCGGCAGCGCGAGCACGGTGTCCGTCACCGTCTGCACGGTGTCCGGCTTCATCTCCCGCCCGCAGAGCGGGCAGAACGTGCGGCCGATGCGCGCCCAGAGCAGGCGCAGGTAGTCGTAGATCTCGGTGGCGGTGCCGACCGTGGAGCGCGACGTCTTGGTCGGATTCTTCTGCTCGATGGCCACGGCGGGCGAGAGCCCCTCGATCGAGTCGACGGCGGGCTTCTCCATGCGCTCGAGGAACTGCCGCGCATAGGCCGAGAGCGACTCCACGTACCGCCGCTGTCCCTCGGCGTAGATCGTATCGAACGCGAGCGACGATTTGCCGGAGCCGGACGGGCCGGTGATCACCGTGAACGCGCGGCGTGGGATCTCGAGGTCGAAGCCCTTGAGATTGTGCTGCCTGGCGCCGCGGACGATGATCGAGTCCTTCATCGAGCGGAATTTAGCGGCGCCGCATGACCGAAGAAATGGCGAAGACCGCTCAGTCCCTGCGACGGACGACGCGCCCGATGAGGAGCAGAATGAGTGCGCCCAGCGTCGCGATCGCGATCGAGCGCAGGTCGAACCGCCCCTGGGTCACCCCGCCCCAGCCGAGCCACGATCCCAGCAATCCGCCGACGAATGCGCCGACGAGCCCGAGGAAGATCGTGAAGATGCAGCCGGCCGGATCCCGGCCCGGCATGATGAACTTGGCCAGCGAGCCGGCGACAAGGCCGAGGAGGATCCAGTAGAGCCAGAGCGGCATGCAGGAAGGATCAGCGGAGTGGAGGTTCGACGCTAGAGCACGCAAAGCGCGCGGCGCTGGGCCGAAGTGCTGGGCCGCGCGCCGCGCGCTCGCCGGCGGAACTCCGCCGTCCGTCGACTACAGATTCGTCGTGGTCCGCGTACGAGTCGTAGCGCGGTAGATCCAGAGCAGGATCAGCGAGCCGACGATCGCGAGGATGATGCTCCACAGCGAGAATCCGTTGAGGCCGGTCCCCGTGATGAGATTGCCGAGGAACCCGCCGAGGAACGCGCCGACGATCCCGATGAGGATCGTGACGATGATGCCACCGGGGTCCTTCCCCGGCATGATGGCTTTGGCGATCGCGCCGGCGATCAGGCCGAGCACGATCCACGCGATGATGCCCATAGACTCCGCCTCCGAGAAGGGTCACAACATCGGCTGGCAGCTAACGCAACGGGTGTACCAGACGCGACCGAACGACAGGGCTACGCCTTAACCGATACGACCGGGGCGCCGGGCCCGCGTCGTCCGTTCTGCCGGTGGGCCGACCGCGTTTCACCTATGTTTCGTGATGGCCTTTCACGAAGAAGACGTCGTCGGCAAGGTGTACGACGCGCGGCTGGTGCGCCGGCTCGCCGTGTACGTGCGTCCTTACGGCTGGCTGGTCGCGGCGGCGCTCTGTTGCCTGATGCTCGACGGCTTGATGCAGCTCGTGGGGCCGTTGATGACGCAGCGGGTCATCGACGTCGGGCTGCCGCACCACGACGTGGCGCTGGTCTGGCGCGCCGCGATGCTGCTCGGCGCCTCGCTGCTCGTGGATTTCGGCTGCCAGTACGGCGAGACGATCCTCACGAGCCTGCTCGGCCAGCGCGTGATGCGCGACCTGCGCCGCGACATCTTCGCGCACGTCCAGCGGCTGCCCGTGGTGTTCTTCGATCGCAATCCGGTGGGGCGGCTCGTCACGCGCGTCACGTCGGACGTCGAGTCGCTGAACGAGCTCTTCGCGTCGGGCGTCGTGGCGGGACTTGGCGACATCTTCACGCTGATCGCGATCAGCGCGATGATGATGATCACCGACTGGCGGCTCGCGCTCGCCGCCTTCGGCGTGATCCCGTTCGTGTACTGGGCGTCGCACGTGTTCCGGGCAAAGGTCCGGGACTCCTATCGTGACATCCGCGCGAAGCTCGCCCGCATCAACGCGTTCCTGCAGGAGCGGATCACCGGGATGCGGATCGTGCAGCTCTTCGGCCGGGAGCGCACAGAAGCCCGGCAATTCGAGGAGTTGAATCGCGGACATCTCAAGGCGAATCTCGACTCGATCACCTATTACGCGCTGTACTTCCCGACGATCGAGGTGTTGACGTCGATCGCGCTGGCGAGCCTGATCGTCGCCGGCGCGCACCGCGTGGAGGTGGGGTCGCTCACGGTCGGGACCGTAGCGGCGTTCCTGCAGCTCGTGCGGCGCTTCTTCCAGCCGCTGCAGGATCTCTCCGACAAGTTCAACACGCTGCAGCAGGCGATGGCGGCGTCGGAACGGGTGTTTCGACTGCTGGACACGCCGGCCGCCGAGAGCGGCGCGTGGGCCCAGACGCCCGCCGGCGCATCCGCCCAGCCGCTGCTGACGTCTGCGCATCGCCCGAAAGGGGTGACCGTCGAGTTCCGCGACGTCTGGTTCGCATACGACCTCGGCCATGTCGCCCACGACGGCAGCCCGGCCGCGTCACCAGAGTGGGTCTTGAAGGGCGTGAGCTTTAAAGTCGAGCCGGGCAGAACGCTGGCGCTGGTGGGGCACACCGGGGCGGGGAAGACGACGATCATCAACTTGTTGCTGCGGTTCTACGACCCGCAGCGCGGGACGATACTCGTCGACGGGATCGACATTCGAGAGATGCCGGTATCCGCGCTGCGTGCGCTGATCGGCTACGTGCAACAGGACATCTTCCTCTTCGCCGGCGACGTGTTGACGAACATTCGGCTCTCGAACCCCATCAGCGACGAGGACGTCGCGGTCGCGGCGGGTCGTGTGGGCGCGGACCGGATCATCCGGCGGCTGCCGCACGGCTATGCGCAGGTGCTCGGCGAGCGCGGTGCGTCGATCAGCGTCGGCGAGCGGCAGCTGCTGTCGTTCGCGCGCGCGATCGCGGCCGATCCGGCGCTCCTCGTGCTGGACGAAGCGACGAGCGCGGTGGACAGCGAGATCGAGGCGGAGATTCAGGGCGCGCTCGAGGTGCTGATGCGGGACCGGACGACGATCGCGATCGCGCATCGACTGAGCACGATTGTCGACGCCGACGAGATCCTGGTGCTGCACCACGGGCAGGTGCGCGAGCGCGGCACGCATCGGGAGCTCATGGCGAAGCGCGGTTTGTACGAACGCTTGTATCGACTGCAGGCGGGCGCGGTGCGCGACGCGCTGAAGCCCGCGTTGCCCGCGTTGGAGGCCGGCGCGTGACGCTTGCCAGCCGCCCCGTTGCCGGGGTAGTTTCTGCCGGAGTAGCTCCGATCCCCGACGCCGGCGCCGCGATCTGTGCTTGCGCCGCGTTTCCCACGTCCGGACCGAGGCGCTGAGCGCACCGACATGCCGGTCATCAAGGTCAACGATCAGCAGTACTCGCTGCGGCCCGGTCAGAATCGACTCGGTGCCGGGGCGGACGCGGACGTGCACGTCGCCGACGATGCCGCCCTCGGAGTGCAGGCGATCGTCGACGTGATGAACGACCAGCAGGCGGTGATTCGCCGCGCTGGCGACGGCGCCGCGGTTCGCGTGAACGGCGTGCTGCTCGTGGATCCCACGCCGCTCATGCACGGCGACAAGGTGGAGATCGGCGGTCGGGAACTCCTCTACGCCGACGACACCAAGGCGGGCGCGACGCAGTACGTGTCGTCGGACGAGATCGCGGCGATGGCGCGGAAGCGCTCCGGGCCGGCGCGCGCAACGGCCGCGAC
>DASZUN010000175.1:0-20347 GCA_035547615.1 Gemmatimonadaceae bacterium | reverse complement strand
CGCCGGCGCGGCGCGCGAGGCGGCCCCGCGGTCGCCTCGGTCGGCTCCGCCTCGGGCCGCGGCTCGCGAACCGTGCCGATCACGCGCGCGACCGGCAGCTTTCGCGGACCGGCCTCGCCCACCAGGATCGCGCCGTCCGTGGCCTCCACCAGTTGCTCGATGCGCTCCGCGTTCGCAGGCGTGGCGAGCACGAGGAGCGCGCCGACCTCGCGAAAGCCGGCAGCGAGCCGGTGCCAGCGCGGGTTCGGGAGGATCTCGTCGTACGACGGCGGCTCGGTGCCGCTCGGCATCACGTACAGCTGACCGGCGTCGGGCACCTCGTAGGCGATCCGACTGAGCGAGACGCCGTAGAGGAAGCTGTCGACGAGCCCGTGCGGATCGTCGCTGGTCACGAGCTCCTGGATCGGCGGCGACTCGGCGAAGAGATCGCCGACCGCAACCCGCCGAGTCGGCGCCTGCGCGCGGCCGATGCCGATCGCGACACGGCCGGTCGCCACCGGGTCGATGCCGATGACGACGAGCGCATTCACCGCATCCAGCGTGGCGCCGAGCTCGCGTCCGGCCGCCTCCCAGTCGAATCCGCGGCGGGGCCGGGGACTCGTCAAGGCGCCCCCGCGTACACGTAATACGAGTGCCCCGACGCGCGGCCGATGCGGTCCGCTTCCTCGCGCGTGGCGAACGGACCGAGCACCACGCGGTAGATGGTCATCCCGTTGCTGAGAGAGGTGACCACGCGCGCCGTGCGTCCGTCGACCACGATCTTCGAGGCTTCGTCGTTCGCGCGTGCCTGGTCGAGGAGCGCGGCGAACGAGACGGTGAATCCCGCGGCAACGGTGTCGCGCGCCGGCGCCGGCGCGGCTGCCGGCGGCGCTGCCGGATGCGCCGCGGCGCTTTCCGCTGCCGCCGCGCGAATGCTGTCGGAATCCGCCGGGAACTGCACCGGCTGATCGAGCGCTGCGGCGCGCGGCCGGAAGCCGTCCCACACGAACGGATACCAGTAGTCCGACGCGCCGCCGCGCGCCCGGCGCACCTCGTGGAACGGCATCCCGCCGAGAAACGCGACGTCGGCGCCGTCGAGCACCGCGATCGCGCCATCCTGCGCGACGAGCGGCAGGTCGCGCCTCCATTGCGAGCGCACGGTGCCCACGACCTCGTCGGTGCCGATGCTCACGACCCACACGGAATCGCCCTCGGCCGCGCGCACGAGCAGATAGCGCCCGAAGGGATCCACGCGCAGGTCGCGCGCGCGATCGGGCAGCACAATGTGCGCGGTGACGCGGTCCTGATAGCGATCGACCACGCTCACCATCTTCGCCGAATCGGGCAGCACGTAGAATCGGTCGCCGCTCGGTGACGCGACCATCGCCGCGAGGCGACTGTCGAACGCGATGCGGCGCCCGATCGCCATCGTCCGGGGCCGGAGCCCGAGCAGCGCGTGCTGCTTGGTGATGAAATAGATCCGGTCACCGAGCGGCGCGCCCACGCCGCCCGTCACGTCTGGCAGCGACACGGAGTCGGTGTGCGTCGTGTCCGGCGGGTGCATGCGCCAGGCGCGCGCCTTCTCGTCCGTGCCGGCGAGCACGATGACGTTGCCGTTGGACTGCGGGTAGACCGCGCGCGCGCCGACGCGCGGCTTGTACACCCAGTTGCCGGGCGGCGCGTACCGCACGACGGCGCCGTCGCTCCCCACGCCGTAGATGTTCGAGCCGTCGATCGACGTGAGATTGCGCACGGAGGCGCGGCCCGGGCGGGCGATCGTTCCCACGTGCAGATCGAGCCACAGGGGAAAGCCGCGCGAATCGACCGCGGCGATGAGCGCGTTGTCCGCGTCGAACGCGAGCACGCGATCGAGCGCCGGACCGGCGTCGCTCGCCGTCCAGATCGTGGAATCGATGTTCGGATAGTTCACGACTCGCGCAACTCCGCCACTGCGAGGCGCCCGCAGCATGAGCGCGTCCGGCCCCTGTGCGGTGGCCGTGGTCGCCGTGCGCGTCGCCGGAATGTCGGAGCGTTCGCCGCGCGAACAGGCGACGAGCGCGAGCGCTAACGCAATTTGCCAGCGCACGGGGGAAAGATAGCGGATCGCGGCGACTCGCCAGCCGCTAGAAGGAGGGCCACAGCGACCACGTCCAGAAGCCCTTGTGGCCGGGCTGATCCAGCGGGATCGCGTAGTCCCAGCGGACGATCGCGTAATTGAACAGGTTGAGCCGGATGCCGGCACCCCAGCTCCGCAGCGGGTACCGTTGCGTGTTCACGTCGTAGGTCGACGGACGCGCGCCGTACACGCGCTGTCCGCGCGACCAGGCGAGCCCCATGTCGTAGAAAAAGAGCCCGTCGAGCGGCGGCAGGTCGACCGGCAGGAAGCCGAGCTCGATGCGCCGGATCAACGGGAAGCGGAGCTCCGCGTTCCCCACGGCCACGCGGCTGCCGAGCAGCTGCACGGCGCTGCAGTTGCTCGGGTTGGCGCCGATCACCGGGCAGGTGAGATAGAAGCTGCTGTTCCGGTCGTAGCCGCGGACGAAATCCGGCCGTGCGATGTACTTGGGAAACGCCTTCTCGTCCGGCCCCATCGACACGTCGCCGTAGAGGCGCGTGGCGAGCGTGAGATAATTGAAGATGATCGGGTCGTAGCGGCGGTAGTCCGCGAGATACTCGATCCAGTGATACGAGCCGAGCACCGGACTGACCTGGAATCGGAACCGGCGTCCCATCAGCGGGCCGGTGTAGCCGAACAAGGTGTTGTCGGAGACGAGCGCGAACTGGCCGTCGAGATAGTTGAGCGACGGGTCGCGGTGCAGGCTGTCGACGGCGTACGCGCCCGCCGACACGCCGTCGATCGGCCGCGTCACGAACCAGCGGCTGCGATCGATGTTGTTGAATCCGGCGCCGATCTCGAACCGCGTGAAGCGGTCGAGCGGGTACGCGGTGACGGCGAACACCTGGCGCGCGACGTACGTCGTGATCTCCTGGTTCTCGCGCTCCACGCCGGGATCGGCCGTGTTGACGATCGAGTCGTTCGAGAGGAAGTAGTACGGCGCCTGCGAGAACCCGGTCGAATACTGCCAGCGGTGCGCGAGGTTCGTGTAGCCGAGGAACGCGCGCGCTTCGCTGAATCGCCCGTTCACCTCGCCGGCGATCGCCAGGTGATTGTTGCCCAGCATGTCGCTGAGCACCACGGTCGTGCCGCCAAACACCGTGCGTCCGTACGCGTCGGGCGTGTAGCCGATGCTCGGCCGCGCGACGTAGTCGGTCTGCAGCCGCACGCGATAGGGCTCGGTCCGGAACTTGGTCGTGTCGGGCAGGCCGAGGTTGAACGAGTCGAGCAGCGCCGCGACGGACACGGTGCTCGTCGATCCGTCCGTGGTGTCGGGCGGCGTGGTGGCGACGATCACGTGCGGCTGCACGAACGGCACCTTGGCGAGCGCGCGCGGATTGTCGATCGTCCAGATCGTGTACTGGCCGTTCTCCGAGTAGGTGAAGGCGAGCCGGTCGGCGTCGCGTGCCCAGGAGATCGCCGGGCTGTAGTCGGTGAGCGCGGACACGGCGCCCACGACATTGGTGAGCTGATAGTGCGTGCGGCGGTCGAGATCGTAGAGAAAGACGTTCGCCGTGCCGGTGCGGTCGGAGAGGTACGCGATCGCGCGCCCGTCGGGCGACCACTGGGGATTGATGTTCAGGCCCGCCTGCCCGGGAAGCACCGTGATCGCGCCGGTGGCGAGATCGAGCAGGGCGATCTTGAGCGGCTCGAACTCGAGCCGCTCGAAGCTCGCGCTGTCGCGGTCCGTGGCGAACGCGATCGTCTTGCCGTCGGGCGACCACTGCGGCTGCAGGTCGCCGTACCGGTCGTCGGTCAGACGGCGCAGGCCGGTGCCATCAGAATTTACTATATATAGATCTGATATGCCGCCGCTGGTCCCGCTGAATACCAGCCGCGTGCCGTCGGGCGACCAGCTCGGGTTCGTCACCGTCTCGAGCGGGAGGTCGAACCGGCGGATCTCCTTGCGCGAGCGCACGTCGAACAGGTAGAGCACGTCCTTGCCCTGGCGCTGCGCCGTGAACGCCAGCCGCCGCCCGTCGGGCGAGAACGCACTCTGCGAGTAGAGCAGCCGCAGCTCCTCGAAGTTGGGATCGACCTCGCTCTTCACCAGCCGGCCGATGCGCTTGCCCGTGCGCGCGTCGCCGAGCCACAGGTCGATGAACACCTGCCCGCGCGCCGCGCTGCCGTTCGCCAGGAACGCGATCTCCCGCCCGTCGCTCGACAGTGATGGCGCGAGGAAGATCTCGCCCCCGCTCTTGCGCGACGTGAGGAGCGGCTGCGCGAAGTCGCGCGGCCGCTCCATGCCGCCCACCGCGGGGAGCAGCCGCTGCTGCACGTCCTCGCGCCACATGTCGCCGAGATCCTCGAGCGAGATGCCGAGCTCGCGGCGGAACGCTCGCTCCACGCCCACGCTCGGCACCGCGTTCATGATCTGCCCGATCACCTCGTCGCCCCACTTCCGGCCGATGAACGCCCACAGCGAGTGGCCGTACCGGTACGGGAAGTAGTCGTCGGGATCCTTCGAGAGCTGTTCGATCGTCGGAATCTTGCCGTTCAGCGCCGCGTCGCGCATCCACGTCGTCGTGATCGTGGCGTCGGGGCCGAGCGAGAGGTACTCGGCCATGCCCTCGGAGAACCAGAGCGGCGGCTGGAACTGCGCGAGCGTCTGCAGACCGTTGCCGGCTTTGCCGCGCGCGAAGATGTCGTACTGGAACGCGTGCACCATCTCGTGCGTGAGCACGTGCTCGAAGCTCTTCGTGTCGCCCGTGAAGTTGAGCAGCATGCGGTGCCGCAGCGCTTCGGTCACGCCGCTCGTGACCTCGCCCAGATCGCCCGTGACGTTGTTCTGGCCGAAGTCCGTCCGCGACGCGAACAGCATGATCGGCTTCTTCTCGCGGAACTGGTGGTCGAGCATGCGCGAGAGCCGGGCGTAGGCCCGCTCGGCGAGGCGCGCGGCCTCCGTGGTGGCCCGCGCTTCCTCCGGGTAGTAGTAGATCAGGAAGTGCTCGGTCTCCAGGATGCGCCAGTGGAACTGGTCGTACTGGACCTGGTTCTGCCCGAAATAGTTCTGCGCGCGAGCAATGCCGGGCGCGCCGAGGCCCAGGGCAAGGGCCAGCGCCGCGGCCGTTCGCCGGCCGCGGGCACCCGCGCTAGTCACGCACCCGCGCGTTGTCCGCTCTCCAGCGGGATCTGCTCGGCGTCGGCCCACAAGCGCTCGAGTTGATAGAAATTCCGCAGCGTCGGGTGGAACACATGCACCACGAAATCGACGAAGTCCAGGAGCACCCAGCGCCCCTTCTCCAGTCCTTCGATGTGATGCGCCGGGTTGCCTTCCTTCTTCATCTCCTCGACGATGTGTTGGCCGATCGCCGACACGTGCGTGTCCGACGTGCCGCTCGCGATGATGAAGAAGTCCGTCATGTCCGTCACGCCGCGCAGATCGAGCAGGACCACGTCCTGCGCCTTGTTGTCGATGGCGATCTGGGCCGCGCGCTGGGCGAGGGCAAGCGAGTTGGAGGAAGTCGTCGACGGCGTCGAGGTCATGAAGTCGTGATACCGGTGGGTGTCTCTGTACGATAACGGTGGAACCGGACTTTGTAGAGCACGGCGGGCGCCAGCCGAACGCGGCCGCCGCACGAGGAGCGAAACGGCACACCGGCCGAAGCCGATGTGCCGTTTCGCGTGCGGTTGGCCCTGTGTTCGACCCTACTGCTTGATAACCCAGACCCGCACTTCGGGTTTCACATCGGCGTGCAGGCGGACCGGGACGCGGTAGACGCCGAGCGCCTTGATCGGCTCGTGGAGGTCGATCTGGCGCTTCTCGATGTGGAAGCCCTGACCGTCGAGCTGCTGGGCGATGTCGGCCGCCGTCACGGAGCCGAACAGCTTGCCCTCTTCGCCCACGCGGGCGGAGAAGGTGAGCGAGACCTGCTCGAGCTTCTCGGCGAGACCCTGCGCCGCGGTGCGACGCTCGTTCTCGGCCGCTTCCAGCCGATCGCGCTCCTGCTGGATGCGCTTCAGGTTGCCCGGCGTCGCCTCGTACGCCAGACCGTGCGGCAGCAGGTAGTTCCGGGCGTACCCGGCCTTCACCTTCACCACGTCGCCTGGCTTGCCGAGGTTCTCGACGGCTTGGCGGAGGATGATTTCCATAAATGACTCCGAGGAGTTGAAAAGAGCTTACAGAGTGGTGCGTGCCCGGCTTCGCCAATCCGCCCAGGTGTCACCCAGGCCCAATGCCAGCGCCGCCACTCCGAGCATCATGAACGCGAGCGCGGCGATGTAGTTGAGCACGGGCGCGAAGAGCATGACGAATCCGATCGCGAGCGTGAGGGCGAGCCGGCCCGGTGACATGAACCAGGACAGCACGCCGAAGCCACGCAGCGCGTAGAGCGCGCCGAAGAAGACGAGGAGATTCTTTCCGACACCGTTCAGGCTCGAGAGCGTCGGGAGCAGCATGATCACGAGGCCGACGATCAGCCCCCAGACCAGCTGGTCGTTGAAGCGAAAATCGCGGAGCGGATGCAGCGGAGGACCGACTCGCGTGCGGCTGAACCGATGGAACGCCGACCAGGCCAGCGCGAGCGCGGCGAGCGATTCCAGCGCGAGGAGCGCCGGGAACACCTGCCGTCCCCAGTCCGAGAACGTGTCGAGCTCTTTCGAGGTCTCGGCCGGCATCTCGGCAAACTGCGGCACGCGGTCGGTGAGCTGCTTCCACTCGACGGGATGCGACGTGATGATGCCGTTGAGCGTCGACATCGTCTCGCCGTTGCGGCGCGCGAATTCGTCGGCGACCGTTTTGGACGCGTGCGCGACCGTCACGGGACCGAACAGGCTCATGATCATCGCGAGCAGCAGCGTGATCCCGAGCGCGAGCAGGGCGCGAGTGAACAGCGGGCGATGGAGGTCGAACAGGCAGACGAGCCCGAAGGCGCCCGCCAGCAGGAGACTCCAGCCGCGCACGAGGTTGTCGAACCCGTTCGCCGCGTCGCCCGGCTGCAGCGCGAGCAGCACCGCGATCGCCACCCAGGCCACGGCGAGAAAGACTCGCCCGCCGGCCCACCAGCCCACCAGCGCGCACGCCGCGACCGCCGGAACGAACAGCAGCATCGTCTGATCGATCGGCAGCAACGCACGCATTTGCGGGAGCGTCGGCAGGAAGAGGAACGCCGCGAGCGCGATGAGCAGCTTGGCCCATCCACGCTCCGTTCGGGCCGCCGGAGGTGCTGCGGGCGGCGCGGCGTTGGCCGTGGGTTCGGTCATCCGCGGGCGGTCCCTACGCTTGCATTCCGCGGATGTACGGAATGATCGCCAGATAGCGGGCGCGCTTGATCGCCGTCGACAGCTGGCGCTGGTGACGGGCGCACACGCCGCTCAGGCGGCTCGGCAGGATCTTGCCGTGATCGGTGATGAAGCGGCCGAGCGCCCGGTCGTCCTTGTAGTCGATGAAGTGGACGCGGGTCTCGCAGAACGGGCAGGTCTTTTGTGGGCGTCGCATGGTTACTCCTCGTCCTCGTCGTCTTCCTGCTCGCGGCGACGGTTGGCGGCGGCGAGCTCTTCCTCGGTCAGCGGCGGAGCGCCGAGCTCGTGTTCGTAGAGGGTGATGAGATGGCGGATGATGCCGTCATCGAGCTTGATCGCGCGCTCGTATTCGGGGAGCGCGGCGGCATCGGCGGTGAAGCGGGCCACGGCATAGTAGCCGGATTCGCGGCGGCCGATGGGATAAGCGAGCTGGCGGCGGCCCCAGTGATTCACTTCGAGATCGCCCGGCGTTCCGAGCAATCCGTGCAGGCGGCCCAGCTTGTCGTTGATGGCCGCGTCCTCGAGCGTCGAGTCGAAGACGTAGACGGCCTCATACTTACGCGTCATGCGTCGGCAATCCTCCCTTTGGTCGTGTCCGCCCCCCGCTGGTTGCCGGAGCAGGGGGAGGGGAAATGTGGCGAGCATCCAGACTTCGCGATGCTCGAGAGCCTCTAATTATAACCACGCCAACGAATTGACTCAAGTTGGCATCCCATCTGCGCATGGGCGCCCGTGGGCGGCGCGTCGCGCCGCCCGCATGTGGAGGGCGATTTCAGCGAGGTGGAGCATGTGGAAGGGACGTATCGCATCGGCGGCGCTCGCCGCCACGCTGGCAATTCCGGGGTTGACGTCGTGCGCGCACAATCAGGCTGGCGGCCAGCTCGCGCCGGCGAACGCTGTGACGGTGGACGTGAACAACCAGAATTTCTACTCGATGGACGTGTACCTGGTCTCCGACGGGCTGCCCACGCGGCTCGGCACCGTGAACTCGAATCACGAGGAGAGCTTTGTTCTCGATCCGTCGGTGATCTCGCAGGACCTGCGCATCGTGGCGGCCCCCATCGGTGGCAACGGACGCGCGAGCACGGGGACGATCGTCGCGGCGCCCGGCCAGACGATCGAATTCCGGATCGCCCCGCTGCTCCGGAACAGCACGACGTACATCCGGTGAGCGTTCCGCGCCGGCGCGAGTCGCTCGCGCCGGCGTGCTATCGCCGCCGCACCCAGGTCGGCACCCGGTCGCCGTGCGCGAGCGCCTCGAGCACCGGGTACACCGCCACGCCGTTCGTCGGCCGCTGAATGGGATCGACGATGTTGTGCGGCAGGCGCAGGGAATCAGGAAACTCATATACGCTGACCGGCGTGCCGTGCCGGTTCCAGCGGGCCGCGAGATCGAGCACGGGCGCGGTCTTCACGGTGTGGTCGTGCGCGTTCACGAGAAACAGCATCTCGGCGCTGGGCGGCAGGAGACGCTCGGCATCGCGGCGCACCGTCATCCCCAGGCGCAGCACCTGCGCGAGCCCGTGCGTCGCGAAGCCCGGGTCGCGGTCGGGACGGCCAGGCTCCGGCGCGGCGCGGCGCGTGAAATTTGGCACGTGCTCGCTGATGTTCACGATCGATCGCTCCAGCATCGACGGCGCGTGGGTGAACTCGAACGCCGGCGCGATCATCACCGCGCGCTGCACCTCCGGCCGATGCTCCGCGACGAAGGCGGCGACCGTCGCGCCCGCGCTCAATCCCAGCACGACCACGGTATCGCCCAGGCCCGCGGCGATGTCGACCGCTTCGTCGCCGGTGTCGCAGAGCTCCTGCGCGGTGAGCTTCGCCAGCTCGCTCACGTCCTTGCCGCGCATCGCATGATGCGGCAGCCGCGGGACGAAAACGTTGTCGCCTTCCGCGTAGAGCGAATCGGCGAGCGCCGCGAACTGCCGCGGCGAGTCGGTGAACCCGTGCAGCAGCACGATCGCGCGCGGCGTGCGCGCGCCGTGTGTTTCGAGAATGCTCGATCCGCCGGGGGCGGCCACGCGGGCGTCCAGCGCGATGATCGCGTCCGCGCGCGCCACGGCGTCCGCGTAGTCGTGCGCCGGATCGGCGTGCGAGCGCGGCTCACCCGTGGAGAGCGGGAAGATCGCGGCGAGCCCGAACACGAGCATCGCACCGCGAACGACCGTCGTGAGGCCGGGAAGGATCATGCGTGAGAGCGCGCGAGGTGCCGCGAGCGGGGAAGTCCGCGGCGCCGCTGCATGGGCGCCGTTTCATGTATACGGACGCGCGCGCGGATTGATTCACAAAATTTCGTGAATGTGCTCCAATGCGCACGAGCATTGTGCTCCCACGAAACTTGATGCGTAGCTCGTCGTCCTCTCGGCATGCTTCGCACGACGACGCGCGAGCGATGCGGCTTCGCGTACATCTGGGTCCTCGTCACGGTGGCCATTCTCGCCGCGCTCATCGCCGTGGCGGCGCCGTATCTCTACACGTCGCCCGATCCGCGCCGGATGGCGGTCACCGCGACCGAGCTGCGATCGATCGGGGTCGGCGTGAACGCGTTCGAGGCAGCGATCAATCGCAAGTTTCCCGGATTCATCTCCGAGCTCGACGTGCAGTTGGCGACGACGAATCGCAACAGCTGCGGGCAGACGTTCGCCGGCCCTGACGTGACGGCGTGGAACACCAACGCGCCGTTCCTCGCGACGTACTTCCCGAATACGGGCGACTGGACGCCGATCGGCATGATCCGGGATTCGATTCCCAATCGCAACGCGAATCGCAGCGATTCCATCTGGATCGAGCTGCCGGGCGTGTCGGCCGAGGATGCGCGCCTGCTCGACATCACGATCGACGGACGCGCGGATTCGACGCGCGATACCGTGCGCTTCCACACGCCGGTGAACGACACGACGACGGTGCGCTTCCGCGTCACGCCGCGAGAGCTGAATCGCTGCTAGCCGCGCGAGCCGCCAGAGCGCACGAGGCCTGACGAGATCCGACGCCGCCTGTCAGGGGCTCGCCAGGCGCGTGACCGGCGATTCACCCATGGATCGTCACGCGCACGGCCCACCTGTTTCGACGGCGATCGTGCCGGCGCCGCCGGCGAGTGCTCCCGGTCGGGACGCCGAGCCGCGGGCTTCGGTAAAATCCCGGACTGCCGCGGCCTCTCCCGCTTCGAATTGTTGCATTCGCGCAACACCTGCGCGCCGCCCCGACGCGGGAACTGCACGCGGGTGATTGCACTCCTCTGGATGGGCGGGACGATGCGACCGTGCGAGTTCTGTGGTGCCGAGCCGAGTGACCGGTTCCGGCCGGTCACCCATGCGCCGCTCGAGATCGTGGACTGCGAGCGGTGCGGCGTGTTCGCGCTGAGCGCCGAAACGTCAGCCGCGATCGCGCGCGCCTGGACGGCCGATCAGCGAGTGCGCGAGGTCGCGATGATCCGAGCGGTGAACCGCGTGGGTCTCATCTTTCGAGTGTCCGGCGGCGAGGGGATCGTCGACGATTGGGGACTGTTGCCCGATCCGGCGCCGGCGTGCTGCTGAGCGACGTGGGGTTCGAACGTTCGGGTCCAACGCTCACACGTTGAACCGGAACAGCATCACGTCGCCGTCCTGCACGACGTACTCCTTGCCCTCGGACCGCACGGCGCCCTTCTCGCGCGCGCCCTTCCAGCCGCCGAGCGCCACGAATTCCTCGTAGCTCACGGTCTCGGCGCGGATGAAGCCGCGCTCGAAGTCGGTGTGAATCACGCCCGCCGCCACCGGCGCCGTGTCGCCGCGGTGGATCGTCCACGCGCGCACTTCCTGCTCGCCGGCGGTGACGTAGGTCTGCAGGCCGAGCAGGTGATAGCCGGCGCGGATCAGGCGATCGAGTCCCGCGGACTCGAGGCCGAGCGACTCGAGGAATCCGCGCCGATCCTCCTCGGGCAGTTCGGCGAGCTCCGCCTCGATCTTCGCGGAGAAGGGAACGACCTCCGCCTGCTCGCCGCTCTCGGCGACCGCGGCGCGCAGCCGCTTGAGGTGCGCGCCTTCCTCGCCGGCGAGCTCCGCGTCCGTGACGTTCGCCGCGTAGAGAATGGGCTTGAGCGTGAGGAGCGAGAGCGGCGCGAGCACCGCGCGATCGTCGGCCGAGAGGCCGGCGTGCCAGAGCGCGCGGCCTTCGGCGAGCGCGGCGTTCGCGCGCTCGAGGCTCCCCAATTCGGCGAGCGCCTCCTTGTCGCCCGTCTTCGACGCGCGCTTCACGCGATCGAGCCGCTTCTCGACCACGGCGAGATCGGCGAGCGCGAGCTCGAACTCGATCACCTCGCGGTCGCGCACCGGGTCGACGTCGCCCATGACGTGCAGCACGTCGTCGTCCTCGAACGCGCGCACGACGTGGACGATCGCATCGGTCTCGCGGATGTTGGCGAGAAACTGATTGCCGAGCCCCTCGCCCTGCGACGCGCCCTTCACGAGGCCGGCGATGTCGACGAATTCGACCGCCGCCGGCGTCACCTTCTCCGGGCGCACGATCTTCGCGAGCACGTCGAGCCGCGCATCCGGCACGTTCACGCGTCCGACGTTCGGGTCCTTGGTCGCGAACGGATAGTTCGCCGCGAGCACGCCCGCCGAGGTGAGCGCGTTGAAGAGCGTGGACTTTCCGACGTTCGGCAGGCCGACGATTCCGAGTCTTAGCATTGTTGGATATGAGTTATGTCATTCCGAGCGAAGCGAGGAATCTCGCGTCGCGGTCGAGATCGCGACCTGGCGGGAAGATCCCTCGTCGCTTCGCTGCTCGGGATGACCACCTGCGGCGCCCGACGTCACGTGCCTGGATACTGATTCATCACGGGGTTGATCCCGCTCGTGATCCACAGCGCCAGCGCCTCCGTGAGCGCCGGGAACAGTTCGCGCACGACCTCGCCCTCGTGCTTGCCGAACTCGCCGAGCACGGTGTCCGCGAGCGGCGCGCGCCGGCCGTGCTCCGGCTCCACGCCGATCCGGAGCCGCGGATACTCCTGCGAGCCCACCGCGGCTTCGATGCTCTTGAGGCCGTTGTGGCCGCCGGCGCTCCCGCGCGCGCGGAAGCGATAGCGGCCGACCGGGAGCTGCACCTCGTCGACGACGATCATGAGATCCGTCGCCGGCGACCAGAACGGCCGCCGCAGGTACGGCCGGAGCACCGCGCCGCTCAGGTTCATGTAGGTGAGCGGCTTCACGAGGCGCACCTTCGCCCCGTTGACCGTGCCGTTCGCGACCCGCGCCTCGCCGTCCTTTTTCCAGCCGTCGAAACGCCAAACGTCGGCGAGGTGGTCGACGACCCACCAGCCGACGTTGTGTCGCGTGCGCTCGTATTCTCTGCCGGGGTTGCCAAGTCCAACGATGACTTTCATCGGCTCGTCGTCGCGGGTCGATGGTTCGCGCTGGCCCCGCCCGAAGAGGAATCGGAGCACGAGTCGCGTTACTTGGACTCTTCCTCGCCCTCGGCCTTGGCCTTCCGGATGAGCTCCGGCTCGGCGGCGCCAGCGCCCTCGCCTTCGGCGCCCGGCGTCGTCTCGGTCGCGGTCTTCGGCGCCGTGCAGACGCAGACGGTCGCGTTCGCGTCATCGAGCACGGTGACACCCTCGGGGAGCGCGAGCTCGCGGATGTGGATGCTGTGGCCGATGGTGAGCGGGGTGACGTCGACGTCGATGTGGTCGGGGATCGCCGACGGATCGACGCGGATGTGCACCTGGTGCATCGTCTCCTCGAGAATGCCGCCCGAGTTGCGCACGCCGTCGGCGGTGCCGACGAAGTGGAGCGGGACGTTGACCGTCACCTTCTCGCCGGCGACGAGCTCCTGGAAGTCGATGTGGATGAGGTGGCGCTTGAACGGATGCCGCTGGATCTCGCGGATCAGCGTGCGGGCCGTCGTGCCGTCGATGTTCAGCTCGATCACCGTGCTCTCGGCCGCGATCGTGGACAGGAGCTTGTCCGTGTCGCGGGCGTTGAGGGTGAGCGACTGGGGCTCGCGGCCGTGGCCGTAGATGACCGCCGGGACCTGGCCGTTCTGCCGAAGCTTGCGCGCCACGCCCGTGCCGCGCTCCGTGCGCGCCGAGGCGCCAAGGGATGCTGTTGCCATTTCGTTAATACCAGTTTGCTATTTCAACTTCTCTTCGCAGCCCGCTCGCCGCGATCCGTATTTACTCTCGGGAGGCTGCGTCCTCCCTACCATGTCCGGATCGAACGAGTGTCCTTCCGTCCTGCTCAGTCGAACAGCGAGCTGACCGACTGCTCCGCGTGCGTGAAGCGGATCGCCTTCGACAACAGCTCGCCCACCGACAACACGCACAGCTGCGACGGCCGCCGCTCGTGCGGAATCGCGATCGTGTCCGTGACCGCGACTTCCGTGATCGGCGAGTCGTTCAGCCGCTGCTTCGCCGGCCCCGACAACAGCGCGTGGGTCGCACAGATATAGATGTCCTGCGCCCCCAGCTTCTTCAGCGCCCGCGCCGCTTCCGTGACCGTTCCCGCCGTATCGATCATGTCGTCGACGAGAATGCAATCGTGCCCCTCCACCTCGCCGACCACGTTCACCACTTCCGACACGTTCGGCTGTGGGCGGCGCTTGTCGATGATCGCCAGCGTCGCGTTCAGCCGCTTCGCGAATCCCCGCGCCATCTTCGCCGAGCCGACGTCCGGCGCGACGACCACGGGGTCGTGGAGCTGCATCTTGCGGTAATGCGCCGTGAACACCGGCATCGCGTACAGGTGATCCACGGGTACGTCGAAAAATCCCTGGAGCTGATGCTGGTGAAAGTCCACGCCCAGCACCCGATCCACGCCGGCCGCCATGATCATGTTCGCCATGAGCTTGGCGCCGATCGGCACGCGCGGCTGGTCCTTGCGATCCTGCCGCGCGTAGCCGTAGTACGGCATCACGCACGTGATGCGCGCCGCCGAGGCCCGGCGCGCCGCGTCGATCAGGAGCAGCAGCTCCATGATGTTCTCGGCCGGCGGGTTCGTGGGCTGCAGGATGAAGACATCGTTGCCGCGCACGTTCTCGTCGATGCGAACGGAGATCTCGCCATCGGCGAACCGGCCGAGATTCACCCGGCACAGCTCGATCCCGAGGTGGTGCGCGATCTCCTCCGCCAACGCACGGTTGGCCGTCCCCGACAGCAGCTTGAGGCCGTGACTGGGTACCGCTAATCCGTCCATGGCAGCCTTATAAGTTAGTGCGAGGGAAGAGCTTGAGGAAGGGACGCCGATTGCCCCCGGTGGATTCGAACCACCATTCTCGGATCCAAAGTCCGATGTCCTGCCATTGGACGAGGGGGCAGCGCGCGTGACAGCCCCGAAAGCTACCGATCGAGCTCCACTCTTACAACTCGGTCGCTCGTGCGCGTTGCCACCGTCGTGTGGCCGGTCGATCGCGTCACGGCAGCCGCGTCCGGCGCTTCGTCGAAGATCCCGAACACCGATGAGCCCGACCCGCTCATCATCGCGATCGCCGCGTCGCGCGAATCGAGCTCGTCCACCAGCTCGGCGATCTCGGGATGATGGGCCGCGACCACGCGCTCGAAATCGTTGTGCGCGATCGCTGCCGCCGACTCCCACGTGGCGAGCGCGTCGGGCGTGACGAGCATCGCGCGCGGCGCGTACGTGCCCCGGCTCTCCGCGACCCAGCCGTAGGCGTCCGCGGTCGCAACGCTGAAGCCGGGCTGGATCACGACGGCCGGCCGCGACTCGAGCGGCGGGAGCGCGAGCATCCGTTCGCCGCGCCCCCACGCCAGCGCCATTGGATGCTCGATCGCCATGAAGGCGACGTCCGCTCCCAGCGGAGCGGCAAGCTCGAGGAGCCCGTCGCCGATCGGCCGCGGCGAGAGCGCGTCGAGCGCACGCAACACGGCGCCGGCGTCCGCGCTCCCGCCGCCGAGTCCACCACCCACGGGAATGCGCTTCTCGATCTCGATGGCGAAACCGGCAGGCCAACCGGCTGCTTCGGTGTACGCCATCGCGGCGCGATAGGCGAGGTTGCGCTCGGTGGGCCCGAGTCCCTCGGCCGGTATCGTCGGCCCGGCGCACTCGAGCGAGCGCGCGCCGTCCGTGAGGCGTACGTGCACCTGGTCGGCCAGGTCGAGGCGCAGGAACACGGTCTCGATCGAGTGGTATCCGCTTGCTTCGCGCGCGAGCACGCGGAGCAGGAGGTTGACCTTGGCCTGCGCGGCGACGCGGGCCGAGCGGCTCACGCGGCCTCGGGGTCGCTCGGCAAGTGACTCACCGACATGCCGAGCCGCGTGGCGTAGTAGGCGCCGATGACGGTGATCGGGATGAACGACGCGACGTGGAAGACGAGCGCCCACGTCGTGGCTTCGGTGCCGCTCACCAGGTACAGTCCGAGCGCGAACTTGGCGCCGAGCTCGAAGAGCCCGAAGAACCCCGGCGCCGACGGGAGCGCGACCAGGATCACGATGATGCCCTGGAGAAAGAGCGTCGCCGACCACGGCACGTGGATCCCGAACGCCGCGAGCGCGAGCCAGAACGCGACCGGCTGGAGGAGCCAGTGGAGCAGGGTCCACCAGAACACCGCCACGAAGTGCTTCGGCGTGCGGAGCACGCTCAGTCCGTCGGCGAACCGCCGCAGCATCTCGGCGCCGCGCCGCTCGACGAGCGGCGACACCCGGCGGGCGACGATTTCGTAAATGCGAATGAGCGTACTTGGAAAGAACACGAGGGCGTAGAGCCCAGCCAGCGCCACGACCGGCACTACGGCGAAGCCCTCGGCGAGGTGCGCCACGGTGGAATGGCAGCAGGTCGCGGTGACCGGCACGCTGACTTCCATGCCCGCGGGGAACCCGGCCGCGACCATCGACACGGCGAGCAGCAGCAGCACGACGATGGCGTCGAACACCCGGTCGACGACGAGCGACGCGAGCGCGGTCGAGAAGGTGACATCCGGGCGCTCGCGCGTGAGGGCGAACGCCCGTGCGAGCTCGCCCGCGCGGAGCGGAATGACGTTGTTCACCATCATGCCGATCGCGACGGACCGCCAGAGCGGCCCGAACGGAAGCCGTGGCGCGACGGGATCGAGGATGGTGCGCCAGCGTCGCGCGCGCAGCGGGAACATGCCCGTGGCCGCGGCGGCGCTCAGCAAGAGCAGCCAGTAGTTCGCGTGCCGCGCCTGGTCGAGCGCCGCCGCCCAGTTGACGTTTCGAAACGCGAGGTAGAGGCAGGCGACGCTGATGACGATGCCCAGCGCGCCGCGCCAGCCGAACTTCATGCCGGGCTACTCCGCGCGCGCCAGCTCGAGCAGATCGAACAGCTCCTCGAGCGCCGCGGGATCGGAGACGGGGCCGGAGCGCTTGAGCTGATCGCGGATCTCCACCGCGCGATCGAGCGCGGCGCGCCCGCGATAGAGCAGCGATTCGATCGGTACCACCGCGTCCTCCGGCAGCGCTACCGGCTGCACGAACGGATGCTGTTCCAGTGACTCGAGCGCGGCGATGCTGCTGTCGATCAGCGCGGCGGACGAGCGGTCGAGTGCCTCCACGCGCACGGGGGTCGGACGGGGCGGCGGGCCCGGCGGCGGATACGTGACGTCCACGTTGGCGGGCGCCGGCGTGTCCGCCACGACCGGCATTGCCATGGTCGCGGGCGCCGGCGCCTCGACGGCCGGAGGAGGCGCCGGCTCTTCGAAGCCGAATCCCGCGCCGATCGCGGTGGTGAGCTCGCGCCCGTGACTCAGCTCGCGCAGCCGATCCCGCAGACGTTCGCCCTGCGTTCCCGGCTCGGCGAGCACGGTCGACAGATCCTGGAGCGCCGCGAGGCCGAGAAAGTCGACGTGGTCCGCCGACTCGCGATGCCCGCGAATGAACTCGGCGACGTCGCGCTCCCCGAAGCTCTCCGCCGCGCCCTCGAGCGCGCGCAACGCGCGGCGCAGCTCGCGGCGGACGCGCGTCTGTGCATCGGTATCCGCCGACGGCGTGGCGCGCGCCGAGTCGACGACCTGGCGCAAGTGTTCGCCCAGGCTCACGAGCTCCAGGCGAAAGCGCTCCGACGACGACGTCGGCGGATTCGCCGCTTCCTCTACGACGCCCGGCGCACCGTCGGAGTAGAACAGGTCGGCGATCGGAACGACGCGCTCGCGGTCGTCTTCGTGCGCGGACCACGCGTCGCGCGCCGCCACGAAGGCATCGCGCGCGGCGCTCGGCATGTCGGCGCCGCCGCCGGAGCGGAGCGCCGCCGAGATCGCGCGGAGGTAGCCGGCCGCGGCCTCGAGCAGTCGCCGGGATTCGTCGCTCGGCGCGGCACCGTGCTCCACGTCGCGCGCGGCGTCTTCCGTCGCCTCGAGCGCGTCGGCGAGCGGGGCGATCTCCTTCACGCCGGCCACGCCGCGCAGCGCGCGCACGCGGCGCAGCACGTTCGCCGCGGTTTCGGGATCACCGGCCCGCGTGGTGAGCAGCTCCAGTCCGGCCGCGATGTTGGCCGCCTCGCTCGCGAAGTACGACGTCTGCGACGGCGCGGCGGCGGATGCCGAGCCCGCGGCCGGCGTCCGCGCGGGCGCGAAGCGCGAGAGTTCGGCGGTGCGCGTCGCGGCGCGCTGATCCTCGCTGGGCGACCAGGCGCGCGCGGCGTGGAGCAGCGACTTCAGCTCGTCGATCGCGGCGATGAGCGCGCCGCCGAGCGCGGGATCCCAGCGGAGCGCCCCATCGTGCAGCGCGCGACCGACGCGCTCCACCGCGCCGGCCAGCTCGGCGAACGACGGCAGCTTGGCCATCGTCGACGTGCCGCGCAGCGCGCGCGCGACGCGCTGGATCGCTTCGCCGTCAGGACCGCTCGGACCACCCCCAAGCAGCAAGCCGTCGAGCTGCTCGACGTACTCGCTGGCTTCGAGGATGAAGAACTCGAGAAATCCTGGCGCTCCGGTCATTCGCGGTCCGTTGGTGTGCGCGTGACGAAATTAGGCCGGCGTGCGCGCATCGTCCATGGCGCGCCGCAGCTCCTGTACGGCGTCGACGAGTCCGACGAAGATCGCGCGGCCGATCACCGAGTGCCCGATGTTCAGCTCCTCGATCTCCGGAATCGCCGCGACGGGTCCGACGTTCTGCACCGTCAGGCCATGCCCGGCGTGAATCGCCAATCCAATCGACGCCCCGTGACGCGAAGCGTCACGGAGGGCGCGCAGCGTCGCCGGGTCGTGTGCCGCGTGGGAGTAGGGGCCGGTGTGGAGCTCAACGGCCGCGGCGCCGAGCTCGCGCGAGCGGTCGACGGCGGCGAGGTCCGGCGCGATGAAGAGGCTCGTGCGGATGCCGGCCGCGTTGAGCCGCGCGATGCCGTCGGCGAGCCGTCCGTGATCGCGCGACACGTCGAGCCCTCCTTCAGTCGTGATCTCTTCGCGCCGCTCGGGGACGAGCGTCACCTGGTGCGGCCGGAGCCGTGCCGCGATGCCGAGCATCTCCTCCGTGCACGCCATCTCGAGGTTGAGCACCGTCGTCACCGATGTGGCGAGGCGCTCGATGTCGTCGTCCTGGATGTGCCGACGGTCCTCGCGCAGATGCGCCGTGATGCCATCGGCGCCCGCCTGCTCGCACAGCGCGGCCGCCGCCACCGGATCCGGGCTGTCGCCCCGCCGCGCTTGGCGCACGGTGGCGACGTGGTCGATGTTGATGTACAGGCGCTGATACCGCATGCCAGGGCTCCCGCGGTGCTTCCAGGTGTAGAGATCAACTGGCTACGTTGCGAACACGCAGACGGAGAGAATGCATGAAGAAACTAATCGCGCTGTGCGCGCTGCTCGCGGCCTGTCACACGGCGCCGCCCGCGACGTCCAGCCGGCCGGTGCTGCAGGGAAACCTGACCGGGGCCCCGGACGTGACGTCGGCGGTGCGCGGGTTCATGAACGCCGTGTCGCAGACCGACCTGCAGGCGATGGGCGCGATCTGGGGCGGCCCGGACGGCGCCGCGCGCGACGCCTACTCGCGCGACGAGCTGGAGAAGCGCGAGCTGATCATGATCTGCTACCTGAAGCACGACAACTACGACATTCTCGCCGATGCGCCGGCGCCCGGCGGCGGGCGCGACGTCGCGGTGAACGTCACGTTCAAGGACTTGACGCGCTCGACTAATTTTCGCGTGGTGCGCGGGCCGGCGAGCCGCTGGTACGTGGAAGACGTGTCGCTCCCGCCGCTGCAGGACATCTGCAACCAGCGCGGCTGATGGCCGGGCGCCGTGGGCGCCCGCTCAGTGCTCGGTCAGCTCGACGAGGACGCCCGACGTCGACGCGGGGTGCAGAAAGGCGATCCGCTTGCCCTCGGCGCCTATGCGCGGCGTCTCGTCGATGAGACGGATGCCGTGCGCGCGGCACCGATCGAGCGTGCCGTCCAGATCGTCGACGGCGAAACAGACGTGATGGATGCCCGGCCCGCGCTTCGCCACGAAGCGGGCGATCGGCGAGTCGGGCGATTCCGCCTCGAGCAGCTCGACGAGCGACGGTCCCGCCGCGAGGCCGGCGATCCGCGCGCCGTCGGCGTCATCGAGCGGCACGTCGGTGAGGCCGAGCACGTCGCGGTAGAACGAAACGCTTTCATCGAGGCCGCGCACCGCGATACCGATGTGCGCGATCCTCGTTCCGGATCGAGTTGTGTTTTGCATGCCTCATTAAGCTATCAGCAGAGTGCAGTACGCCGATAGCGACAGCCAGGAGCTTTCATGTCCAACATAGTTGCCGTGACCGACGCCACCTTCGAGCAGGAAGTCGAGAAGGCGGACGGTCTGACGATCGTGGATTTCTGGGCGACGTGGTGCGGCCCCTGCCGCATGATCGCGCCGATCCTCGACCAGCTCGCGACCGAGTACGAGGGCAAGGTGAAGGTCGCCAAGCTGGACGTGGACGCGAACATCAAGACCGGTTCGCGCTTCAACGTCCGCTCGATCCCGACGCTGCTCTTCTTCAAGGGCGGCAAGGTCGTCGATCAGATCATCGGCGCCGTGCCGAAGACCAACATCGAAGCGAAGCTGCAGCAGCACACGGCGTGACGTAGGGTGAGCGCTGCGAATT
>DASZUN010000174.1:0-42099 GCA_035547615.1 Gemmatimonadaceae bacterium | reverse complement strand
GGCTGCGTGCGCCCCGGCTGATAGTGTTCCGCGGGCCAGAAGCGCGAGCTGTCCGGCGTGAGGACTTCGTCGATCAAGGTGATGCGGCCCTCGCGATCGCGTCCGAACTCGAACTTCGTGTCCGCGATGATGATGCCGCGCTCGGCGGCGATGGCGCGCCCGCGCTCGTAGACGAGGCGGCTCAAGCGCTCCAATTCGCTCGCCACCTCGGCTCCGATGATCTCGGCGACTCGCGCGGCGGTGATGTTCTCGTCGTGCCCGGTCTCGGCCTTGGTGGCGGGACTGAAGAGCGGGGGATCGAAACGCTCGCTCTCCCGCAGCGACGGCGGCATCTGCTCGCCGGCGAGCGTCCCGGACTCCTGGTATTCCTTCCACGCCGAGCCCGCGAGGTAGCCGCGCACCACGCATTCGATCGGGAACACCGCGGTGCGACGGCAGAGCATCGCGCGCCCCGCGAGCTGCGACGCATGATCGGCGAGCGCCGGCACGGCACGCACGATCTCGCGGGCATCCGCGGAGATCATGTGATGATGCACGTCGCCCTCGAGCTGGCGCAGCCACCACGCGGTGATCTGCGTGAGCACGGCACCTTTGTAGGGAATCGGCTCGTTCATCACCACGTCGAATGCGCTCACGCGATCGGTCGCGACGAGCAGCAGCCGCTCGTCGTCGACGATGTACACCTCGCGGACCTTTCCGCGGCGCAGGTGTTCCAGGGGCAGCGGCTCGAGCTGCGCGATCGTCATACCCGGACCTCGTCGGCGGCGGCGTCGGTGCGCGGCATGCCCGCGAGCAGCGGATCGATCACCTCCGCCAGGAATTCGTCGACCTGCTCCGGCGCCCGACCGATGAACCGCGTCGGATCGAGCGCGTCCTGCATGTCGGCCAGCGACACGCCGAATGACGCATCCGACGCCAGCCGGTCGAGAAGATCGTTGCGCTCGGCGCCGTTCTTGATCGCGCGCGCGGCTTCGATGCTCGCCTGGCGGATCCGCTCGTGCGCCACCTGCCGGTCGCCGCCCGCGCGCACGGCGCGCACGATCAGCTCCTCCGTCGCCATGAACGGCAGCTCGTCGGCAAGTCGGCGACGAATGCGCGCCGGGTGCACCTCGAGACCGGAGACGATGTTCTCCATCAACACCAGGATGGCGTCCGTCGCGAGAAAACTCTCCGGTATCACGAGCCGCCGGTTGGCGCTGTCGTCGAGCGTGCGCTCGAAGAACTGCACGCCGTGCGTGAGGTTCGCGTTCGGCTCGAGCGTCACGACGAAGCGTGCCAGCGACGCGATCCGCTCGCTGCGCATCGGGTTCCGCTTGTACGCCATCGCCGATGAGCCGATCTGCTCGGACTCGAACGGCTCCTCGATCTCGCCGACCGACTGCAGCATGCGGACGTCGCCGCTGAACTTCATCGCGCTCGCCGCGATGCCGGCGACGACGCCGAGCACCTGCGCGTCCAGCTTGCGCGAGTAGGTCTGGCCCGAGACCGGAATCGAGTGCGCGAACGCGATCTTCCGCGTGACGCGCGCGTCGAGCTCGCGCACTTTTGCGTGGTCGCCGCCGAAGATCTCGAGGAAGCTCGCCTGCGTGCCGGTCGTGCCCTTCACGCCGCGACACGGCAGCGTCGCGATGCGCTGGTCGAGATCGGCGAGATCGAGCACGAGATCCTGCATCCACAGCGTAGCGCGCTTGCCGACCGTCGTCGGCTGCGCCGCCTGCAGGTGCGTGGAGCCGAGCGTTGGCTCGGCGCGCCACTCCCGCGCGAACGCCGCCAGGGCGCGCAGCACGCGGAGGATCTTGCCGCGCAGCAGCTCGAGGCCGCGGCGCATGAGAATTACGTCGCCGTTGTCCGTGACGAACGCGCTCGTGGCGCCGTAATGGATGAACCCGCGCGCGGCCGGCGCGACGTCGCCGAATGCGTGCACGTGCGCCATCACGTCGTGCCGGAACCGACGCTCGTACGCCGCGACGATGTCGAAATCGATGTCATCGAGGTGCGCCCGCATCTGCGCGATCGCCTCGTCGGGAATCGGCACGCCGAGCTCCTTCTCGGCTTCCGCGAGCGCGAGCCACAGTTGGCGCCAGAGCCCGTGTCGCGTGGCCGGCGACCAGAGCTCGAGCATCGCCGTCGACGCGTAGCGCTCCGCGAGCGGCGAGGAATACCGGGAGTGCGTCGTCATCGAACGGCGAACTCGGTCATGTAGATCTGTCCTTGTCGGTCGAGTACGAGGCGGAGGTACGTGCGGCCGCCGTATTCATCGATCGCCTTCGCCGCGTCCTGCGCGCTGCGGATCGGCGTGTTGTTGATCTGCAGGATCACGTCGCCCTGCTGGATGCCCGTCTCCTGCGCGACCACGTCGCTGACCTTGTACACGAGGGCGCCCCACGCGCGCTGCAGGCTGCGCTCGGACGCGATCGCGGGCGTCACCGTGACGAGTTGCAGGTCGTGCAACACCTGCACCTTGGGCGCCGAGACTTCCGGCAGATCGGTCACGGACACCGTCGCGTCGAATACCTTCGAGCCGCGACGAATGCGCAGATGCGCGGGCGAACCCACGCGCAGGTCGAGCAGCGCTGCCTGCCAATCGAAGAAGTTGTGCACCTGGCGATTGCCCTCGCTCACGATCACGTCGCCTGGGCGAAGGCCCGCCTTGTCGGCGGGCGAGCCCGGCACCACCGACGCGATCACCGCGCCCTCCGAGATCAGGTCGCGCGGGTTCGACGAGTTCGATTGCCGGAGGCCGACGCCGATCCATGGACTGCGCACCGAGCCGTGCGTGAGCAGATCGTCCACCACGCGCGCGACGCGATTGATCGGGATGGCGAAGCCGAGGCCGACCGAGCCGCCGTTCGGCGAGAAGATGCTGCTGTTCATGCCGATCACTTCGCCGTCGGCGTCGACCAGCGGACCGCCCGAGTTGCCGGGATTGATCGCCGCGTCCGTCTGGATCATGTCGAAGTACGATCCCTGGCCCTCGCTCGGCGCGACGAGGTTGCGATTGGTCGCCGAGATCACGCCGACGGTGACGCTCGGCTGCGCGTTGCCGAGATAGAAGCCGTACGGGTTGCCGATGGCGATCGCCCACTCGCCGATCGCGAGGCTGTTGGAGTTGCCGAGCTTCACCGTGGGCAGGTTCTTCGCGTCGATCCTGATCACGGCGATGTCGTTCGTTTCGTCCTGCCCGAGCAGCTTGGCAGGATAGACCTTTCCGTCGCGCATCATCACCGAGATCTTGCTCGCCCCGGCGACCACGTGCGCGTTGGTGACGATCACGCCGTCGCTGCGGACGATGAATCCCGTGCCGAGCCCGGCCTGCGTCTGCGTGCGTGGCGTCGTGCCGAAGAAGATGTCGAACGGATCTTCCGGCGCCTGCTGGAATACCTCCGTCTGCACCGTCACGACCGACGGCGACACGTGCGCGACGGCGCTCGTGATCGCGTTCTGCCGGCTCTGGGACACCTGATTGTTGCTGGAGACCGCGACGCCCGACTCCTGGGCGGACGACGGCGCGGGGGAGCGCGAGCAGCCGATCAGGACGGCCGTGCACAGGACGCGGACGGCGGTATTACGGATCTTGAAATTCATGGCGCGCAGTAGAGATCGCGCGGGTACGCGACGCGATCGAGAAAGAGGGCGTGTGGGGGAGCCGGGGGCGACGTCTCGCTGTTGTCGCCGGCCGCGAGCAGCCGCGGCACGTCGGAGAGCGGGCGCCGCCCGCTCGCGACATCGAGCATCGTTCCGACGAGGAATCTCACCATGTGGTGGAGGAACCGGTTGGCTTCGATTGCGAATACCAGCCCGCCCGGGCGATCGGTCCATCGCGACTCCGTGACGCGACAGCGGTGATCGTCGTGCGGCGGCGCCGTACCCAGTACGGCGAAGCCCCGGAAGCAGTGATCGCCCACGAGGTGGGCGGCCGCCGCATCCAGAGCGCCCCGGTCCAAGGGCTGCCCGAATGCGAGCTCGTACCGTCCACGAAAGGGCGAATTCGCCTCGTCATCCGTGCCGACGTAGTAGCTGTAGCGTCGGCTCACTGCACTGTAGCGCGCGTGGAACTCCGGGTGCATCTCGTGGGCCGCCGCGACCCACACGTCCGCCGGCAGGACCGCGTTCAGCGCGCGCCGCAACTTCTGAACGTCCCACCGTTCGGCGACTCGAACACCGACCGCCTGACCTCGCGCATGCACGCCGGCATCCGTCCGACCGGAGCCGAGCGCGGCGATCGGAGCGCCGCACAACCGGGCGAGCGCCGCTTCCACCGCACCCTGGACCGTCCGCTGCTCCGGCTGGCGCTGCCACCCGCTGAATCCGGCCCCGTCGTAGTGCAAGACGAGTTGCACGGTGCGCTCGGCCATTGCTCGAAACTTACCCCCACCTGAGGGTGTGTAAAGGGTCCCGCGCGCGTCGTCGAACCGCGCGCGGCGTGACGCAAACGATTGACTTTGCGCGCGCGAGACGCTCACATTTGGCCGACAACTCCGCCCGCGTCGCGCGCGCCGCTGCGTGCGCCCATGCTTTCCCGATGCCGCCGCGCACGCTCGCTTCTCTCGCCCACGCGCTCACCGTCTCCGCCAGCCCGGACGCCGCTCTCCAGGCGCTCGGAGAAGCGCTCGCGGAAGTCGACCGGTTCGCCCAGCTCGCGCTCGTCTCCTTCGACGAGCGGCGCGGCATGATGCGCGATCGCGCGCTCGTCCGGACCGCGGGCGTCGAGCACCGCGCCGTCGAGACCACGTTCGATCATCTGCCGACCCGCGAACGCACCGCGATCGCCGCCGGCGGCCAATTCGTCGACTTCGGCGACGCGAGCGACGAGTTCGCGCGCCTCTTCCAGCTCCCGCTCCTCGGTGAGCCGGGCTGGCTGAGCATCCGCGGCCTTCGCTACGACGGCACCCTGAGCGCGATGCTGGTGCTCTACGAGTCGCGCAAGCTCTTCGGCGCGCGCACCGCCGAGCGCTTCCTCCCGGCGATCGCGTTGTTCGAGCTTGCGAATTTGAGATTCCTCGAGCAGGGGGCCCGCGAGGAGGCCGTCCGCACCCTCGAGGACGTGACCGGCCGGGTGCACGATGAATACGAGCGGCGGCTGGCCGCGCTCGAGGCGCGCCTGCTCGACGCGAGCAGCGCCCGCCCGACCGACACGCCGGCCCGCCAGCTCACATTGGAGCGGGAGCTCGCCCAGGCCAACGAGGACGCCCGCCGCGCGCTCAAGAAGGCCGCCGCCGTCGAAGCCACGATCGGCTCCGCCGTCGAGCAGCTCGAGAAGGCGCACGTCGAGCTCCATCGCCGCAGCGAGGCGCTCCGCCAGAAGACCCGCACGATCTATCTCATCGACCGCGTCCTCACGCTCGACGCGTCGACCGACGATCCGCGACAGCTCGCCGACGGACTGCTCTCGCTCGTCGGCGACGACATGCACGCGCACCGCTGCTCGCTCATGCTCCGCACGCCGGACGGCGAGTCGCTGTACCTCGCGGCGGCGCGCGGCGTGGCGCCGGGGATCGCCGAGGGCGCGCGCGTCGCCATGGGGCAGGGCGTCGCCGGCCGCGTGGCCGCGTCGCGCGAACCGCTGCTCGTCCGGGACGTGTCCGACGCCAAGCAGCACCCGTTGCTGCGGGATCAGTATTTTACGACCGGCTCCTTCATCAGCTTCCCGCTCATCTATCACGACGAGCTGGTCGGCGTGGTGAACCTCGCGAACCGCGCGCAGCACGGCGTGTTCGTGGAGGAGGACGTGGATCGCGTGCGCCTCCTCGGCCTCGTGATCGCCCTCGTCGCCTCCAACGCCCGCCTCCCCGAACGACTCGTCGAAGCACTCAGTGTCCACTAGCACAGCCCCGAACGCGCTGCTCGCCACCGTCAAGCGGCTCGCGGCGGGCGAGCCGCCGCATCCGGATGAGCTCACCGCCGCGTTCGCGGTGGTCCTCGCCGGCGATGCCACGCCGGCGCAGATCGCCGCGCTGCTCATCGGCCTGCGGGTGAAAGGGGAGACGCCGATCGAGCTCGCCGCCGTCGTCCGCGCCTTCCGCGATGCGATGGTCGAGCTTCCCGCCGAGGAGCCGAACGACCTCGTCGACACATGCGGCACGGGCGGCGGATCGATCAACACGTTCAACATCTCCACGGCGGCGGCGCTCCTCGTCGCCGGCGCCGGCATCCGCGTGGCGAAGCACGGCAATCGCAGCTTCACGACCCAGTGCGGCAGCGCCGACGTGCTCGAGGCACTCGGCGTCTCGATCGATGCGCCGGTGTCGGTGATGGAGGCGGCGCTCCGCGAAGCCGGCATCGTCTTCATGTTCGCCCCGCTGATGCATCCGGCCATGCGGCACGTGGGACCCGTGCGCCGCGAGCTGGGCGTGCAGACGATCATGAACCTCGTCGGCCCGCTCGCGAATCCGGCACGCGCCGGCCGGCAGGTGGTCGGCGTGTCCGACCCGAGGCGCGTACCGCTGATCGCCGGAGCGCTCCGCGAGCTCGAGAGCGTGCACGCCATGGTCGTGCACGGCGCCGGCATGGACGAGATCTCGCCGTTCGTTCCGTCCGACGTCGTCGAGATTCGCGACGGCGCCCTCGCCGAATGGACGATCGAGCCGCGGCGATTCGGCTTCGGCGCGGGTTCGCCCGACGACATCGTGGGCGGCCCGCCGGCGCAGAACGCCGGGCTCGTGCTGCGTGTGCTGCGCGGCGAAGCGCCAGACGCGGCAACCGCCGCGGTCGTGATGAACGCGGCGGCGGCGTTCTATGTGGCCGGCGCGGTACCGAGCTACGACGCCGGGGTGGACGCGGCCCGCGATGCGATCGCGTCCGGCGCGGGACTCGTCGCGCTCGACCGGCTACGCGTCGCGTTCGGTCGAGCCAGAGCTCAGTAGCGCCGCAACACGCCGACGACGATCCCCTGGATCGTCACGTCGTTCTCGTGCACGTAGATCGGCTGCATGGTCTCGTTCGCCGGCTGCAGGCGGATGCGTCCGTCGCGCTCGCGATAGTACTTCTTCACCGTGGCCGACGTGCCGTTCACCAGCGCGATCACCATCTCGCCGTTGTCCGCCCGCTGCCGCTCGTTCACGACCACGAAGTCGCCGTCGCGGATCTGCTCGTCGACCATCGAGTTCCCGCGCACGCGGAGCACGTAATGGTTGCCGCTCCGCCCGATGAGCGCGTCCGGCACGCAGAGCGTCTCGTTGTGCTCGATCGCCTCGATCGGAACGCCGGCCGCGACCGTGCCCAGCAGCGGCAGCTCGATCGCGCGCGGGGCGGCCTCGCTCGGCAGAATCTCGATCGCCCGGCTCTCGTTGTACGTGCGCTTGATGTAGCCCTTGCGCTCGAGGTTGCTCAGGTGCTCGTGCACCGTGGCCAACGAGTTGTAGGCGAAGTTCTCGGCGATCTCCTCGAAGCTCGGCGCGAAGCCGTTTTGCTCCGTGTAGGCCGTGAGGTAGTTTAGTATTTCGCGTTGACGCTTCGTGAGCGGCATAGGCTGACCCTGAAGGGTACGATAGGTGGCGACGGGCCTGATTGCCCGAATAGGCCCCGAACACTACGATATCCGAAGAAGGACCGAAGTGCAAGCATCTCCCACCTGGACCCCGCCCACAGGCACGCTCGGCAGGATCGTCGCGGAGGCCGAGCACCGCGCCCGGGCTCTCGAGGCGCGTGCGACGGAGCTCAGCGCGCAAGCGCACGACGCACCGCCCGCACCCGGGTTCGCCTCGGCGCTCCGCACCGGCACCGTCGGTGTAATCGCCGAGATCAAGCGACGTTCGCCGTCCAAGGGCTCGATCAATCCGAACATCTCGGCCGCCGAGCAGGCGCGCGCGTACGTGAACGGTGGAGCGGCCGCGATCTCGGTGCTCACCGAACCCGACCACTTCGGCGGCTCCCCACAGGATCTCGTGGCGGTGCGCTCCGCCGTTCCGGTCCCGGTCCTCAAGAAGGACTTTCACGTCGCGCCGATCCAGCTCGTGGAGGCAAAGGCGCTCGGTGCGTCCGCCGCGCTGCTCATCGCTCGCGCGCTCGCTCCCGAGCAGTTGCGACTCATGCTCGACTGCGCGCGCGACCTGCAGATCGAGACGCTCGTCGAGATCCGCGACGAAGCTGAGCTCGCACTCGCGCTCGCGTTTGGCGCGGCGGTGATCGGAATCAACAACCGCAATCTCGAGACGCTCGAGATCGATCCGAGCCGCGCCGAACGGCTGCTCGCGAAGATTCCGGGCGACGTCGTCGCGATCGCGGAGAGCGGTGTTTCGTCGCGCGCGGACGTGGAGCGCGTGGCGCTCGCCGGTGCCGACGCGGTCCTCGTCGGCTCGGTGATCTCGGCCGCTGCGGATCCAATGGCCGCGGTGCGATCATTGGCCGATGTGCCTCGAGTCGCGCGTGGCCGTTGAGATCAAGTTCTGCGGACTGACGCGCGCCGAGGACGCCCGACAGGCGGTCGCGCTCGGCGCGTCGTTCGTCGGCGTGATCTTCGCCGGCGGCCCGCGCACGCTCACGCTCGACCGCGCGCGTGAGGTGCTTGCCGACGTGCCGCCGTCGGTTCGCCGAGTGGGGGTGTTCGCTGACCAGGCGCCGCCGGAGATCGGACGGATCGCCCGCGAGCTCGATCTGGCCGCGGTACAGCTTCACGCCGAGTCGGATGCGATGCGGATCGCGCACGTGCGACGCGAATTCTCGGGCGCCGTGTGGAGCGTGCTGCGAGTCCGCGGGAGCGAGCTCCCTCCGGACGCCCGGACGCTCGTTGACGCGGCCGATGGCGTGCTCCTCGACGCGCACGTGCCGGGGGCGCTCGGAGGAACGGGCGTTTCCCTCCCGTGGAGCGACCTGCGCCGGGGAGTGGCAGAACTCCGCGCCAATCGTCAAATCATTCTCGCCGGTGGATTGCGCCCCGAGAACGTCGGTGCCGCCATCGTCGCGCTGGGACCCGACGTCGTCGACGTGTCGTCGGGTGTCGAGCAATCACCAGGTGTCAAGGATCACGACCGCATGCGCGCGTTTCGAGACGCGGTGCGGAACGCTTTCGTGCCTACATGATCACTGCGCAATCGGATCGGTTCGGAATCTTCGGCGGGCGCTACGTGCCCGAGACGCTCATCCCCGCGATCGACGAGCTCGAGCGCGCGTACGACGCCGCGCGCGTCGACCCCGCATTCATCCGTGAGCTCGAGCACATGCTGCGGACCTACGTCGGGCGTCCGTCGGCGCTGAGCGACGCGCCGCGATTCTCCGAGTACGTCGGCGCGCCGGTGTGGCTCAAGCGCGAGGATCTGAATCACACGGGCGCGCACAAGATCAACAACACCGTGGGCCAGGTGCTGCTCGCGCGCCGCATGGGGAAGACGCGCATCATCGCCGAAACCGGGGCGGGGCAGCACGGGGTTGCGACGGCGACGGTCTGCGCGCGCTTCGGCCTCGAGTGCATCGTCTACATGGGCGAGGAAGACATGCGCCGCCAGGAGCTGAACGTCTTCCGGATGCGGCTCATGGGTGCGAAAGTGGTGGGCGTCTCGAGCGGGACGCGCACGCTCAAGGATGCCACCACGGAAGCAATTCGAGACTGGGTGACCAACGTCGGCGACACGTACTACATCATCGGGTCGGTCGTGGGCCCGGCGCCGTACCCGCGCATGGTGCGCGACTTTCAGTCGGTGATCAGCCGCGAAGCGCGCGCGCAGATGCTCACGCAGGCCGGCCGCCTGCCGAAGACCGTCGTTGCATGCGTGGGCGGCGGCTCGAACGCGATGGGCGCGTTTCACGAGTTCGTCCCCGACACGGACGTGGAGCTCGTCGGGGTGGAAGCGGCGGGCGCGGGGCTGGACACCGGCCATCACTCGGCGTCGCTGTCGCGCGGACGACCGGGCGTGCTGCACGGCTCCATGAGTTATCTCTTACAGGACGAGCACGGGCAGGTGCATCCCGCGCACTCGATCTCGGCGGGGCTCGATTACCCGGGCGTGGGCCCGGAGCACTCGTACCTCAAGGAGACCGGCCGCGCGGAGTACGTGTCGGTCACTGACGACGAGGCGCTGCGCGGCTTCCAGTTGCTCAGCCGACTGGAAGGCATCATCCCGGCGCTCGAGACGGCGCACGCCGTGAGCTGGATCGCATCGCAGAAGGGGCGCTGGTCGCCCGACGAGCCGGTGCTCCTCTGCGTGAGCGGACGCGGGGACAAGGATGTGGCGCAAGTCAGTCAAATGAATATCTTCGGATCGTGACCTCCCCGTCTCCCCAAGCACCCGGGCCAGTACGGGAGTCGGAGCTGCCGGAGCTGCCGGAGCCGCCGTTCGCGCCGGCGCCGGTGGAGGAGCTGCTCCGGCTCATCGTGAAAGCGGCTCGGGCGCAGCAGCTCTACCTCCCGAACAATCCCATCTATCGCGGCGCGCTCGACACGCTGCGCGCGGGATTCGCGGCCATCTGGGCGCAGACGGACGAGCTGCCGCTCACGATCGCGGAGAGCGAGATCCAGTGGTTCGGCACGCCCGTGGGGGGAGAAACGGGGAGCGCGGCCAAGTCGCCCGACAACCTCGCGTGGCTGTTCTTCAAGGACGGCGTGCGCGAGCTGAAGCTGATGCGCGGATTCGAGGAGAGCGAGATCGTGAAGCTCCTCGAGATCATCAAGCGCGCCCGCAAGGCATCGCCCGACGAGGACGACCTCGTGACGATGCTGTGGGAGGCCGACTTCACGGCGCTCACGTACAAATACGTCGATCTCCTGCAGGAAGGCGGTGGCGGCGAGCTCGCCGACGGCACCGACGCGAAGCCGTCGAGCGCCGACGACGTGCAGCGCGGCACGCGCGAAGCGGTCGAGGAATCGCGCGCGCGCGGCCTCGTGAACATGGCCGACTTCGACGCGACGCTGTACTTCCTCGACGAGCGCGAGATCACGTACATCCAGGACGAGATCGCGCGGGAGTATCAGCAGGATCTGCGGCTCAACGTCGTCGGCGTGCTGCTCGACATTTTCGAGGCGCAGCCCGACCCGGAGATCCGGAGCGAGGTCCTCGACGACCTGCACACGATGATGCTCTACCTGCTCACCGCGGCGCACTTCCGCGGCGTCGCGGCGATGCTCCGGGAATCGCAGGTGGCCGTGCAGCGGGCACCGGATCTCACGGAGGAGCAGCGCGAGCGTCTCGCCCAGCTGCCCGATCGCCTGAGCGCGCCGGACGTGCTCTCGCAGATGCTCCAGGCGCTCGACGAGGCGCCGGCGCTGCCGCCGCAGGCGGAGCTCGTCGAGCTGTTCGATCAGCTCCGGCCGGCGGCACTGTCGTCCGTGTTCCTCTGGCTCAACAAGATCCAGAACGATCGCTTGCGGCCGTTGCTCGAGACCGCGGCCGGTCGCCTCGCCGCCGCCAACACCGCGGAGCTCGTGCGCCTCGTCCAGTCGCCCGAACGCGACGTTTCCGCGGAGGCGATCCGCCGGGCGGGCGCGCTCAAGGCGCAGGCCGCCGTGCTCGCGCTGAGCAAGGTGCTCGCGGAGCCGGAGCTCGCGCGCCGGCAGCTCGCGGTGCAGGCGCTGACCGAGATCGCGTCGCCCGGCGCGCTCCAGGCGCTCGAGCGCGCGATCGAGGATGCGGATCGCGAGGTGCGCATGACCGCCGTGCGCGCGCTCACCTCGCGCGGCTACCGTCCCGCGCTCGCGCGCCTCGAAGCCGCGGTCAAGGGAAAGGCGATCCGCGACGCCGACCTCACGGAGAAGATGTGCTTCTTCGAGGGCTACGGATCGCTGTGCGGCGACGGCGGCATCGGCTATCTCGATTCGCTGCTCAACGGCAAGGGCTTTCTCGGTCGCCGCGAGGATGCCGACGTGCGCGCCTGCGCCGCCGTCGCGCTCGGGAAGATCGGCACGCCCAAGGCGATCGACACGTTGCGCAAGGCCTCGGCCGAGAAGGACATCGTCGTGCGCAACGCGGTGAACCGCGCGCTACGGGGGCCCGGCGCATGACGGCCCCTCGCGCTGGATCCAGCGCCACCCGCGTGAACAACGCGATGAGCCCCGGCGAAGCGTCGAACGACTCGTACGTTCGTCGCGCGGGACGGCAGCTCATCTTCAGCATGTACGGCGCGCTCCGCGCGGTGAAGCTCTATCCGGTCGAGAACGCCGCGGTCCAGAAGGCGCTCGCCGAGGTGACGCACCAGGCGCACGAGCTGATCACGGGCGAGGGGGAGCTCGAGCTGCGGATGTCGGGCGAGTTCATCTTCGTCAATCAGACGCGGCTCCGGCTCGACCTCGACAACTTCGCCAGCTTTAGTCACCTGTTGTCACTATTTCGGGCCGCGGGCGTCGGCACGCTGACCGTGGCCGAGGGCGTGGCGCCGAAGGACTGGCTCGTGTTCCTGTCGCTGCTCCAGGCCTCCGGCTCGGAAGATCCCGCCGAGCGGCTGGCGCAGCTCCTGGGCAAGCTGGAGAGCGCGGGCGTGCGGGCGTTCGCGATCGCGCCGCCCGCGGAGCAGGGCGAGGCCAACAAGGAGAAGGCGAAGGAGCGCGCCAAGCGCACCTACGCGCAGTCGGTCGCCGCCACCCGCGAGCTCATGTCGTCGGTGCGCATGGGCGGCAGCCCGAACATCAAGAAGATCAAGCGCGTGGTGCAGGGGATCGTCGATCAGATCCTGAACGAGGAGACCTCGCTCATCGGGCTCACGACGATCCGCGACTACGACGAGTACACGTTCACCCACAGCGTGAACGTCTGCATCTTCTCGGTCGCGCTCGGCAAGCGTCTCGGCTTGAGCAAACTCCAATTATACGATCTGGGGATGGCGGCGCTCTTCCACGACATCGGCAAGTCGCGCGTGCCGCAGTCGATCCTCAACAAGTCGGGCGGCCTCACCGACGAGGAGTGGCGCCTCATCGCGTCGCACCCCTGGCTCGGCGTGCTCGCGCTGTTTCAGGTGCGCGGCGCCCAGGAACTGCCCTACCGCTCGATGGTCGTGGCGCACGAGCATCACATGAAGCGCGACCTCACGGGCTATCCGCGGCCGATCCGCGAGCGGCAGCTGAGCATGTTCAGCAAGATCGTCGCGATCGCCGACGGCTTCGACGCGGCGACGTCGCGCCGCGCCTATCAGACCGTGCCGTTCACGCCGGCGCAGGTGATGCTCGAGATGCGGGACAACCCGCGCCGCGGCATGGATCCCGTGATCGTGAAGGCGTTCATCAACCTCACGGGGATCTATCCGGTCGGCACGCTCGTCGTGCTCGACACGTTCGAGCTGGGTATCGTGCACGCCGTCAATCCGCTGCAGGACATGCTGTCGCGCCCGATCGTGCGCGTGATCAGCGACGCGCAGGGCAACGTCGTGTACCCGGGCGAGCTCGTCGACCTCGCCGACCAGAACGCCGAGGGCGTGTATCTCCGCACGATCATCAAGACCGAGAATCCCGAGCGGTATGGCATCAGGATCGGTGACTATTTCGTCTGACGCAGCGGCGCGGCACGCGGAAGCGCGCCACGCGGAAGCGCGGCACGCGATCGCGCAGCGCTTCGCGGCGCTCAAGGCCGCGGGGCGGCGCGCGCTCATCCCGTACATCACGGCCGGCCACCCCGATGCCGAGCGAACGGTGGCGCTGCTCGGCGCCCTCGAGCAGGCGGGCGCGGACGTGATCGAGCTCGGGCTGCCGTTCTCCGATCCGATGGCAGACGGCCCCGTGATCCAGGCGAGCTCGCAGCGTGCGCTGGAGCTGGGCATGAACTTCGATCGCGTGCTCGAGTTGGTGAGCCGCGCGCGTCCAGGCGTGCCGCTCGTGCTGTTCAGCTACCTGAATCCGCTGCTCGCCGCGGGCGCCGACGCGCTCGAGCGCGCCGCGCAGGCCGGCTTCGCCGGCGTGCTGCTCACCGACCTCCCGGTCGGCTCCGATCCCGAGCTCGAGGCACGCATCGGCGACGGACCGCTCGCGTTCATTCGCCTCGTCGCGCCGACCACGCCGGCCGACCGCATGCGCGAGATCGCCGAGCACGGCAGCGGCTTCGTGTACCTGATCAGCCGCCTCGGCGTGACCGGCGCGCGCGAGGATCTGCCCGCCGAGCTGCCGCAGACGGTCGCACGACTTCGCGGCGCCACGACGCTGCCGGTCGCCGTGGGATTCGGCGTCTCGCGCCCGGAGCAGGCGGCGAGCGTTGCTCGCATCGCCGACGGCGTCGTCGTCGGCAGCGCGATCGTGCGCGCGGCGGGCGAAGGTGTGGAGCAGGCCGCGCGGCTCACCGCGTCGCTGCGCGCCGCGATCGACGCCGCGTAACCGCGCCGGCCATGTACGAGATCACGCTTCGCGCCATGCGCTTCCACGCGCTCGTCGGCATCCTGCCGCACGAGCGCACGACCGCGCAGCCGATCGAGGTCGACCTCCGCGTACGCGTCGCGCCGGGCGACGTCGTGGTCGACTATCGCGGGCTGTACGATCTCGTCGCCGGCGTACTGAACGCGGGCCCGATCGATTATCTGGAAACGATCGCCGACCGTGTCGCTGATGCGGCGCTCGCACACAATGCACGCGTTCGCGCCGCCCGCGTCGCGGTGCGCAAGCCGCACGTCGCGCTCGGCGGGCCGCTCGCCCATGCGGAAGTCGTGGTCGAACGCCAGGCGAATGATTGACGTGGCGTACGTGGCGCTGGGCTCCAACCTCGGCGATCGCGCGGCGTATCTCGCACGCGCGCGGGCCGCGATGGCCGCGCTGCCGGACACCGAACTGATCGCCGAGTCGACGGTCGACGACACTGAACCGCTCGGTTCAGTGTCGCAGGGCAGGTTCCTGAACCAGATGGTGGCGCTGCGCACTTCGCTCGCACCGCGCGTGCTGCTCGATCATCTGCAGGCGATCGAACGCGCGGAAGGACGCGTACGCGACATGCGCTGGGGCCCGCGGACGCTCGATCTCGACATCGTGCAATTCGAACATCAGTCCGTCGACGAGCCGGGACTTCGGGTGCCGCACCCCGAGTTGCCGAACCGCGACTTCTGGCAGCGTGAGCTCCGGGAGCTCCGGGGCGCGTCATGAGCGAAGAATCCGTGCGGATCCACGGCGAGTCGTATCGGACGATCGGCGCGGTGCCGTCCATCCCCGACTGGGCGAAGGTGTCCGACCGCCGGCGCGAGCACATTCTGCGCGTGCTTCGCCTGATGATCGAATGGGCGAAGGAGATGCGCATTGCACCCGACGAAGCGAGCGCGTGGTTCCAAGCGGCAGTGCTGCACGATGCGTTGCGCGATGCTCCGGAAGCCGAGCTCCGCGCGCTCGCGCGCGACACGGAGCGCGACGAGGAACTGCTGCACGGCCCGGCCGTCGCGAACCTGCTCGAATCGCGCGGCGAGTTCACGCCGAGTGTCCGGCTCGCGATCCGGTTTCACACCGTCGGCGCGCCAGACTGGGATCGCACCGGCCGCGCGCTCTACATGGCGGACTTTCTCGAGCCGGGGCGCCGCTTCTCGCGCACGGATCGCGCGTTTCTCGCGGCGCAGGTGCCGCACGATTTCGACGGCGTGTTCCGCCAGGTGGTGCGCGCGCGACTCGAGTACGCGCTCCGCGAGGGCTTCACGCTCTTTCCGGAAACCGTCGCGCTCTGGAACGAGATCCGATGAAACGCGCTCGTGTCCTCGCGATTCCGCTCGCCCTCGCGATCCTGCTCGGCGCTGGTGCCGTGGCTCGTGCGCGCATGCAACGCGATGATGCCCCCACGGTCCCGAAGGACGCGCGCGCGCCTGACGGCGCACGCATCAAGGTGGAGGTTCTGAACGGGACGCGAACGCGCGGTCTCGCGCGCCGCGCGACGATGCTGCTGCGCGATCGCGGCTTCGACGTCCTGGAGACGGGAACGTCGGCGCGTACGCAGGACACCACGCTCGTGCTCGACGTGAGCGGCCACCCGGATTGGGCGAATCGCGTCGCGAAGATGTTCGGCGCGGCGCGCGTCGAGGCGCGCCCCGACAGCTCAAGCTACCTGGATGTCACCGTCGTGATCGGGGCGACGTGGCGGCCGCCGGCCGAGCCGTTCTACCCGTAGCTGTCCGCACGCCGCGCTGATGTCGATGCCGCGGCTCTTCCGCACGGCGACCTCGACGTCCTGATCGCGCAGCTCCCGCGCGAACTGGCGAATGCGCTCCGCGGACGACGGCGTGAACCCGCGCGCACCGCCCGGATGGAGCGGAATGAGATTCACGAACGCGCGGCACTCGCGCGCGAGCTGCGCGAGCTGGATTGCGTGCTCCTCGCCGTCGTTGACGCCGCCGAGCATCACGTACTCGAACGTGACGCGCCGGTCGAAGACCTTCGCCGCCTCGATGACCTGGGCGAGCGGATACTTCGTGTTGATCGGCATGAGCTCCCGCCGCAACGCGTCGTGCGGCGCGTGAATCGAGATCGCGAGGCGGAATTGCTCCGGGCGCTCGCCGAGCGCCACGATCCCGGGCAGCACGCCGACCGTCGAGATCGTGATGTGCCGCGCGCCGATGCCGAGGCCGTTGGGATCGTTGAGGATCGTGAGCGTCGGGTCGACCGCCTTCCAGTTCATGAGCGGCTCGCCCATTCCCATGAACACGATGTTCGTCCCCGGAATCGGCGAATCGAGCAGGCGCATCTCGCGCACCTGGCCAGCGATCTCGAACACCGAAAGGTTGCGGCTGAATCCCATGGCGCCCGTCGCGCAGAACGCGCATTGCAGTGCGCAGCCCGCCTGCGACGAGATGCACAGCGTCACGCGATCGCCTTCGGGGATGGCTACCGTCTCGATCGCCTCGTTGTCGTGCAGCCGGAACAGGAACTTCTCCGTGCCGTCGGCCGACGTCTGTCGCGCAGCGATCTCCAGCCGCGGCAGCTCGAAGGACTCGGCCAGCGTCTCGCGGAGCCGCTTCGGCAGATCGGTCATCGCCTCGAAGCTCGATGCGGGACTCTGCCACAGATGGCGCACGACCTGTTTGGCGCGGTAGCTCGGCTCGCCGATGCCCGCGAAGAATTCGCGCAGCCGCTGGTGGGCTGCGTCCGGCGTGAGATCGAGCAGATTCACTTTCGTCGCCGTCGAGGCGGGCGTGGTCGCGTCGTTCACCGGAACGCTCGGGTGAGGAAGAACTGGGTGCTGGCGCCGAAGCCGGCCGCGCCGTCCTCGCGCCCGATGGCCACCGTGTACCCGGCATAGTGCAAGCCAACGCCGAACCGCCAACGATGGTCCGTGCCGCCATACGCGTGTGTCTCGGCCACGCCGCCGTTCGCTTCGAGCTGCGCGAACCGCAGTGACGCAAAGCCATACCCCTCGCGGCCACGCCCTTCGGTGTGACTCGCCGAGTAGCCGGCGTTCAGCGCGAAGGTGGAGTCGCGTTTCACGAGCGGGAGCTCCGCGGCCGCGGCGTAGGTCGCAGCGTCGGCACCGCGGTTGGGCGTGAACAGAAACGTCGAGAGCGCCACGCGAATCGGCACGCGGCCGAGCCGGTCAGCCACGACGCCGCCGTCCAGCGCGAAGCTGCCGGCGTGTTCGTTGTCGGCAATCGCCCAGCGGTAGCGCGCGGCAACTCCCACCTGCAGAAAGGATTTCCGCTGCGCCACACCGGCCGACAGCACAGTGGTTCCGTACGGAATCTCGCTGCCGCGAGACTCGGGATCCGTCTCCGTGCGCACGATGTCCGACACGGATGCCTGCACCACGGAGAGGCTGACCGTGGTGCTGGAGCGGACGCGGTACGCACCGGCGGCGAGCTCGAGCCGGACGCCCTGGTCCTGCGGCGTATTGAGTCCGGCGAAGCCGAGCCGAGCGGTGGTGTCCGAACCCAATGCCGCCGTGGCCGGATTCCAGAAGCCGCCGCCCATCTGGTTGCTCAGGGGAGCGGGCTCGGCGAGGAGCCCGATGGGGAACTGGAGCAGGTCTCGCCCGGGCACTTGCTGCGCCGCTGCGGCACCAGAGACGACGACCGAGGCCAGCGCGGCAAAAGCCAAGCGTGACATATACTTGACATTACCGAAGCGCGCTCGGCGGGTCAAGCGAATCACTACCGCGCAGCCCTCTGCCGCCGTACATTTGTGAGACTGAAATGATCGATCGATTGAAGCAGCTCCTGCTTCCGGTCCGGCCTCAGCCGGACCCAAGGCCCGCCGTCTGTCACCCCGACACGACGCGCTGACGGCTTTCGATCCGGCCACAGGTCTTTCGCGCAGACTGGTCCATTTCGCGCGGTACGTGAGCCGACGACCCCCGATCACACTCCTTGATGAGCACCGATTCTCTCGCGACAACCCATCGTACCGACCTCTGTGGCGCACTCCGGATGAGTGACGTCGGGCGGCACGTCCGCCTCGGCGGATGGATTCACCGGAGCCGCGATCTGGGGGGGCTCATTTTCATGGACCTGCGAGACCGCGCCGGGATCGTGCAAGTGTCGTTCGACCCGAAGGCTTGCTCGCCCGAGGTATACGCGGCTGCCGCCGCTGCCGGTCAGGAGACCGTCGTGCTCGTGGAAGGCGAGGTCGTGGCGCGCCCTGAGGCGATGCGCAATCCGGATCTCGCCACGGGCGAGATCGAGGTGCGGGGCACCGGACTCCGGGTCGTCGGGCCCGCGACGCCGCCGGCGATCCCCGTCGCGCGCTCGCGCAACGAGAACCTCGCCGCGGAAGAGCTTCGGCTGCGCCATCGGTTCCTCGATCTGCGCCGCCCGGAATTGCAGGAGAACATCTTGCTGCGGCATCGACTCATGCAGGCAACGCGGCGATATCTGAGCGAGCGCGGCTTTTTCGAGATCGAGACGCCGATTCTCACGAAGCCGACGCCCGAAGGGGCGCGCGACTATCTCGTGCCGAGCCGCGTGCACCCGGGCGAGTTCTACGCGCTGCCGCAGTCGCCGCAGCTTTATAAGCAATTGCTCATGGTGTCGGGCTTCGACCGCTACTTCCAGATCGCGCGCTGCTTCCGCGACGAGGACCTGCGCCAGGACCGGCAGCCGGAGTTCACGCAGATCGACATCGAGGCGTCCTTCGTCGCGCAGGACGACATCATGCTCCTCGCCGAAGGCCTGATCGGCGCGCTCTGGCGCGAAGCGGGCACCGAGATTCCCGCGCACTTTCCGCGCATGACGTACGCCGAGGCGATGGAGCGCTTCGGCTCGGACCGCCCGGACACGCGCTACGACCTCGAGATCACGGACGTGAGCGACGTGTTCCGCGGCGCGGAATTCGGCATCACGCGCTCCGCCCTGGAGCAGGGCGGCCGCGTGCGCGGGATTCGCGTGCCGGGGGGCGCCACGCTTTCGCGCAAGCAGGTCGACGAGATCGAAGCGGAAGCCAAGAAGGCGGGCGCGATGGGACTGCTCCGGCTCAAGGTCGCGAACGGAGCGCTCGAAGGGCCGGCCGCCAAGTTCCTCGGCGAGGGTGCCGCGGAACGCCTCGGGCTCGCCGATGGCGATCTGGGTTTGTATGTGGCGGGCCCCGACCGGATCTCCAGTCCGGCACTCGATCGCGTGCGCCAGGACGTCGCGCGGCGCATGAACCTGGTGGACGAGCACGCGATGCGGTTCCTCTGGGTCTACGACTTTCCGCTGTTCGAGAAAGACCCGGACACCGGCGCGCTCGGCGCCGTGCATCACCCGTTCACCTCGCCCATGCCCGACGACATCTCGCTGCTCGACTCGGCGCCGGAGAAGGCGCGCGCGCAGGCCTACGACTGCGTGTTCAACGGCACGGAGCTCGGCGGCGGCAGCATCCGTATCAGCGATCCGTCGCTCCAGGGGAAGATCTTCTCGCTGCTCGGTATCGACGAAGCGACGGCGCAGGCGCGGTTCGGGTTCCTGCTCGAGGGACTGCGCGCCGGCGCGCCGCCGCATGGCGGGATCGCGTTCGGCTTCGACCGCATCGCCATGCAGCTGGCGGGCGCTTCGTCGCTGCGCGACGTGATCGCGTTCCCCAAGACCACGGCGGCGCGCGCGCTGTTCGAGGGCGCACCCTCGTCGGTGCCTGACGGCGACCTGTCCGATCTGCACATTGCCGTGACGGCAGGCGGGGACGCGTGAGCGACGAGACGGTCACCGAGAAAATTTCCGCGGAAGGCGCGGATCCGCTCACGCTCGCCGGCATCAACGACGCGAACCTCATCGAGCTGTCGCGGCTCGGCGGCGTGAAGGTCACGCTCCGCGGCGACACGCTCTCGATTTCCGGAACGCCGGAGTTCGTCGGTCGCGCGGTGGCGATCGCCAATCGCATGATCGAAGCCGCGCGCCAGCGGCGGGAGCTCACGCCCGACGACGTGCTCCGCATGGGCGACGTCGTGGATCGCGGCACACCCGAGGAGGACGACGGATCGGGTGACGGTGTCGCCGGGCCGCGCATCGCGCTGCCGGGGATTCGGCGCGTCATCACGCCGAAGACGCCGGGACAGGCCGAGTACCTGAAGGAGATCCAGGAGAACGACATCGTCGTCGGCATCGGGCCGGCGGGCACGGGCAAGACGTATCTCGCCGTCGCTGCGGCCGTCGACGCGCTCACGCGGAAGCGCGTGCGGCGCATCGTGCTCGCGCGACCAGCGGTGGAAGCGGGCGAGAGTCTCGGCTTTCTGCCGGGCGACATGCAGGCGAAGGTCGATCCCTATCTGCGTCCGCTCTACGACGCGCTCGACGAGATGATGCCGTTCGAGCGCATCCAGCGCGCGCTCGAGCAGCGCATCATCGAGGTGGCGCCGCTCGCGTTCATGCGCGGCCGCACGCTCGGCGATGCGTTCGTGATCGTGGACGAGGCGCAGAACGCCACGACGATGCAGATGAAGATGCTGCTCACGCGCCTCGGCGTGAATTCGAAGATGGTGATCACCGGCGACAAGACCCAGGTCGACCTGCCGCGTCGCGAGGACTCCGGCCTGATGCAGATCGAGCGGATCCTGCCGGGCATCGACGGGATCGGCTTCCACTACTTCGACGAGACGGACGTGGTGCGCCACCGGCTGGTGCGCGACATCGTGCGCGCCTACGCCGCCGACGCCGGGGAGTAGGCCGCCGTGACCGTCGGGGGGCGGATCGCGACGCGCACACCGGCCACCTGGCCGCCGACGCGCGCTGCGCTCGCCGGCCATGGCGTTCGCCTGGCGGTCGCCCTCGTGCTCGCCGTGCTCACGTACGTGTTGTTTCCGGCGTCGCCGGCGATCGACTTCCCGATTTACGAAGTGGGCTCGGTGGCGAGTGACAACGTGATCGCGCCGTTCGCCTTCAAGGTGATGAAGACGCCGCAGGAGCTGGCGAAGGAGCAGGAGGAGGTCGTCGGCGGCGTCGAGCCCGTGTACGACTTCGTGCCGGCGGCGCTGGATTCCGCGCGCGCCGCGCTCGACGGCTTCAGCGCCGCGGTGACCCAGGCCGCCGCGACGAACGCACAGCTCGCCACAGCGAACGTGCAGCACGCCGGAGAGAGTTGGGGGCTGCCGTTGAGCGCCGGGCAGGCGGCGTATCTCGCGTCGCCCCGCAAGCGTGGGCCGCTCTTTCTCGCGCTGCACCGCGTGTTCGACCGCTGGCTCAGCGAGGGCGTGGCGAGTGCGGGCGCGCTCGATTCGGTGCGCGGCGAGATCGTGATCCGATCGGGCGGTGAAGACCACCGGGTCTCCTCGGACAGCGTGCTGACGTTCAACATGCTCGTGAGTCGCGCACGCCTGCTGCATCCGGACCCAGGGTCCGCGACGGGCGACTCGCTGTACATGCGGCTCATCGCGACGTTCTTCCATCCGACGATCGTGCCGGACCGCGCCACGACGGAGCTGCGGCGAGAGGACGTGCGCCGCTCCATCCCCGAAGCCAAGTACAGCGTGCAGGCGGGCGAGAAGATCATCGGCGCGAACGAAGTGGTGGGACGCGAGCAGCACGAGAAGCTGCGCGCGCTCCACGACGCGGCCGATCAGTACCGCGGCTCGCAGCGCGGCGCGCGGCGCGTCGTGGGTTCGATCGCGTTCAACTTCGTGCTCATCGCGCTGCTCGGCCTCGCCTTCTTCCTGTTCCGGCCGGACGTGTACTCGCACATCCGGTGGCTGATGACGGTCGCCGTGCTCGCGGCGCTCGTGTTGATCGGCGGGGCCGTGGTGGCCTACGTGCGGCCGGTGATCCCGGAGCTCGTGCCCGTGGCGCTCGCCGCCGTGGTGCTCAGCGCGCTCTTCGGTCGCCGCATCAGCATGATCGCGGCGATGGTGCTCACGACGCTCGTGGCGGGGCAGAGCGTGTTCCGCGGCACCAACGCGCTCTTCATCAACCTGGTTGGGGGAGCGGTGGCCGCGCTCACCGTCGGCGAGATCCGGCGGCGCAATCAGTTCTATCAGTGGATTCTCACGATCGGCGGCGCCTATCTCGCCACCGCGGTCGCCATCGGGCTCACGCTCGATCTCGCGCCGCGCGCGATCCTCACGTCGGCGGGCTTCGGCGTGTTGAACGCGCTCGTCTGCGTGCTGCTCGCCGTGCTCGTGCTGCCGATGGCCGAGGCGTTCACCGGCATCGAGACCGACCTCACGCTGCTCGAGTGGTCGGACCTCAACCGGCCGCTGATGCAGCGGCTCAGCCTCGAGGCGCCCGGCACCTACGCGCACACGATCGCCATCGCCAATCTCGCCGAGGCGGCGTGCCGCGCGATCGGCGCCAACGCGCTGCTCGCGCGCGTTGGCGCGTACTACCACGACATCGGCAAGATCGCGAAGCCGCAGTTCTTCGTCGAGAACCAGGCGAAAGGGCGCAACCCGCACGACGCGCTCAAGCCGGATGCGAGCGCGCAGATCATCCGCAACCACGTGCACGAGGGGCTCGAGCTCGCCGCCGAGTACAAGCTGCCGCGCGCGCTGCGCGCATTCATCACCGAGCACCACGGCACCGGCACGATCAGCTACTTCCTCGACAAGGCGCGGCAGCGCGACGACATCCCGCCCGACACCACCGAGTATGCGTATCCGGGCCCGCTGCCGCAGAGCGCCGAGACGGCGGTGGTCATGCTCGCCGACGGCATCGAAGCCGCCACGCGCGTGCTGCACGAGCCGACGCCCGACCGCATCCGCGACGTGGTCGATCACATCGTGCGCCAACGCGTCGAGCAGGGGCAGCTCGTGGACGCGCCGTTGACGCTCCGCCAGATCGAGACGATCAAGGAAGAGTTCACGCGCGTGCTCGTCGGCATGTACCACAACCGCATCGAGTATCCGGCGGCGAGCGGCGGCGTCACCTCGGAGTTCGCGTCGACATGAGCCTCGGCGTCGATGTCGCGATCGAAGGCGTCCGAGCGCCGCTGGGACGCACGCGCATCGAGGAGATCGCGCGCGCCGCACTGCGGGCGGAGCGGATTCGCCACGCGCTCGTGTCGATCGCGCTCGTCGACCGGCGGACCATCGCCCGCCTGAACCGGACGCATCTCGACCACGCCGGTCCGACCGACGTGATCTCGTTCGGATTCGCGCGCGCATCGGAGAACGATCCGATCATCGGCGACATCTACATCGCGCCGGAGGTGGCGCGCGACAATGCCCGCGCGCGCGGCGTGCCCGTGCGCGAGGAGCTCGCGCGCCTGGTCGTGCACGGCGTGCTCCACGTCCTCGGCTACGACCATCCGGAGGATGAAGCGCGCGAGAATTCGCCGATGTGGCGCCGACAGGAGCGCATCCTCGACCGCGTGTTGAAGGCGCCGCGACGATGACGACCCTGATCGCGTGGGTGATCGGCGTCGGGAGCGCGCTCGTGGCCGCGCTGCTCGCCACCGCGGACAGCGCGCTGCTCGCCTTTCATGCGTCAGAGGCGATGGAAGCCACCGACGCCGAGTTCGCCGAGCGAGAGCGCCAGCATCGCGCCCTGTCCATGGGTCGCGTCCTCGCGTACACCGCGGCCGGTGCGGCGATCGCCCAGGCATTGCACCTCGCGTCGCTCGGCCTCGCCGCGTGCGCGCTCGTCACCGTCATCGCCGTCGTCGTGATCTGCATCGTCGCCGAGGGCGTCGCCCGCGCCGTTGGCTACGCGAACGCATCGCGGACGTACCGCAGGTTGTCGCCCGTGATCGACGCGGTCGGGGTGGTGCTGAGCCCCGCGGTCGCGCTCGGGGCGGCGATCGACCGCATGCTGCACGTGCTCATCCCGCTCGGCGCGCCGAACGCCGAGGAGCGCGAGACCAGCGCGGAGCAGTTCCGCGAGGTCGTGGCCGCCGAAGCCGAGGTGTCGTCGGCCGAGGAAGAGCTGATCCACGGCGTGTTCTCGCTCGGCGAGACGGAAGTGCACGAGATCATGATTCCGCGCGTCGACATCGTGGGCATCGAGGCCGAGACGCCGTGGTCGGAGGTGCTGGACCGCATCCGCAGCTCCGAGCACGCGCGCTTTCCCGTGTTCCGCGAGACGCTCGACGAGGTGGTCGGTATCCTGTACGCGAAGGACGTGCTGCCGGCGATCGTCGCCGACGAGGAACCGCCGGCAGGGTGGCTCTCGCTGGCCCGCGCGCCCTCGTTCATCCCCACCTCCAAGCGCATCGACGCGCAGCTTCGCGAGTTCCAGGCGACGGGATCGCACATCGCGATCGTGAGCGACGAGTACGGCGGCACCGCCGGTCTCGTGACGATCGAGGACATTCTCGAGGAGATCGTCGGCGAGATTCGCGACGAGTACGACGTCGAGGAGCCGGAGATCCAGCAGGAGGGCAATCGCTGCTACTGGGTCGCCGGCCGCGTCACGCTCGACGAGCTGGCCGAGCGCCTCGGGACGGACTTCGACGTCGAGGACGTGACGACGGTGGGCGGACTGGTGTACGCGCTCTTCGGACGCGTCCCGCGCTCCGGCGAGTCGCTCGTGCAGAACGGCTTCCGCATCGTCGTCGAGCGCGTGCGCCGGCGCAAGATCGAGCGCGTCTACTTCGAGCGGCTCGTGCCGGTCGGCACGCCGGAGCGCGAGTGATGCTCACGATTCCCCTGACGCTCGCGCTCGCGGTGGTCGCGCTGCTCACGGCCGGCGGCATGGCCGTGCGCTCCGTATCCCGGATCTGGCTGCGACACTGGGCGGAGCGGCAGCTCCGCGGCTCCGCCGCGGCGGTGACCTATCTGGAGCGTCCGCACCGCCTGCTCACCGCGGCAAACGCCGGCGTCGCCCTGGTGCTGCTGCTCGCGGGCATGAGCCTCGGCGTGGGCGCGCGCGGGATGGGTGTGTTGTGGGACGCCGCCATCTTCGCCGGCGTCGTGGTCGTGATCGGGCAGCTCATACCGCGCGCGATCGCGCGCCGCTGGCCGGTCGGCGTGGCTCCGGTCGTCTTGCCCGTGCTCCGGCTCGCGGATCTCGTGACGGCCCCGATCGTCGCGGCCGGTCGTACGATCGCTCGTCCGTTCGTGCACGAGCAGCCCGCGCCCGCGGCCCCGGCCGAGCGCGATGCGATCCAGGATCTGCTGCGCGAGGGCGAGCTGGAGGGCGTGGGCGAGCGCGAGGAGATCGCGATCATCAGCGGCGTCGTCGAGTTCAGCGAGAAGGTCGTGCGCGAGGTGATGACCCCGCGCTCCGAGGTCTTCGCGCTGCCGTCCGGCGTCGACCCGCACACACTGGCCAGTCAGATCGCGCAGTCGCGCTACAGCCGCGTGCCGATCTACCAGGAAACGCTCGACCACATCCTCGGCATGGTCCACGCATTCGACGTGATCAAGGCGCGCGGCGAGATGCCGAAGACCCTGCGACCGGTCGCGTTCTCGGCTCCCGAGGCTCCCTGCAACGAGCTACTGTTCCGCATGCTTCGCGAACGTCTGCACCTCGCCATCGTGCGCGACGAGACCGGCCGCACGCTCGGTCTCGTCACGCTGGAAGACCTGCTCGAGGAACTCGTCGGCGACATCCGCGACGAGCACGACGAGCCCGAACCGCCACAGCCGGCCGCTCGATGACCGCGACGCCCGTGGTGGACCGCGAAGCGAAGCTGTACGCCGACTTCGACGCCGGGCAGACCGCGGCGCTCGCGCGCGCCGTCAGCATCGTGGAGAACCACCGGCCCGGTTTCGATCGCCTGCTCGCGCGTCTTCAGCCGCGCATCGGGCGCGCGCGCCGCATCGGGATCACCGGGCCGCCCGGGGCGGGGAAGAGCACGCTCACCACGCGGCTGGCGGTCGAATATCGGGCGGCCGGCCTCACCGTGGGCGTGGTCGCGGTCGACCCGACGTCGCCGTTCACCGGCGGCGCGCTGCTCGGCGATCGCATCCGCATGGAGAGCGTCGCGCTCGACAAGGGCGTGTTCATTCGCTCGATGGCCACGCGCGGTTCGCTCGGCGGCCTGGCCGCGACGACGCGCGAAGTCGCGGACGTGCTCGACGCATTTGGTATCGATCGGATACTAATTGAGACCGTCGGCGTGGGGCAGAGCGAGTTGGACATCGCGCGCACCGCGGACACGAGCATGGTCGTGCTCGTGCCGGAGTCCGGCGATTCGATTCAGACGCTCAAGGCGGGGCTCATGGAGATCGCCGACGTGTTCGTGGTGAACAAGGCGGATCGTCCGGGTGCCGACCGCCTCCGCAACGAGCTCGAGCTCATGCTCGGCCTTCGCAACGGCGCGACGCTCAAGCACGTGCCGGCGCACCACGGGGTCGACCTCCGCCGCCCGCTCACGCAGAACGAGCAGTTCGCGATGAACCCGGGCCGCGCCGCGCGGGCGGCCGCCAAGGCGGCGAACGCGACCGATTGGACGCCGCCCGTCATCCGCACCGTGGCCGCGAAAGGTGAGGGCACGGGCGACGTGATCGGCGCATTGGAACGGCACTTTGCTTATCTTGAATCGAGCGGCGTACTTACGACCCGACGACGCGCCCGGCTGCGCGAGCGCGTCGTCGACGTCGTCGAAGAGCGTGTGCGCTCGCGGCTCTGGCGCGACGCGGGCACCAACGAATGGCTGGACGGGCAGATCCCGTCGCTCGAAGCCGGGCAGACCAACCCCTTCGCGGTGGCGGATGCACTGCTCGCCCGGAGTGGAAACCTCCTCACGCGGACCGACTGATGACCTCGACGCGAGATCTGACCGAAACGCCTGCGGACGCGCGCGCCGAGCTCGAACGGCTGCGCGCCGAAGTCGCCGAATGGCGGCGGCGCTACGAGCGCGGCGAGCTGCGCGACATCGCGTTCACCAATTCAGCGAAGGAAGTCGAGCCGTTGTACACGGCGCTCGACGTCGCCCCCGAATCCGCCGAGCAGCTCGGCGTGCCGGGGACGTATCCGTTCACGCGCGGCATTCATCCCACGGGGTATCGCGGCAAGCTGTGGACGATGCGCCAGTTCGCCGGCTTCGGCAGTGCGCGGGATACGAACGCGCGCTTCAAGTTCCTGCTGCAGCAGGGGCAGACGGGCCTCTCGACGGCGTTCGATTTCCCGACGCTGATGGGCTACGACTCGGATCATCCGCGGTCCGAGGGCGAGGTGGGGAAGACGGGCGTGGCGATCTCGAGTCTGGCCGACATGGAGGTGCTGTTCGACGGCATCCCGCTCGACCAGGTGTCGACGTCGATGACGATCAATGGGCCGGCGATCATCCTCTGGGCGTTCTACATCGCGGCGGCGGAGAAGCAGGGGGTGTCGGCCGAGAAGCTGCGCGGCACGATTCAGAACGACATCCTGAAGGAGTACATGGCGCAGCACGCGTGGTGCTTCCCGATCGAGCCCGCGCTGCGCCTGATCGTCGACTGCTTCGAGTGGGGCGCCGAGCACGCGCCGTTATGGAATACTATTTCGATTTCTGGGTATCACATCCGTGAAGCCGGGGCGACGGCCGCGCAGGAGCTGGCGTTCACGCTCGCCGACGGCTTCACGTACGTGGAGCGCGGCATCGCGCGCGGGCTGGACGTCGACGAGTTCGCGCCGCGCCTGTCGTTCTTCTGGGACATCCACAACGATTTCTTCGAGGAGATCGCCAAGCTCCGCGCGGCGCGCCGGATCTGGGCGCGCCACATGAAGGAGCGCTATCACGCGAAGAGCCCGCGCTCCTGGGTGATGCGCTTCCACTCGCAGACGGCCGGCGTGACGCTCACCGCGCAGCAGCCGATGAACAACGTCGTGCGCGTCGCCTACCAGGCGCTCGCCGCGGTGCTTGGCGGCACGCAGTCGCTCCACACCAACTCGATGGACGAGACGCTCGCGCTCCCCACGGAAGAGGCGGTGCAGGTCGCGCTCCGCACGCAGCAAATCCTCGCCTACGAGACGGGCGTGCCGAACGTGATCGATCCGCTGGGCGGGTCGTACTACGTCGAGGCGCTCACAGACCAGCTCGAGGCGGAGGCGGAATCGCTCTTCGCCGAGATCGACGAGATCGGTGGCGTCGTCGCGGGGCTCGAGACCGGATGGCTGCAGCGCAAGATCGCGGAGTCGGCCGCGCGGCAGCAGTGGGAGATCGAGCAGCACCGCCGCGCGATCGTCGGCGTGAACGAGTTCGTCACGGACGAGCCGGAGCTCACGATTCCGATCCTCAAGATCGGCGAAGATACCGAGCGGTTGCAGCGCGAGCGCATGGCCAAGCTCCGCACCGAGCGCGACAACGCCGCGTGCGAGCAGGCGCTCGAGCGCCTGCGGCAGGCGGCGCGCGGGAGCGAGAACACGATGCCGTTCATCCTCGAGTGCGCGCGGCGCTACTGCACGCTGTACGAGATCCGCGCGGCACTGGAGAGCGTGTTCGGCGCCTATCGGGAGCCGGTGTTTTTCTAGTCGGCATCGGCGAGGGCTTCGCGTGGCGGGATGACGTGTCCCGCCGCATCGGCTTGGAATGAATTGGGAACTGCGACTTGGACGGATGGGCCGAACTGGGACGGACGATCGCGCCCAGCAGAGAACCCGTCGCAACGAATCGTGAGCGCTTCGGAACTGCCGCTCGGGACAGAGCGGGAGCGTCCCGAGGCAGTTCCCAGGCATTTCGTCCGGGCTCGTTGAGGGCGGAGCCATAGCGCCACACGGAGTAATCCGTGGAAGTCGTGACGTCCGTCCGTGCGTTCGGCGCACCGTGCCGAACCCGCGTTCCCAACTCAGTCCAACTCAACTCGGCGCACCACGCTGAAGCGCCAATACCATGGAATGGTGGCAGTCCTACTTCGACGCGCAGTACCTGCTCGAGTACGAGCCGTTGTTCGATCTCGAGCGCGATCGGCACGAGGTCGCGCGTCTCATGGAGGTGCTCGGCCTGCCCTCGGGCGCGCGCATTCTCGACGTGCCGTGCGGGCAGGGACGCCACGCGCATCTGCTCGCTGAAGCGGGCTACGACGTCGACGGGCTCGATTACTCGCGCGAGCTGCTGGCCAGGGCGCGGGCCCGCGGCACCGGACGCACCCTGCGCTACACGCGCGGCGATATGCGCAAGCTGCCGGCCCGCTGGACCGGCCGCTTCGACGCCGTGGTCAACCTGTTCACGTCCTTCGGCTTCTTCGTCGAGCCGCGCGACGATCAGCGCGTGATCGACGAGTTCGCGCGTGTGCTCGCGCCCGGAGGAACGCTCGTCTGGCACGGGGGCGATCGCGACGGGCTCATGGCGCGCTTCCTGTCTCGCGACTGGTGGCAGACGACGGACGGCACACTCGTCGCGCAGGAACGGAACTTCGATTCGCTCTCCGGAATTCTCACCGTGTCGTCCGTTTGGTCCGGCCCGCGAAACCACGGAGCGCGCGAGCATCGCATCCGGATCTACACGCCGACTGCGCTCGCCGATCTGTGCGCGCGTGCCGGTTTGATCGTCGAGGCGGCGTACGACGGCTTTCGGGACGCGCCGCTCACCCGTCGATCGAGCGAGATGCTGCTCGTCGCGCGCAAGGCGCGTCCGTTGCCTCGTCGTCGCCGAAACCGCTAGCTTTGACCCCGAGCGGGCGCGCGGCAGGATTCGGGCGCGCCCCAGGACCCTCGATCTCTACGGAATGCGTCCCATTCGCGTGCTGGTTGCCAAGCCCGGCCTGGACGGACACGATCGCGGCGCGAAGGTCGTCGCGGCCGCGCTCCGCGACGCCGGGATGGAAGTCATTTACACCGGGCTGCATCAGACGCCCGAGATGATCGCCACGGCGGCGGTGCAGGAAGACGTCGACGTGGTGGGGCTGTCGATCCTGAGCGGCGCACACATGACGCTCTTCCCCCGCGTCCGCGAGCTCCTTCGCGAGCAGGGGCGCGACGACATCCTCATCACCGGCGGCGGGATCATCCCCAAAGAGGACATGGACGAGCTCCAGCGCCAGGGCGTCGGCAAGCTGTTCGGCCCCGGCACGCCGACGACCGATCTCATCGACTACATCCGCGACTGGTTCGCCGAGCGTGAGCGGCAGCACGCGTGAGTACCCGGCTCCGTGAGCTGAGCGACGAGGTCCGCGCGCTCGAGGCGCGGCTGCGAGAGGGCGGCGGGGCGGAGAAGATCGCGCGCCAGCACAAGCAGGGAAAGCTCACCGCGCGCGAACGCGTCGAGCGGCTGTGCGACCCCGGTGCGCGCTTTCTCGAGATCGGCTTGCTGGTCGCGTACGACCAGTACGACGGCCAGGCGCCGGCGGCGGGCGTCGTGACGGGAATTGGCCAGGTCTCCGGGCGCGAGGTCGTGATCGTCGCCAACGACGCGACGGTGAAGGCGGGCTCGTGGTGGCCCGAGACGATCAAGAAGATGCTCCGCGCCCAGGAGATCGCGATGCGCTGCCGCATCCCGATCGTGTACCTGGTCGACTCGGCGGGCGTGAACCTCCCGTATCAGGGCGGCGTCTTTCCCGGGCAGTACGGCGCGAGCCGGTTGTTCTACTATAATTCTATAATGCGTAAATACTTACGCATTCCGCAGCTGGCGGCGGTCATGGGGCCGTGCATCGCCGGTGGGGCGTACCTGCCGGCGCTCTCGGATCTGATCGTGATGGTGAAGGGCACATCGTTCATGGGGCTCGGCGGCCCGAATCTGGTGAAGGGGGCGACGGGGCAGACGATCGACGGCGAGACGCTGGGCGGCGCCGTCACGCACACGGAAGTGAGCGGCGTCGCGCACTACGCGGTCGACGACGACGACGCGTGCCTCGCCAAGCTGCGCGAGCTGGTGGCGATGCTCCCGACGCAGCACGTCGAGGGATGGAGCGCCGCCGCCGCGGCCGGCGGGGGCGAGGGGGCCGCGGCGCTCTACGAGCTGCTCCCGGCAGATCATCGCATGTCGTACGACATGCACGAGCTGCTGCGCGTGATCCTCGACGACGGCCGGCTCGACGAGTTCCAGGCGGGGCTCGCGCGCGAGATGATCTGCGGCGACGGACGCATCGAGGGGATTCCCGTCGGCGTCATCGCAAACCAGCGCGGGCTCATCAAGGGTCGCCCCGGCGAGAAGCCGCGCTTCGGCGGCATCGTGTACGCGGAGAGCGCGGACAAGGTCGCCTACTTCATCGAGCGCTGCGACCGCGAGCGGATCCCGCTGCTCTTCGTGCAGGACGTGTCCGGCTTCATGGTCGGCCCGGAAGCCGAGCACGAGGGGATCATTCGCGCCGGCGCGCGCTTCGTCGAGGCGATGGCCACGGCGCGCGTGCCCAAGATCGTGCTCACGGTGAATCACGCGTCGGGCGCCGGGTACTACGCCATGGCGGGCCAGGGCTTCGATCCGGATTTCATCTTCAGCTGGCCGACCGGCCGCATGGCGGTAATGGAAGGTGAGGCGGCGGTCCAGGCGGTTCACGGGCCGGCGATGGAAGAAGCCAAGACGGCCAAGCAGCCGCTGCCGCAGGCCGTCGCGCAGTCGGTCGAGGACATGCGCGCGGACTACGAGCACCAGCTCGACGCCCGCTACGCCGGCGCTCGCGGCTACATCGACGCCATCGTGTACCCGGAGGAGACTCGTGACGTGCTGGCGCTCGCCCTCCGGGCCGCGCTGCAGAATCCCGGGCCGCACCTCGGCGCGTTCGTGCTTCCCGCACACTCCAACGACGTATGAGCAATTCGTCAACTCCGCGGCCGAGTGAGAAGATCGTCCGCGTCGCCTCGGGGCAGGGGTTCTGGGGCGACTGGCTCGAGGCGCCGCGCCGGCAGGTCGAGGGCGGCGACGTCGACTACCTGATGCTCGACTACCTCGCCGAAGTCACGATGAGCATTCTGCAAAAGCAGAAGGAGCGCGATCCCGACATGGGGTACGCCCGTGACTTCATCGGCGCGGTGGAGAGCGTGCTGCCCGCGGTGGCCACGCGCGGTGTCCGCGTGATCGCGAACGCGGGCGGCGTCAATCCCCCGGCGTGCGCCACGGCCGTGCGCGGCGTGGCGGCGAAGCACGGGGTCGCGAGCGACGTGCGCGTGGGCGTCGTCACGGGAGACGACCTGCTGCCGCGGCTCGACGCGCTGATCGCGTCGGGGCACGCGCTCGCGAACATGGAAACGGGCGAGCCGCTGTCCACGGTGCGCGACCGCGTGCTCTCGGCGAACGCCTACATCGGCTCGACGCCGATCCTCGAGGCGCTCGGCCAGGGTGCGAACATCGTGATCACCGGCCGCTCGACGGATACCGCGCTCACGATGGCGCCGCTCCGCTACGAGTTCGGGTGGGGGAACGAGGACTGGGACCGTCTCGCCGCGGGCATCGTCGCGGGGCACATCATCGAGTGCGGCGCGCAGTGCTCGGGCGGCAACTGCCTCCGCGACTGGCGGGACATTCCCGACCTCGCGAACATCGGCTACCCGATCGTCGAGGGCCACGCGGACGGCAGCTTCATCATCTACAAGCATCCGAACACCGGCGGGCGCATCTCGGTCCCGTCCGTGAGCGAGCAGCTCGTGTACGAGATGGGCGATCCGCACTCGTACATCACGCCGGACGTGATCGCCGACTTCACCACGATCCACCTCGAGCAGGCGGGGGAGAACCGCGTGCGCGTGTTCGGGATCAAGGGCCGCCCGCCGACCGACAAGCTCAAGGTCTCGATCGCGTATCGCGCCGGCTACAAGGCCGTCGGCACGCTCGTGTACGCGTGGCCCGACGCGCTCGACAAGGCGCAGCTCGCCGATCGCGTGCTCCGCGAACGGCTCGATCGTCTTGGCCTCCGCTTCGATCACATCCTCACCGAATTCGTCGGCGTGTCGGCCACGCACGGCCCGCTGGCCGGGGAATCGCACGACCCGCCGGAAGTGCAGCTCCGCATCGGCGTGCGCGGCAGCGACAAGGCGGCCGTCGAGCGCTTCACGCGCGAGATCGCGCCGCTCGTGCTCAACGGTCCGCCCAGCGTGACCGGCTTCGCCGGCGGCCGGCCGAAGGTCGAGGAGATCGTCGCCTACTGGCCCGCGCTCATCGACAAGTCGGTCGTCCAGACAACTGTGGAGGTCGCGTGATGAAGGTCCGCCTCCTCGACATCGCGCATGCGCGCTCGGGCGACAAGGGCGACACCGCGAATGTCGGTGTGATCGCGCTGAAGCCCGAATGGTATCCGGTGCTGGCCGAGCAGCTCACGCTGGAACGCGTCCGCGATCATTTCCGGGGCGTGATCACCGGCCCGGTCGAGCGTTATGAGCTGCCTAATTTGAACGCACTCAACTTCCTGCTCCACGGTGCGCTCGACGGCGGCGGCACGCTGTCGCTCAAGACCGACGCGCAGGGGAAGGTGTTCTCGACGGCGATGCTCCGCCTCGTGCTCGAGGTGCCGGACGAACAGGCGAACGCGCTCGGGCTGCCTGGCGCCAAGGAGTGGCCGGCGTACCGGCGCTCGCCCAAGGAATGAGGTGAAGAGCCGAACCGAGGTGCAGCTCGCGCTGCTCGCGATCGGCGTCATCGTGTGGGGCTACGGCCAGCGTGTCGACGACGCGCGCTTGCGGTGGATCGGCATCGCGTTCTTCGCCGTCGCCGCGGCCATGCGATTCCTCAAGCGTCGGGCTCGAGCGGACGAACATCCCGAGCACGACGACGGGCCCTGAGCCGGCACGCTCGCGTTCGTCTCCGACGCCGTAAGCTGTTATATTTCAACGCTTATGGCACACCGCAGCATCCCTGAGCTCCTCGCGCCCGCCGGCTCGCTCGACGCCGTCCGGGCCGCCGTCGCGAACGGCGCCGACGCCGTCTATCTCGGCGCGTCCAAGTTCAACGCTCGCGACGAAGGCGCGCAGCTCAGCCTCGAGGAGCTCGGCGAAGCGTGCCGCATCGCGCACGAGCGCGGGAAGCGCATCTATCTCACGCTCAACATCCTCATCAAGCCGCACGAGCTCGTCGACGCGCTCGTGTTCCTCGGTGATGCGGTCGATCTCGGCATCGATGCCGTCATCGTGCAGGACATCGGACTCGTCCGCCTGATCGAACAGCTCTACCCGGAGCTCGAGATCCACGGCTCCACCCAGATGACGGTGCACGACGCAGCGGGCGCGGCGGTCATGCGTGAGCTCGGCGTCGCGCGCGTGGTGCTCGCACGCGAGAACACGCTCGACGACATCCGCGCCATTCGCGACGCGGTGCCCGACCTCGGGCTCGAGTCGTTCGTGCACGGGGCGCTCTGCATCTCCTACTCCGGGCAGTGCTACATGTCCGGGATGATCTCGGAGCGCAGCGCCAACCGCGGCTCGTGCGCGCAGTCGTGCCGCAAGGACTACGTGCTGACGGACGCGTCCACGCGCGACGAGCTCGATCGCGGGTACCTGATCTCCACCAAGGATCTCGGCGCATACGATCATCTGGCCGAGATCGCCGACGCCGGAATCGTGTGCCTCAAGGTCGAGGGGCGGAAGAAGCGGCCGGAGTACGTCGCCACCGTCACCCAGTCCTATCGCGAATTTCTCGATCGCGTGGAGCGCGGAACGTTCACGCCGCCGAGCGATGCGGAGGTGCAGCCGCTCGTCCAGATCTACAGCCGCGGGTTCACGGGCGGCATGTACGGCGGCCGCGCGGGTCGCGATTACGTCACGCGCACGCAGCCGGACAATCGCGGCACGGTGCTCGGCTCCGTGATCGGGTACGAGCGCGGGGAGTTGATCGTGGAGGTGAGCGCGCCGGTGCAGGTGGGTGACGGCCTGGGGTTCGAGGCGCCGGAGCACGTCGGCGGACCGACGACCGGCTTCACGGTGACAGGTGTGCGCACGCTCGCGTCGCGGAGCACGATTCGGCAGGCGCTCGAGACGCGCACGCGCATTGCCGCCGGCTGGCGCGTCGTTCGCACCTCGCAGGGCGCGCTGCTCGAGCGGGCGCGCGCGAGCTATGCCGCGCTCCCCACCGCGATCCGGGCGCGGAAATCGCGCGTCGACGTTCGCGTGTTCGGCGCGGCGGGCACGCCGCTCAAGGCGGTTTTCTCGTGCGACGGCGACTCCGTCACGGTACGCAGCGAGATCACGCTCGCGCCGGCGAGCAAGCGCGCCCTCGACGCCGAGTCGCTGCGCGCGCAGTTCGGGCGGATCGGTGATACGCCGTTCGTCCTCGGTGCGATCGACACGACCGGCCTCGCGGCCGGGCTATTCCTGCCGGTGAGCGAGCAGAATCACGTGCGGCAGCAGGCGGTGGAGCAGCTGATGACCCGCCGCGATTGGGCGCTCGAAGCCAGGCAGGCGGAGCGCCGCGCGCAGGCGGAATCGGCGGTCGCGAGTGTGAACGTCAATGCGAACGTGAACAACGTGAACACGGATGCGGGCGAGGGCAACGACTCGCGGCCGTTCTCGCTCACGGCACAGGTCTACCGCCTGGAGGACGCCGAGCAGGCGGCGGATGCCGGCGCGACCGAAATCTGCTTCGATCCCTTCCTGCGACATCCCGCGCCGCCGCTGGCGCGCATCCGCGCGCTGCGGGAGTCGCTCGCCGCGCGAGGCGTGTCGCTGCGGCTGCGCACGCCGACGATCGTGCGTCCCGAGGAGCGCGCGAGCATCCAGAAGTGGCTTGATCTCGGGCTGCCGATCCTGAGCGGTCACCTCGGCCTCGTGGCCGAGCTGGCGCGCGACGGCCGCGATGTCACCGCCGATTATGCGGTGAATGCGTTCAACGCGCACACGGCCGCGGAACTGTTCCGGCTGGGCGCGCGTCGGCTCGTCGCCAGCGTCGAATTGACGACGGACGAGCTCTCCCAGCTCGTGGCGCCGTGGAACGGCGATCGCTTCGACGTGTTTCTGTACGGCCGTCCGGAGGGCATGACGATCGAGCATTGCGTGCTCTCCGCCGCGTTCGACCGCGTGCCGACGACCTGTCGCGATCTGTGCGTGAAAATGCACACCAACGTGGAGCTCACGGATCCCGCCGGCTACACCTTCCCGGTGGCGACGGATTCGGCCTGCCGCAATCGCCTGCTGCACTCCCGTCCCGTCGACGGCTCCGAGTTCCTGCCCAAGCTCTGGCGCGCCGACATTCGCGGATATCAGCTCGTGTTCAACGTCCCGGGCGACGACGTGCAGGCGATCGTCCGCGGGTACCGCGAGGCGCTCGATGCGCTCGCCAGCGGCGTGCGTCCGGAGCTGGACGCGGTGCGCGGCGTTTTGGGCGGGGAGTTCACGCGCGGACATTTCGCGCGGGCGGTGTAATGGCACGCTTTGCGTTCACACGATGTCATCCCGAGCGGAGCGAGGGATCTACTTTCGGGGTCGAGCAACACGACTCGGAGAACAGATTCCTCGCTGCGCTCGGAATGACACCCCGCCTGCCGCGCTCGCGCACTCAATGACCCACACCCTCGACGACGCCCGCGCCGCACTCCGCGAGCACTTCGGGTATCCGGCGTTCCGCCCGGGCCAGGAGGCGGCCGTGGAATCCGTGCTCGCGGGGCGCGACACGCTCGTCGTGCTGCCCACCGGCGGCGGCAAGTCGCTCTGCTATCAGGTCCCGGCGCTGATGCTGCCCAAGCTGACGGTCGTGATCTCGCCCCTCATCTCGCTGATGAAGGACCAGGTCGACGCGCTCACGGCGCGCGGGTTGCCGGCGACCTTCGTCAACAGTACGCTCACGGGATCACAGATCTCTGATCGACTGGCGAGGGCGATGCGCGGCGACGTGAAGCTGCTCTACGTGGCGCCGGAGCGCTTCGACGCGGGCACGACCGCCGAGCGGCTGCGCGACGCCGGCGTCTCGCTGCTCGCGGTCGACGAAGCGCACTGTATCAGCGAGTGGGGCCACGACTTCCGTCCGAGCTATCTCCGGATCGCGGAGGTGCGCGAGAAACTGGGCAACCCGCCCACGATCGCGCTCACCGCGACGGCGACGCCGCACGTGCGCACGGACATCGTGTCGCAACTGCGGCTCGAGTCGGCGAATACGATCATCACGGGATTCGACCGGACGAATCTCACGTACCACGTGCTCCCCACGCGTACGGACCAGGAGAAGGACGACGCGCTGGTGCACCTGCTGCGCGCGGGCGACGGCCTCGCGGTCGTGTACGCGAGCACGCGCAAGGCGGTGGAGCGCATCGCCGCGCTGCTCGATCGGGCGCGCATTCCCGCGGCGGCGTATCACGCGGGGCTGGACGACGAGCGGCGTCACGAAGTGCAGGACGCGTTCATGTCGGAGCGCGTTCGCGCGATCGTCGCAACGAACGCCTTCGGCATGGGGATCGACAAGCCCAACGTGCGGCTGGTCATTCACTACGCCATGCCGGGGACGCTCGAGGCGTACTACCAGGAGGCGGGGCGCGCGGGGCGCGACGGCCAGCCGGCCGCGTGCTATCTGCTGCACGCGTTTCCGGACCGGTTCACGCACGAGTTCTTCATCAAGTCGGCGTATCCGGAGCGGCCTCTGGTCGACGAGGTGTACGAGCTGCTGCGGCGGAACGCCGATGCGGCGGGCATCGTGGACCTCGCGCCCGACGACCTCGCGACGCGCCTCAGGAGCAGGACCTCGGGGCGTGAAGTGGAATCGGCGCTGCGGATCCTCGCGCAGGCAGGGGCCTATCGGCCGGAGCAGGACGCCGGGACGCGCGTGCTCGTGCGGCTCCTCGCCGCACCGCAGCGGATCACGCGCGAGCTCGGGAGCGGAAACGATTCGCTCGAGCTCGGGATTCTTCGCGCGATGTGGCGCGCGGCGGGGTCGGCGCTCAGCGACGGCGCGGCGATCGATCTCGACGGCCTGCCGCCGGGATTCGGCGGCGCGGCCGGTTCGATGCCGCTGCTCGACGCGCTGCAATCGCGGCAGTTCCTGGAGTGGCGGCGATGCGGCGGCGGGGCGCAGCTCACCAAGCCCTCCAAGCCGCTCACGGCATTTCGTATCGATTGGTCCATAATTGAGCGTCGTCGCCGGGCCGATCTCGCGAAGCTCGATTCCATGCAGCAGTACGCGTACACCAAAGGTTGTCGCCGGGGATTCGTGCTCCGATATTTCGGCGACGCGGCGGCACGCAGCTCGTGCCGCGGGTGCGACAATTGCCTTGGAACACGCATCGAGATCGACGCCGGTGCGGCGCCCTCGATGCGCGGACGCAAGAGCGCCAAGCCGCGCCGCGCTGCGTCCGACCAGAACACAGAAGACGCACCGGTGCTGTCGGGGGCGGACGAGGCGCTGCTCGCGCGACTGCGCGACCTCCGGCGAACGATCGCGCGTGATGAGCAGGTGCCGGCGTACGTCGTATTCCCCGATCGCACATTGGCGGAGATGGCGGTGCGCCGCCCATCGACCGAGCGGGCGCTGGGCGAGATTCGTGGGGTTGGACCTGTGAAGATCGAACGATACGGCCAGCGCTTTCTCGATGTCCTGCGCGCGGCCGACGACACTGAGGCCGCCTGAGTCATGGACGACGCGCTGTACTTCACCGAGCAGCACCTCGCCACGCGCGAGATGGTCCGAGAGTTTGCCCGCGACGAGGTGGCACCCGTCGCCGCGAAGTACGACGCCGAGGCGAAATTCCCCTGGGAGAACATTCGCAAGATGGGCGAGCTCGGGCTCCTCGGCGTGCCGTGGCCCGAGGAGCTTGGCGGCGCGGGGCTCGACATCATCAGCTACATGATCGTCATCAACGAGCTCGCGAAGGTCGACGCCTCGCACGGGCTCACCGTCTCCGCGCACACGACGCTCGGCACCTCGCCGATCGTGAAGTTCGGCAACGACGCGCAGCAGCAGCGATACGTGCCGCTCCTCGCGAGCGGGCGCGTGATGGGCGGATTCGGTCTCACGGAGCCCGAGGCCGGCAGCGATGCCGGCGGCACGCGCACGACCGCGGTACGCAAGAACGATCGCTACGTGCTGAACGGCGTGAAGCGATTCATCACCCACGGCAGTGTCGGCGAGATCTTCGTCGTCACCGCGGTGACGAACCCGGGGCAAGGCACGAAGGGCATCAGCTCGTTCATCCTCACCAAGCCGACGATCGACCTCGCCGCGACCGAAGCCGTGGGCGTGGGACACGAGCCGTCGCTCCCCGCGATGCCCGGCTTCCGCGCGGGAAAGAAGGAGGACAAGCTCGGCTGGCGCGCCTCGGACACGGCGGAGCTGATCATGGAGGACGTCGAGGTCCCGGCCGAGAATCTGCTCGGCGAAGAGGGCCGGGGCTTCGTGAACTTCATGAAGACCCTCGACAACGGCCGGATCGGGATCGCGTCGCTGTCGCTCGGGATCGCCGAGGGCGCCTTCGAGCAGGCACTGCAGTACACGAGCACACGCAAGCAGTTCGGGCAACCGGTTGCGAACTTCCAGGGCGTGCAATTCAAGTTGTCCGACCTCGCCACCGACATCGAGGCGGGCAAGCACCTGATGTTCCACGCCGCGTGGCTCGCGCAGAACGGGAAGCCGTTCAGCAAGGAAGCGGCGATGGCGAAGCTCTTCTGCTCCGAGCTCGCGATGCGCGCGACCATCGCCGCGGTACAACTCCACGGCGGCTACGGCTACACCAAGGACTACCCCGTCGAGCGGTTCATGCGCGACGCGAAGATCTGCGAGATCGGGGAAGGGACGTCCGAGATTCAACGAATCGTGATCGCCCGACATCTATTGGGCAGCATGTAGCTAAGTCATTGCGGAAGGGACAGTTCGCTCGTTAATTACTTCCTGGTGACATCTACCCTGTTTTTCACCGCGTCATGGCCGGTCGGCGACTCGACCCGGCGTGATCGCGACCCGCGCCCGTCCATCGTCGACGCCGTATTGGCGGTGTTTCGCGCGCTCGTCCTGTTCGCCGTGCATGGCCTTTCTCGCCTGGCCGATCGCACGTCGCTCCGTTTCTCGCTGTCCTCGACGCGGACCCCACGGTCCGTATCGGCGCGCGCCTGCGCGTCTCAGCCGGAGCAGACGTGGACGATCACACGGGAACCTCGGACCGATTTCTTCCGTGCGGCCGCGCGCGCCACCGAGCGCGCGCGGTTGACCACACCCTTACTGCAACGCCGACACGCCGCACCTGCTGAGTCGCCGGGCTGCGCGTCCGTGCCGGACACCGATGAAACGAGAGATTCTGATCAACGCGAACCCGCGGGAGACGCGAGTCGCCATCATCGAGGACGACCAGCTCGTTGAGCTTCTGGTCGACCGTCCCGAGGCGCGCCGCATGGTCGGCGACATCTACCTGGGACGGGTCGAGGCGGTACTGCCGGGCATCCAGGCAGCGTTCGTCGACATAGGAACGGAGAAGAGCGCGTTCCTCCACGCGTCGGATCTCGTCTTCCCCGAAGACGAGCCCGACGGCGATCACGACGACGACGCGGACGACGACGACGAATCGGAGCACGGCGGCGGCGGCCGCCGGCATCGCGCGAAAGCGCCGCCCATTCAGGACGTGCTCAAGCGCGGCCAGGACCTCATCGTCCAGGTCTCCAAGGAGCCAATCTCCACGAAAGGGCCGCGCGTCACCGCACAGGTCTCGCTCGCCGGCCGCTTCCTCGTCTACATGCCGTTCGCCGAGCGCGTGGGCGTGAGCCGCAAGATCGGCGAGCGCGAGGCACGCAAGCGCCTCCGCGCGCAGGTGGAGGAAGTGCTGCCGAAGGACGCCGGCGGCGTCATCGTCCGCACCGTGGGCGAGGACGTCACGAAGGAGACGCTCGAGCGCGAGCTCACCACGCTCATCGGCCAGTGGAAGCGCATCAAGCGCAAGACGCACTTCGTGCGCGCCCCCGCGCTCGTGCATCGGGAGACGAGCCTCACGCGCGGCCTCATGCGCGACGTTTTCAGCACGAAGGTCGAGCAGGTCACGGTGGACTCGAAGCAGGTCTACAACGAGATCCTCGAGTACCTCAAGGGCATCGCGCCCGAGCTGATCGACCGGATCAAGCTGTACGAGGAGCAGACGCCGCTGTTCGATCAGGCCAATATCGAGCAGGAGCTGCGCGACCTCTTCAAGCGCCGCTGCGACCTGCCGTCAGGCGGCTATCTCATCATCGAGCCCACGGAGGCGCTCGTCTCCGTCGACGTGAACTCCGGCCGCTACACCGGCAAGAAGGATCCGGAGAAGACGATCCTCAAGACGAACCTCGAGGCGGCCCGTGAAGTAGCGCGGCAGGCGCGGCTGCGCGACCTGGGCGGCATCATCGTCTGCGACTTCATCGACATGGAGACGAAGGCGAATCGCGACAAGGTGCTGCAGGAGCTTCGCACCCACCTCGGCCGCGACCGCGCCCGCACGAAGGCGTTCGCCGTGAGCGAGCTCGGCCTGATCGAGATGACCCGGCAGCGCGTGCGCCAGAGTCACCTGCAGAGCATGACCGAGCCGTGCCCGACCTGCCACGGCACGGGCCGCGTGTTCACGGCCGAGACGATCGCGCGCCGCATCGAGCGCTCGGTCAAGCGCGTGGGCCTCGAAGGTCGCAAGGATCCGCTCGTCATCCGCATCCATCCCGACGTGGCGATGTACGTCCTCGAGAACGAGAAGGACTTCGTCAAGAAGCTGGAGAAGTCGGCGGGCATGTCGCTCGAGCTCCGCGACGACCCGCTGCTCCGGCCGGACGAATTCAAGCTCGTGGTGAAATCGGCTGGACGCGACGTGACGCAACAATACGCAGTCGCCTGACGGCTGACGGCGGAACGGACCGGCGAACGGCGCAAACCACTGACGTCGCCAACTTCCAAACGACGCTGACTTCCGAACGGCGCTGACTTCCGAACAGCGCTGACTTCCAAACAGCGCTAACTCCCGAACGGCGCAGCCCGTTCGTGCCGCGCCGTTTGGAAGTTGGCGTAGTTTGGGAGTTCGCGCCGTTCGGAAGTTGGCGTCGTTCGGAAGTTGGCGTCGTTTGGAAGTCAGCGCCGTTAGTTCTTTGCGCCGTTCGCCGGTCCGTTCCGCCGTTAGCTCTTGTGCCAGTTGACACAACCGCCTGTATTCTATACGTTTAGAGGCTCACCACGCATTGATTCAGAGTTCCCAA
>DASZUN010000173.1:0-78163 GCA_035547615.1 Gemmatimonadaceae bacterium | reverse complement strand
CGAAACCCGTGCGTCTTGATGCGGCGCTTGTTGCGAGGACGATACGTCGGCTTACCCATGGACCACTCCAAAAACGGTGCGAACGAAGCTGCGGTACAGTCGGGTAAAGCTATTTGATGCCTAGGGATAGATCAAGGCACGCCAGAAATCCCTACCGGATATCCGGCCATCGTGCGGTTTGCCCGCGCATTGCCTTTTCCACATTGGGCCTCTAGCTTCGCTCCCCCGCCTCGGTTTTCCACGTTCTCCCCGTCATGACGCTCACAGCACACGAAGCTTGGAGTCGGCTGCTCGACCGCGCTCGCCATGAGCTGCCGGAGCAGACCTTCAAGACGTGGCTCGAGCCAACCGAGGCGCTTTCGATCGACGGCAGCACCATCTACGTCGGCGCGCCGGATCAATTCGCCGCGGACTGGAACGAATCCAAGCACGCCGAGCTGCTCGCGAGCCTCGCCCCGATCGCGCTCGGACACCCGATTACTGTGGTGTTCAGGGTGACCGAGGAACGCCGAAGCCGTCCGCAGATGGACTTCTTCGTCGTCCCTCCGCCACAGCAAAAGGCCCAAGTTCAAGCGCAGAGTGGCGGCAGTAATTCGCCACCATTGAGCGAGCGATACACGTTCGACTACTTCGTAATCGGAAAATCCAACGAGCTTGCCGCCGCGGCCGCGCACGCCGTCGCCCAGGCGCCTGGCAAGGTCTACAATCCGCTGTTCATCTACGGCGATACCGGCCTCGGGAAGACCCACCTCATGCAGGCCGTCGCGCACGAGATCCTCGAGCGCAAACCCGAAACCCGGATCACGTACATCGGCACCGAGCAGTTCACGAACGATTTCGTCAACGCGATCCAGAATCGCACGATGCCGGATTTCCGGCGGCGGTTTCGCGAGACCGACCTGCTGCTCGTCGACGACGTCCAGTTCCTGAAGGGGAAGGAGGGCTTCCAGGAGGAGTTCTTCCACACCTTCAACGCGCTCTACGAGGCGGGCCGCCAGATCGTGCTCACCAGCGACCGGCCGCCGTCCGAGATTCCGGGACTCGAAGCGCGACTCGTCAGCCGCTTCCAGTGGGGCATGGTCGCCGACGTCGATCTGCCGGACCTGGAGCACCGTATCGCCATCCTCCGCCAGAAGGCGCAGGTCGATCACCTCGAGCTCACGATCCCCGAAGAGGTGGTTCGCTTCATCGCCGAGAACGTGCGGTCGAGCGTTCGCGAGCTCGAGGGCTCGATCATCAAGCTGCTCGCCTACGCCTCGCTGAAGCACCGCGAGATCACCGTCGAGGTTGCGCGCGAGGCGCTCCGCGACAAGATCAAGTCCGCCGAAGGCGCACCCAGCGGCGGCCCCGCGCTCAACAGCTACGCCATCCAGACCGCGGTGGCCAAGGAGTGGGGTGTCACGACCGAAGGGCTCCGCTCGAAGACCCGTACGAAGAACCTCACGGTTCCTCGGCAAGTCGCGATGTACCTGATGCGCGAGCTCCTCGGCATGCAGTTGGTGGAGATCGGCGCCGCGTTTGGCGGTCGCGATCACTCCACGGTCATTCACAGTCTCGATCGTGTCGCGGCGATGATGAAGGAGGATCCGTCGTTCGCGCAACGCATCGGCAAGATTCAGGTCGCATTGGAAAGCCTGCGGAATTGAACACGACCGGCGTTTTTTTCCACAGCATGTCACCAGCTTCTCACCAGCTTCACACGTAGATTCCCGAGGTCGACGCGCGTTCGACTGGACAACTCGCCCGCCCCACAGGAATTCCACAGTAGGTGGTATAGTCGAACTGCTTGATCCGATGTAACTTCCAGCGGTTTTCCACCCCTCCACAGCGTCTACTACGGCTACTAGTTAATTGCTTTAAGAAAGAGACTAGAAGAGCCGAGCGGTTTTGAACAACACAGGAGCCGTGATGCGGTTTACGATCTCCCGGGAAAAGTTGCAGGAAGGTCTTGCCGCGGTGACCGCGAGCATTCCGGCGAAAACCACGTTGCCGGTGCTCGCGAACATTCTCGTCGAAGCGACGGAGAAGGGCATTCGGCTTTCAGGCACCGATCTCGACATCGCCGTGACGACGGAAGTCGCCGCCGACGTCGAGACCACCGGCGCGATCACGATTCCCGCGAAGAAGCTGAGCGAGATCGCGCGCGAGCTGCCGCCGGCGCCCGTTCGCATCGCGGCCGTTGGCGAACAGCGGATCACGCTCGATTGCGGGCGATCGCACTTCAAGATTCTCGGACTGCCGCGCGACGAATTTCCGGCGTTCCCGAACGTGAAGTTCAACGAGAGCTGGCGCATCCGCTCGGGTGATCTGATCAAGCTGATCTCGCACACGTCGTTCGCCGTCTCGACTGAGGAGAGCCGCCCGATTCTGAACGGCGTGCTCTGGGAGCTTCGCCCCGACATGATGCGCATGGTCGCGACCAACGGCCATCGCCTGGCGAAGATGGAGATGCCGATCAAATCGACCGGGGCGCCGGCGAGCGACATGATCGTGCCGCCCAAGGCGCTCGAGCAGATCCGTCGGCTGTTCCCCGAAGACGAGGAGCTCGAGATCGCGAAGGGCGAGAACCACCTCGGCTTCCGTTCGCCGTTCACGGCGGTATTCACGCGTCTCATCGAGGGTCCGTATCCGCCCTACGAGCAGGTCATTCCGAAGGACAACAACCGCGTGGCGATCGCCGATCGCACGGCGCTGACCAGCGCGCTGCGCCGCATGTCGATCATCGCGTCGGACCAGACGCACCGCATTCGCATGTCGTTCAACGCCGGGATGCTCAAGTTCAGCGTGCAGACGCCGGATCTCGGCGAGGCCAACGACGAGCTCGCGGTCCGCTACACCGGTGATCCGCTGGACATCGGCTTCAACGCGAATTATCTGCTCGAGGTCCTGCGATACATACCGACGGACGAGGTACGCCTGACGTTCAAGGCGCCAGAACGCGCGGCGACGCTGGAGCCGGAAGGCTGGGCGGATCCGGCGTCGTATCTCTGTCTCGTCATGCCGCTGCGCTTGCTCGACTGAGCGCCGCAACCTCCTGAGGGAGGTGGAGGGCGGACGGCGTGTTCAGTTTCATCACACTCCTGCAGGGGATCGGGCTCGCGTACGCCGCGGGCCTGAACCTCTACGCCGCCGTCGCGGTGACCGGCCTCGCGGTTCGGCTGGGCTGGATCACGAGCGTTCCGTCGACGATCGACGCGCTGGGCAACCCGTGGGTGATTGGGCTCGCCGTCGCGCTGTATGCGATCGAATTCGCCGCCACGCTCGTCCCGGGCGTGTCGTCGGCCTGGGAGACGATTCACAGTCTCATCCGCCCGCCGGCGGCGGCCATTCTCGCGGCGACGACGGCGTGGCACGCCGATCCGGTCATCGTGCTCGTTGCGGCGCTCCTCGGGGGCGGCATCGCGATCACGACGCACACGACGAAGCTCGGCCTGCGCTACGCGATCGATGCCTCGCCGGAGCCGGTCAGCAACGGCGTCGCCAACGTCACGGAGCTCGGATTGGTGACCGCCGTCGCGATCGCGATCTGGCACCATCCGATCATCACCCTCGCGCTGGCGCTCCTCGTCCTGGTGGGACTCGTGATGATGGTGCGGCTCATCTGGCGGGCGCTCCGGCAGGTGTTCTCCGGACGCTGGATGCCCTCGCACGGCCTGATGCAAGCGCCGCGCGTGATGGAGCGTCGCGGCGGCGTGCACCTGGACGATGAGTAAAATGTGAACGGCGCGCTCCGGGGAGCGCGCCGTTCGGTCGCCAACCTGTAAGCCGGGTTCTGTAGGACGGCGAGCCGTCCCGGCAGTCATTCCTCTCGGAGCGCGGTCACCCGCGCCCTCCAGCAGCCTACCCGCAGCGTCTTGGTCGAGGTGGGCACCTCTCGCTGCCTATTTGGCCTTGCTCCCGCTGGGGTTTACCCTGCCGCCGCCGTTGCCGGCTGCGCGGTGAGCTCTTACCTCACCTTTTCACCCTTGCCCGCACTCGCGCGAGCGAGCCGTTGGCGGTGTGTTTTCTGTGGCACTGTCCGTCGTCGCGCGGCGTGAACCGGCAACGCCCAGGCGTTACCTGGCAGCGTGCCCAATGGAGCCCGGACTTTCCTCGAATCGCGCGAGCGCGAGTCGCGACCGCCCGGTTGGCAACCACCATGAAATCTAATCGCATGCGATGACGCTCGTATGACGTGACGACCGCATGACGCCGCGATGCTACGTTCGGCGCGCTCCGAATCACCAGCCACCCGCACGAGCGCACAATCCCGCAGCGCGAGGCAGAACCATGCAACCGCACCCCACAGGTCCGCGCCGGCCGATTCCGATCACCACCATGCTCACGCCCACCGAGCGGATTCGCGTCGACGCCGCGGGCGAAGGGTCGTACCTCGCGACGCATCGCGAGAACGTCGCCGAGCTCGTGCAGGACATCAAAGCGAAGCGCGCGAGCGCCGTGCTCGTGTCGGTCGCGCGCTGTGATCTGCAATCCCAGTCGGGTGTCGCGGCACTGGTGCGAGAGTTTCCGCGCGTGCCCACGGTCGCGCTGCTCGCGCAGGTGGATCGCACCACGCCGCTGGCCATGCTCGCGCTGGGCTCGAGCGGGCTGCACGACGTGATCGACGTGCGCGAATCGAATGGATGGCGGGAATTACGAAGCCGGCTCCTCGCCGCGCGCGGCGAGGACATCCAGCGCGAGGCGCTCGGCCAGCTCGCCACCGATCTCGCGGGCGTACCGCCCGATTGCTGGCGCTTCTTCGAGTCCCTCTTCGCGCTGCCGCCCGGTGTGTGCACGGTGCGCATGCTCTCGCGGCGGCTGGACGTGCTTCCCAGCACGCTGATGAGCCGGTTCTTCCGCGCGCGGCTCCCCGCGCCCAAGCAGTATCTGGCGATGGCGCGCCTCGTCCGCGCCGCACGGCTCTTCGAGAATACCGGGTTCTCCGTGGCGAACGTGGCCAATCACCTGGATTACTCGTCGCCCCAGAGCTTCGGCCGTCATGTGAGAATGCTCATGCACATGACGGCGGGACAGTTCCGGGATCGGTATGACGGCGAGGGCATGTTGCAGCACTTTCGCATCACGCTCGTGCTGCCGCACCTGCGTACCTTGCGTGAGTTCCGACCGCTCACGCCAACCTGGGGTGCGCGGCTCGCGCGCACGCTCGACCCGGCGGCGCTTGCCGTCGGGACGCGACCGCGATAGCCTGAGTCGTCAACGCGATTGACGCTCCTACCAGCCATCCGCTACCCCCCACCATGCAGCGTGGTCGTACCGGGTGGTCGCGGCCGATGTCGGCGATGTGCCCGGGGGTGATCGGGGTGCTCGATGATCTCGGCGGCCACACGCGAGATCGTTCATGTCTGCAATCTGGATCACGTGGGAAAAGCAGCGGCGGAATCGCTCGATGGCGGCCGCTGTTGGTGCGACGCTGCACGAGATGGACTATCCCGGCGCGAGGCTGACGCGTTACTGGATGTTGGGCCGCCGTACCGTGCGTCTGATCCGGGAGAGCCGGCCCACGACCGTGTTCTTCCAGAACCCCTCCATGGCGCTGGCGGCACTCGTCGCGACGCTGAAGTTCCTGAAGTTGACGCACGCGCGCACCATTGGCGATTTCCACAATGCCGGCGTGTATCCGCCCGCGGCCCGCTTTCTCGTGCCTTGGATCGTGCGGCACACCGACCTGGTCATCGTTTCCAACCGCAACCTCGAGCCGGCAATCCTCGCGGCGGGCGGCCGATGCATGTCGGTGCCGGACCCGCTTCCCGACATCGAGCCCGCGGCGGAGCAATCCGGTGGTGCGGGCCGATTCGAGGCGTTCTTCATTTGCAGCTGGGCAGATGACGAGCCGATCGTGGAGGTGCTCGAGGCCGCGCGTCATCTCACCGCCAGCGGGGATGACGTGGTGATCTCGATCAGCGGCCGGCCGCGGCTGGAACGAGTCGGCTGGCGCGAGCCCGTGCCGTCGAACGTCGAGCTCACGGGCTTTCTTTCGGCGGAGGCGTTCGACGCACGCCTTGCTGGTGCCGCCGCGGTGATCGATCTGACGACCCGCGACGACTGCATGGTCTGTGGCGCGTACGAGGCGGTCAGCGCCGAAGTGCCAATGATCGTCTCCGGAAACGAGCCCACGCGCCTGTATTTCCGGAAAGGTGCGATCTTCACCGACAACACCGCTGCCGACATCGCGCGCGCGGTGCTCGAAGTCAAACGCCGTCACGCCGCGTTGAAAGCGGAAGTCGCCGATCTCAAGCGCGAGCTGCTCCGCACCGAGCAAGAGACCTTGGGCCGCCTGCGCGAGCTGAGCGGCGTTCCGTCGCGCTAGCGGGACCGTCTCTTACGCCGGGATCAGCGGCACGATCTCCGATGCCCGCGCGAGTGACACCACCGTAAGTCCGTCCGCTTCGAGCGACTCGCGCCCGCCCTCCTCGCGATCGACGAGCGCGAGCACACCGACCACCGTGCCGTGCGCGGCGCGAACGGCCTCCACTGCTTTGCGCGCCGAGCCTCCGGTCGTGATCGTGTCCTCGATCACGACGACGCGGTCGCCGGCGCGGAACGGGCCTTCGATCAACTTGCCCGTGCCGTGCGCCTTCGCCTCTTTGCGCACGGTGAACGCGCGCAAGGGCCGCTCGCTCGCCGCGCTCGCCATGCTGATCGCGCAGGCAATCGGATCGGCGCCAAGCGTGAGCCCGCCGACGGCATCGGCCTCCCAGCCCGCGGTGCGGATCGCGTCGAGCCCGAGGGGTCCGATGAGCGCGAGACCGTCCGGGCTCATGGTCGTGACTCGTGCGTCGATGTATAGCGAGGACTGTCGCCCCGATGCTAACGTGAAGGTGCCGCGTTTGGCGGATCGGGTGGCGAGCATCGAGAGCAGTTGATCGCGACGGGGCATGGGCGTGGGCATGAGTGTCGGCGGGACGACTTCAACGAACGGTCGCGAATAGAATATGGTGGGTCCGGTCCTGGCGCGGATCTCGGGTCGCGGATTTTCGCTCATGCTCGCCGCGGCGCTGCTGTTCATGCTCGGCGGCGCATTCGCGAGCGATCGCGCGATCACCGATGCGGCGGCCGCCGAGGCGCGCGCCGAAGCGATCATTCGCGCCGCGCAGTTCGCGGGGCAGCCGTCCGCTGACGGAACGCCCGCGGAGACAGTCCCGGCGATCGGGCGGGAAGTCGAAACGCTCCGCGCGCTGGTGTGGGTCCTCAGCCTTGGCGCGGCCGGACTCCTCGGATTCGCGCTGATCCGCGAGCGACGTGAGGCGATTCGCGTCGCCGAACGCTCGACGGAGCTGGAGCGGCTGTACAGCGAGGTGGCGCGCGCGAATACCGCCAAGAGCGAATTCCTGGCGAACATCTCGCACGAGTTGCGAACGCCGCTCAACGCGATCGTCGGCTTCGTCGAGCTCTTGAAGGACGGCGTCTACGGCGATCTCTCGCCACGACAGGTGCCGCCCGTCGATCGCATCGCGGCCTCGGCGACCCATCTGCGACATCTCGTCGACCAGGTGCTCGACATCGCGAAGATCGCCGCCGGGCGTCTCGAGGTGCACCCGGAGACGATCGTGCTGCGGCCGTTCGTGCTGAACATCGCGAGCGAGCTCGAATCGCTCGTGAACGAACGAGGCTTGAGCTTCTCGATCGCGGTGGGCGCGTCACTGCCGCGCGTTCGCACCGACCCGACGCATCTGCGGCAGATTCTCGTCAACCTCATCGGCAATGCGGTGAAGTACACGCCCACCGGCGGCATCGCCGTGCGCGCGCGGTTCGTCGGCGCGGCGGCGCACGGGGCGCATCCTCATCGGCACACGCCGGAGGATCCCGTGCTCGCGGCGCAGTCGCCGGACGCGCGGCGCGTCTGGATCGCGCTGCAGGTGATCGACACCGGGGTCGGCATCGCGCCGGCGGACCAGGAGCGAATCTTTGAAGAATTCGAACAGGTGAACGCCGGGCCGCGCGGCGAGTCGATGCAGCGCGGCACGGGGCTCGGACTCGCCATCTCGCGCCGGCTCGCGCAGCTCCTCGGCGGTGACCTGCGCGTCGAGAGTCAGCTCGGCAAGGGCTCGACGTTCTCGCTTTGGCTTCCCGTCCATCCAACCGATCTCGAGCCGGAGAAGCCGGCGGCGGAAGATGCGGCGGAAGCGGTCGCCTGACCGGCCGCGCTAGTTCTTGCGCGCGCGGCCGAACAGCGACGCGATGCGCGCGCCGAGACCCTGCTTCTCGCTCTCGTCGGGTTCGTTGCCGGCGTCACGGAGCGCCGACGCGAACGCGACGACGTCGGGAAAGCGCTTCCCCGGCTCCTTGCTCAACCCGCGCATGATCGTCGCCTCCACGGACGCCGGGAAGCGAAGTCCCGCCTTGGCCTGATTGAGCGCGATCGGCGGCTGCGAGAGCAGCTGCGAGAACATCTCGCGCGGCGTCTTGGCCGGGAACGGCAGGCAGCCGGTGAGCAGGAAGTACGCGATCGTGGCGAGCGAGTACTGGTCGGCGAGTGGTCCGACGAGCTCACCCGATAATGCTTCGGGCGCGACGTACATCAGCGTGCCCACGAAGAATCCCGCGCGCGTGAGCCGCTGCTCCGGCGAGATGTCCGTATCGGTCGCGATGCCGAAGTCGAGCAGCTTCACCTGTCGCGTAGCCGGATCGTACATGACGTTGTCCGGCTTGAGATCGCGATGCACGATACCGACGGAGTGCGCGGCGTGTACAGCGTCGGCAATCTGTGTCACGATCGCGATCACTTCATCGAGCGGCAGCGGACCCTGGCGCTTCGCGTACTTCTCGAGGATCTCACCCGTGGCCCACTCGATCGCGAGAAAGTGCATGCCCGGCGAGGCTTCGCCGATCTGGATCGTGCGCACGACGTTCGGGTGCGTGACCCGTTCGCCGTAGCGCGCTTCGCGCAGGAATCGCGCGACGGCCGTCTTGTCCTGGCGCAGTTTGTCGCGGAGGATTTTGACGGCCACGGTCCCGTGGTCCGGATGGCTCGCGCGATAGACGGCGGAGGTCCCGCCTTCTCCGACTTCGCCTTCGAGCTTGTAACCGGCAATCGTCTGTCCGACGAGGTTCTCGCGTGGTGGCACGCGGCGAACCTAACTGCCACCGGAAGGACTAGCAAGCGAACGCGACTCGCCGCGCCGTGGCGACTTTCACAAAATCGAAACAGCGCGTGGTGACAGGGCGCGCCGTGTCGGAGATGCACCCGGGCGATGGGGCGCTTCGGGGCCATAGTACTCGACCCGGTTTCGGGCGGTCGGTGTTTGCTTGACAAATGCGCAAAGTGCTCCTATATAGGGCCCCGCAAGCCGGGGGGCTTGCCCAGCACCGCAGTGCAGGATCGATTCACCCCGTAGGAGGCAGCTCGCATGGCCAGAGGGAAGGTGAAGTGGTTCAATGACGCCAAGGGCTATGGCTTCATTGAGCAGGACAGCGGGGAAGACGTGTTCGTGCATTTCTCCGCGATTAGCATGGAAGGGTTCAAGACGCTCGCCGAAGGTCAGGAAGTGGAGTTCGAGATCCGGACCGGCGAGAAGGGGCTCCACGCCGCGAACGTCACCCGGGTCTGAGCTAGCCGCCTCTACGAACGCAAGACCCTGCACCCGCCCGCCAGCAATGGCGGGCGGTGCTGTTTTCAGGAGGGCGGAGGTCGGTCGCGCACCGCGCGATTAATCTTCCATTTGTCACCTCGCACGCCGGAATCCGCTCTCCGCAGTTCGCACATGACCCAGGTCGCACCGCCCCCCGCCCCCCGCCTCTTCCTCGTCGACGGATACGCGCTCATCTACCGCGCGTTCTTCGCCCTGATCTCGCGTCCGCTCACGACGAGCCGCGGCGAGAATACGTCGGCGGCGTGGGGGATCGTGAACTTTCTGCAGCGACTGCTGCAGACGCACCGGCCGGAATACCTCGGCTGGGTGCACGACTCCGGTCTGTCGTTTCGCCACGAGCGATACCCGGCCTACAAGGCGACGCGCGAGAAGCTCACCGAGGAGCTGCAGTCGGACTTCGACCGCGGCATGGAACGCATCTGCGAGATTCTCGACGCCTATCATATTCCGATTCTATCATTAGAGGGATATGAAGCCGACGACGTGATCGGCACGCTTGCGCGCCAGGGCGTCGAAGCGGGGGTGAACGTCGTCGTCGTGTCCGGCGACAAGGACTTCCAGCAGCTCGTGCGGCCGGGGCTGTGGCTGCTCAATCCCGGGCGCGGCGGACCGGCGAGCGTCGAAGAACAGTGGGTCGGCGTGGAGAACGGGAGCGAGCGCCTGGGCGTTCCGCCCGCGCTCGTCACCGATTATCTCGCGCTGCTCGGCGACACGTCCGACAACGTCCCGGGCGTCAAGGGCATCGGCGAGAAGACGGCACAGGAGCTCGTGACTTCGTTCGGCTCCGTGGAGCACATTCTGGAGCACGCCGCGGAGCTCACGAAGAAGCGCCCGCGCGAGGCGCTGCTCGAGCAGGGGGACATGGCGCGCTTGTCCAAGGAGCTCGTCACGATTCGCGAGGACCTCCCGATCGCGATCGATCTCGACGCCATGCGCCTGAGCGAGCCGGACTTCGCGCGCCTCCGCAATCTGTACGTCGAGCTCGAGTTCCACACGCTCGCCAAGCAGGCCGCCGCGGCGGCTCCGCCCGCGGCCGTCGAGGCGACGACGGCCGCCCCGGCGCCGCGGGAGACACGCTACGAAACGGTCGACACGCCGTCGGCGCTGGAGAAGGCGATCGACCGCGCGCGCCGCGCGCCCTACATCGCCGTCGATACGGAAACGGTGATCGATCCCACGGCGCCGCAGGAAGTCGATCCGCTGCGCTCTGCGCTCGTCGGGGTCACGATCGCCGTTGCACCCGGCGAGGCGTACTACTTTCCGCTCGCGCATCGCGAGCGGGCCGACACGCAGGCGGAACTCGGGCTCGGCGACGAGCCCGTGGAAGCGGCCCCGAAGAAGTCGAAGGCGAAGAAAGCGGCGGAACCGGCGAGCATCGCCGCGCGGGCGCTCGCGCAGGGCGGCCATCGCATTCGCAACCTTCCGCCGATCGACAGCGCGGAGACCGCACCGCTCAAGGCGCTGCTCGAAGACGCCACGGTGCGGAAGACCGCGCAGAACGCGAAGTACGACATGCTCGCGCTGCGCGGGGCGGGGGTCACGCTGCGCGGTCTCGACTTCGACACGATGATCGCCAGCTACGTGCTCGATCCCGGCCGGCGCACGCACGGACTCGACCTGCTCGCTCTCGAGTTCCTGAATCACAAGATGACCAGCTTCGAGGAGCTCTGCGGGAAGGGAAGGGATGCCGTTCCGTTCGACCAGGTGCCGATCGAGTGCGCGCGCGACTACTCGTGCGAGGACGCGGACATGACCTGGCAACTGCGGCAGATGTTCGAGCCGCAGCTCGAGGCGTTGCAGCTCGCGAGGCTGTTTCACGAGATCGAGATGCCGCTCGTCGCCGTGCTCGCCGAGATGGAATGGGCCGGCGTCATGATCGACGTCGAGTGGTTCGCGACGCTCAAGGAGCGGTTCGAGCGCGAGCGGAAGCGCGTCGAGCAGGAGATCTACGCCGCCGCCGGACAGGAGTTCAACATCAACTCCAACCCGCAGCTTCGCGAGATTCTCTTCGACAAGCTGCAGCTGCCCGTTCTCAAGCGCACCGCGACCGGACCGTCGACCGACGCCACCGTGCTGCAGCAGCTCGCGGATCAGGGGCACGCGCTGCCCGTGCTGCTCATGGAGTACCGCGAGCTCTCCAAGCTCGAGAGCACGTACATCGATGCGCTGCCGCGCTACGTGCATCCGCGCACCGGGCGCGTGCACACGTCATTCAGTCAGACCGTCGCCGCCACCGGCCGGCTCTCGTCGAACGAGCCGAATCTTCAGAACATCCCGATCCGTCGCGAGCTCGGACGCGACATCCGCCGCGGGTTCATCCCGCGACGCGGCTGGACGTTCCTCGCTGCCGACTACTCGCAGATCGAGCTGCGCCTGCTCGCGCATCTCTCCGGCGACCCCGCCTTCGTGCAAGCGTTCCAGTCCGGCGGCGACATTCACCGGCAGACCGCCGCGCTCATCTTCGACGTGCCGCTCGATCAGGTGACGAAGGACATGCGCGCGCGCGCGAAGACGATCAACTTCGCGACGATCTATGGCCAGGGCCCGCACGCGCTCTCGCAGCAGCTCAAGATCACCCACGCCGAGGCGAAGGAGTTCATCGAGCGCTACTTCGAGCGATTCCGCCGCGTCCGCGAATACCTCGACTCGATGGTCGCATTCGCACGCGAGCACGGGTACGTGCAAACCATCTTCAATCGTCGACGCTACATCCCGGAGCTTCGCGACAAGAACTTCAACATCCGCGCATTCGGCGAGCGCGTCGCGTCCAACGCGCCGATCCAGGGCTCCGCGGCCGATCTGATCAAGGTGGCGATGATCAACATCCAGAAGGCCATCGCGGCCCGTGGCCTGAGCACGAAGATGCTGCTCCAGGTCCACGACGAGCTCGTATTCGAGGTGCCCGGGCCCGAGCTGGATGAGATGCGGGTCCTCGTGAAGGACGAGATGGAGCACGCGGCACAATTGTCGGTTCCGCTGCTCGTCGAGATGGGGACGGGAAACAATTGGCTGTCGACGAAGATCGAGTGACCAGAGCACTCGGTCATCGTGACCGGTGTGCAGCTTGCGACGGTTGCCGCAAATCGAGGATGCAATCCCACACGTTGCCTTCGTCAGCATCAGCGGCGTTACAAGCGCAAAGCGTTGTTTGCAAAGAGCTTATGAGAATACCCAAGAGTTCGGCATCGGCTTTGCCTTTGAGCGGCGCGTCGACCGGCTCTCTCCCGGCCCTCCTGACCGAACCCACCATTCGATCCGCGCCCCTCAGCCGGTCCCGTGCTCATGCGCTCTCGCCGCGGCTTCACCCTCATCGAGCTGTTGATCGTCGTCGTGATCATCGGCATCCTCGCTGCGATCGCGATTCCGAAGTTTGCCGCCACCAAGGGCAAGGCGCACTTCGCCGCGATGAAGAGCGACCTGCACAACCTCACCACGGCCGAGGAGGCGTACTTCTACGATCACGCGAAGTACAGCGCCGTGTTGGACTCGCTCTCCTTCCAGGCCTCGCACGGGAACACCGTCACCGTTACCGAGGCGACGGCAACCGGATGGTCCGCGACGTCGCAGAATCCGGACTCGTACCCGCACTTCTGCGCGCTTTTCGTGGGGAGCGCATCGGCGGTGGCGCCGGCAACCCAAGCGGGAGTCGTCGCCTGCCAGTGATGCTCGCGAGCTGGTGATGGGCGAGCGGCCGTTGTTTAAAGAATTCAAAAAACGTCGCGATGGCATGGTGCACGCCATGGAGGGCGGGCTCTGGCTGCATCGGCACGTCTGGAAGGGCCGCCCGATGGCGCACTTGGTGTCCACCGACCGCGAACTGCTGCTCGTGTACGGGGAATCGGTGGGCCTCCCGCTCGAGCGTCTGCAGTACAAGCCGCTCAAGGATCCCCGCACGGGCGAGCGACGCGAAGCGTGGCATTGGGACCTGGGCGGTCCAGTCCTTCCGCCCCCGTCCGACGAACGCTACTGAGCGCGCGAGTCCGAGCGAGCGGCGCTGAATGCGCGATCGAGGCGGACGACTGAGACTCGCAGCTCCTCGAGCTCGCGAAGCCACCGCTGCTGCAGTCCGGGATCGCGGCGAAATGCGAGATATGCCCGCGCCCGCCGCCGCGCGCGACGCACACGGTCGCTCAACGCAAAATTGAGATCGCCGGCGATGGGGAGGCTCACGAAGTAGGCCAGCGCGATCCCCCCGCCCCAGAGTGCGTACACGATCGCCGTCTGAGCGATGTAGGTGAGCAGCACGAACGCTGTTCCCGCGACCAACGTGCGCATCGCCGGATCGGCCGCGCTGTCGATCGAGCGCATGGCGACGGCGCGCGCGGCGCGAATCGGAAGCCAATGGTTGAGGCGGCCCCACAGCGCGATCGGGCCGCCGATCAGCAGCAGCCAGCCTTCCCGAAGGGTGAAGCGCACGCCGGGCGTGAGATCGCGTGAAATGGCAACGTCCTCGATCAGGATGCCGCGCGACTTCACCTCGCGTCCGAACGCCTCGAGCCGCTCTTCCAGCGCGCGGGCCTGCGCGGCGAGCACTTGGTCGCCGGCGCGGAGCGCCCGTTCGATCCGGTCCACGCGGCGCGCGATCGCCGCCTCCACGCCGAGGCTGCGCCCGGCCGCGCCGATCGCGGGCGCGTCATCGAACATGGACGCGATGAGCGACGCCAGGTGTACTGCCCGCGCGGCATCATCGCTGCTCGCATAATTCGCCGTCACGGCGCGCAGCCGCGTCTCGATCTCCGCTGTCATCGCGGCCGCCGGCGCCACGCCGGTTGGCGGCGTCCAGTCGGATACGACGATCGGCTCGCCGACGCGCACCAGCACTCGTGTGCGCGGCGCTTCCTTTCGCTCGAACGTGAGGCCGATCGGCACGATCGCGAGATCCGGCACGTCGCCGGCTTTCCTGCAGTGCAGCGCCATGCGCGCCGCCCCGGTCTTGAGCGGCGCCAGCGATGGCTCGTCGTGCGTGATGCCCTCCGGGAACACGAGGACGGCGCCGCCATGCCGCAATGCGTCGTGCACGGCCTCGAACGTTCCGCGATTGCGTGCAGGGTTCGGGCGATCGGTGACGTCCGCCTCGTCGGCGGCGCGGCGCAGCGGGACGACGCCGACCCATCGCAGCAATGCTCCGCCGATCGGATTCGCGAACAACGTCGACTTTGCCGTGATCATGACGCGGCGCGGCACGACGCATCCCACGAGCAACGCATCCACGAGCGCGTTGGGGTGGTTGACCGCGAGCAGCAACGGCCGCTGCCGCGGGAGCCGCTCGATCCCGTCGACCTGGATGTCGCGGTAGTACCAACGCAGCGCGAGTGCCGCGAGCGCCCGGAGGATCGAGTACATCGCAGCGGTGCGTCAGCGTTGCGCGCGCGATCGGTCCGGCACGCCGCGGAGAATGAGCACGGCGATCACGAACATGAGCGCCACGGAGCTCACGGCGGCGCGGTACGCGATGCCGGTGCCGACGCGCGGCTCGAGCGTGTCGACCGTGATGCCCCACACGAGCGGCCCGGCGATCGCCGCCGCGCGCGCCGACAGAAGCATCAGGCTGAAGTAGCGCCCGGCCTCCTCGTCCGGGACGAGGCCGAGCAGCACCGGGCGTTCCGCGGTGGGCACGCCGCCGAAATTGAGGCCGATCATCAGCCCGACGATCCAGAAGCCGGTCTTCGACGGCACCGCGATCATCGCGCCGAGTAGCACGATCCAGAGCAGGAGCGTGAGACTCAGGCTCCGCTTGGCGCCCACGCGATCGACCAACAGACCGAAGATGTAGCTGCCGAAGATCGCGGGGATCGTGAGCACCAGGAACAACGTGATCTCCGCGCCCTTGTCGAAGCCGACCGCTTTGACCGCGTAGAGCGTCATGAAGCCGACGATGGTACCGATGGCGTCCTGGTACACGAATGACGCGATGATGAATCGCAGCGTGCCTGGGTGCTGCCTCGCGTCCCGGATGGTGCGCGCGACCTCGCGGAACGCCTTCTTCCAGTCGAGCGCCGTTCCCCGCGGCGCCGCGTTGTGATCTCGGCAGAAGACGAACAGCGGCAGTGAGAACAGGAGAAACAACGCGCCGGTCGGCACGAAGGTGGACACCCGCCCTCCGTGCGAGGTGAACGGCAGGACCGCGCGGAGCGCGTGCATGGTTCCGCCGCCGAGCGCGCCGAGCAGCGGCAGCTTGCCGTTGAAGTACGGCACGACGAGCAGCACGCCCGCGATCGAGCCGACGTATCCCAGCGCCGTGCCGAATCCGGAAAGCCGGCCCTGCTCCTCCAGCGGGACGAGCTCCGGCATCATCGCATTGTAGAACGGCATCGCCGCCTGATAGGCAAAATTGGCGACAGCGAACGCCGCGAGGACCCAGAACAGTTGCCCGGCCGTGGCGTGCCATCCTGCCGGTACGCGTGCTCCGCCGATGACCTCACTCCCGATCAGCGGAAGGCGCTGTCCAAGCACGCCGATGGCGGCCGTGGCGATGCACGAGAGCAGCGTGAAGCCGACGACCCACGGCTTGCGCCGCCGCCGGACGTCGGAGACCGACCCGAGCACGGGGATCGCGAACACGACCATCAGCGAGGCCACCGCGTTCGCCGCGGCGTACACGGTATTCGAGGCGCCGAGATCGTCGACGAGCCACACTGAGAAATACAGCGTGGCCACGTTCATCGAAAAAATGGTATTGGAAAAATCATACAACGCCCAACTCAACCGCTCGACCAGCGGCGCCCGGACCACGGCGCGTATCTCGCCGTCGGGCAGGATTCGGGGCGCGGCGTGCTGCGGATGGGCCATGCGAAGTCCGGGAGTCGGTGCGCTGTGTGCCATCGCTGTACCCCGCTGCCGGTGCGAGGTTGACCGCCGCGAAGCTCGACGCGCCGCGACACCAGCGTTGACTGGGGAAACCGCCGGTCCAAATTACGGAGGATGAAGCTCTTTCGCCGCCGTCACCTGTTCGCCCTCGCCGCGCTGCTGGGTGCCGGCTGCGAGCGCGCCAAAGCGCCCGCGGCGTCGGAGTCCACGGCGGTGACGCCGAGCGCCGTGCCCGAAAGCAGCGCGACGGGGCCGACGGCGACCACCGGCTGGAATCCGAGCGCGGGCCGACTCCTGCTCGTCGTCGGCGAGTCGCCATCCCAGGCCTTGGTGTATTTGCCCGACAGCGCGACCGCGTCCGCGGAAATCTCGGCGCTTCCCCATCCGGCGTCGGTGAGCCTCTTCAGCCGTGCGGGCACCGTCCAAGCCGCGGACCTTCCCGACGTGATCGACACGAGTGGCTGCTACACGGCGACGTTGAACGCGGCTCCGCCGCCCCGCGCCTGGAACGCCGGTTTCGTCGGTGGAGTGGTCGCTCCCGTTCGACTCGATTCCACGGAGTCCATCCCGCGCGCGGATTCCGCCGCGCTCGTCGTGCAGGTGGCTCGGCTGGCGTCTGCTCTCCCCAACGATCCGGCGGGTCGCTTCGCCGGACTGCCGTTCGTGGTCGGATCGCTCTGGCGCTTCGACCTGCCCGACGGCACGCAGGCGCTCATCGCGAACACCACACGCCAGATCAATCAGGAAGCCACACCGCTGCAGGAGCGCACGCTGCTCGTCGCCGAACACAAGGCGGGTGCGAGCGATTCGTCGTTCGCGACCGTCTACTCCGAGCGCTCCTACGGCGACGAAGAGACGATCGAGAGCCATGACGTGGTGGCCGTCGTGCTCCTCGGCGAGAACCGCACGCCGGCGCTCGTTGTGTCCCGCGATTTCGGCGACAGCACCGCGTACGCGATCATCGAGCGCGGTACCGACGGACTATGGCACGCCCGCTGGACGAGCGCGCGCCGCCACTGCTGACGCTCAGCTCTCGTCGACTCGAGCGAGCCACGCCGGCGCGCGAACGCGGCCGGCGACACCCGCCAGCGCCGCGAGCGTGAGCAGATACGGGAGCGCCAGAAAGACCTGATACGGCAGCGCGAGCCCGAGCGCCTGAAGTCCGTACTGCAGCGCGCTGGCTGCGCCGAACACGAGGGCCGCGACCGCGACGCCGATCGGGTGCCAGCGACCGAGCACCACGATCGCGATCGCGATGAACCCGCGCCCCGCCGACATACCCTCGGCGAACGTTCCTGCCTGCGCCAGCACGAGCATCCCGCCGGCGAGGCCGCCCGCCGCTCCCCCGAAGACCAGCGCCCAGAATCGCACGCGATTCACGCGAATCCCGACCGCCTCCGCGGCGGCTGGCGATTCGCCCACCGCACGCGTCGCGAGACCGGCGTGTGTCCGGTCCATCCACCACCAGAGACATGGTACCAATCCATACATCACGTACGTCACGACGGTTTGGCGGAAAAACCCCGGACCGATCACCGGTATCGATGATAATCCGGGGATCGGCAGCGACCGATTCGTCGGAATCGTGAGCGCGGCGCCGGATGCACCATACAGCGCGCGGTACAATGTGCCGGTGATGCCGAGTCCCAGCAGCGTGACCGCCGTCCCGGTGATGATCTGGTCGGCACGCAGCCAGATCGCGAACACGGCGAACGCGAGGGACACGAAGATCCCGCAGAGAATCGCGATCAGATAACCCGTGGCCACGCCGCCGTGCGTTGCGCCCAGTAGTGCACCGAACGAGCCGGCGATGATCACGCCTTCGAGTCCGATGTTGATGATGCCGGCGCGCTCCACCACGAGCTCTCCGAGTGCCGCGATCCCGAGCGGGGTCGCCGTCCGCACCGTCGCTTCAAGGAAAGCCGACCATTGCGACGTCATGCCGAGGCGCTCCGCACGCGTGTCGCGCGCGCCCGGTCGGCGGCGACGAGCGCCAGGATGATGCCGGCCTCGATCACCGATACCACCACCGAAGGCACATTGGCGTCGCGCTGCATCGCGCCCGCGCCCGACTCGAGCGCGCCGAAGAGGATGCCGGTCGCGATCACGCCCGCCGGGTCGAGTCGCGCGAGTAGCGCGACCGCGATTGCCGTGTAGCCGTAACCAGGAGAGATGTTCTCGTACAAGGCGTACGTCACACCGCACACTTCGATGGCGCCGGCGAGGCCTGCGAGCGCGCCGCTCAACAGGAACACCCGCGTCGTTACCCGAGCGACATCGATCTTCCCCGCGGATGCCGCCGCGCTCGGGTTCGCCCCCACCACGCGCAGCCGGAATCCTGCGGCGGTGTGGCGAATCGCCCACCAGGCGATCACGCATGCGAGCACCGCGATCGCGAACCCGAGGTGCAGCCGCGTCGTCGATCCGAGGCGCGGCAGCTCCGCCGCGGTTGGTATCGGGGCGGTTTGCGGGTATACGTGGGTCGGTTCCTGCAAGGGGCCGCGCACCAGATATGAAACGAGGAACGTCGCCACGAAGTTCAGCATGATCGTGCTGATCACCTCGAGCACGTGAAATCGCGAGCGCAGAACGGCGGCGATCCAGGCCCAGAACGCCCCGGCGACGCAGCCGGCGACGAGCGCCGCTGGAATGACGAGCGCCGAACCAGAGCTGGGCGCGCCGAGTGCGACGGCGGCCGCAGCGGAGGCGCCGACCAGAAACTGTCCGTCCGCGCCGATGTTGAACACGCCTGCGCGGAACGCCAGCGCCACCGCGAGCCCGGTCAGGATGAGCGGTGTGGCGCGGACCAGTGTCGCCGAGCCGATCGCGTACCACGACCCGACCGAGCCGCGCAGCAAAGCTTCGCCCGCCTGCACGACGTCGTAGCCGCTGAGGGCGAGCAACGCCGCCGTCGCGAGAACGAGCGCGGCGATCAATGCCGGTGCGAGCAGGCGCCGGTAACTCGGAGCGATCATCCTCCGAAAATCGCGGGCTCGAGCCCGCGATGTTAGTATCTCGCCTCATGAGCATCACCGCAGACCGGCTGACTACCTCGGTTGCCGACGCCGCGTCGCCCACCGACCACGACCCGCGCCGCTGGCGCACCCTCGCCCTGCTCGCCACCGCCGAATTGTTGGGTATGTCGTTGTGGTTCGCGGCAAGCGCGGTCGCACCGCAGCTCGGTGCGCGTTGGCAGCTCTCGACATCAGAGATCGGCTGGCTGACGGCGATCGTGCAACTCGGCTTTGTCGTCGGTACGGCGACATCGGCGCTGTTCAACCTCGCCGACATCGTGCCGTCGGGTCGACTCTTCGCGGGGTCGGCGCTCCTCGGCGCGTTCGCCAACGCATTGCTGCTCCTCGCGCCAAGCTACGCGATGGCCCTGCTCTGCCGATTCTTCACCGGCTTCGCGCTTGCGGGCGTGTATCCCCCGGCGATGAAGATGATCTCCACCTGGTTCCGATCGGCGCGCGGATTGGCGGTCGGCACGATCGTCGGTGCGCTCACGGTCGGAAAGGCGACGCCATATCTGGTGCACGCATTTCCGGGCGCGGGCGAGACTCCGGTGGTGCTTTCGGCAAGCATCGCCGCGGTCCTCGCGTCGGTGATCGTTGCCGTGGGCTATGCGGACGGTCCGTACCCGTTTCCGCCGCGCCCGTTCTCGTGGGGGTTGGTCGCGACGGTGTTTCGCGAACGCCGCTGGCGTCTGGCGACCGCCGGATATCTCGGCCACATGTTCGAGCTCTACAGCGCGTGGACGTGGCTGCCCGTGTTCCTCGCCGCGAGCATAGCATCAACGGGAACCGCGCGGCCGTCGTTCGCGTCCGCCGTGGCGTTCGCCGGCATTGCCATCGGCGGCATCGGCTGCGTCTGGGGCGGCCGGGTTGCCGATCGTCGCGGGCGTGAGTGGCTCGTGACGCTCGCGATGGCGGCGAGCGGGAGCTGCGCGCTCCTTATCGGGTTCGCCTTCGGCAAGGCGCTGCTGCTGCTCGTCCCGATCGCGCTGCTGTGGGGCTTCTTCGTGATTGCGGATTCGGCGCAGTTCAGCGTTCTGGTAACCGAAGGCGTCCCTCCGCATGCTGTCGGCACGGCGCTCACGGTGCAGACGTCGCTCGGCTTTCTGCTCACGATGGTGAGCATCCAGCTCGTGCCGCCGGTGCAGCAGGTGGTGGGCTGGCGCTGGGCCTTCGCGATGCTCGCCCTCGGTCCGGTGTTCGGGATCTGGGCCATTCGCGCGCTCGTCCGGAGCACGCGCGCGTCCGCATCGTGACGGCGGTTCTCGCGCCGAAGGGGCTATCGCACCCCGAGCATCGCTCGCCCGACGACTTCGCGATCCGGTGCGCATTCGCGCACTGCGCCGGCGTGCACGACGAGTACGCGCTGGGCCAATGCGAGTACCTCGTCCAGATCGCTCGAGTACACGACGACCGCAGCGCCGTCCGCGCACGCGGCGCCAAGCCGCTCGTGCACGGCTTCGGTTGCGCGGATGTCGAGACCCCGGGTGGGATTCTCTGCCACGATCAGCGGCGGGTCGCCGTCGAGTTCCCGCGCCAGAACCAGCTTTTGCTGATTGCCGCCTGAGAGCGCGTCGGCTCGCGATGACCGCGTCCCACCGCGCACGTCGAACGCGGCGATCAGTTCGTCCGTTCTTCCGTCGATCGCGCGCCAATCCATGCGTCCGGCCCCCGCGCCTGCTCCCTTCAGCGCGACATTCTCGCTGAGCACGAATTCCTGGACCAGCGCGTCGCGGTGTCGGTCCTCCGGGATGAATCCGACGCGTTCCGGCAGCGCGAGCGTTCCGTGGCTCGGCCTGATACGACCGGCCAGCGCGCGCAGCAACTCTCGCTGGCCCGCTCCCTCGACCGCGGCGATGCCGATCATTTCGCCGGCGTCGATGCTGAATGCTGCCTCGCGAATCGTGATGATGCCGCGCTCGTCGCGTAACGACAGGCCTTCCGCAAACACGACGCGCGCGCGCCGTTCGCCCGAAACGCGCCGAGGTGTCGCGGCGCCCGCGGCCGACGGTTCACCCAACAATGCATCCGCAAGCGAACGCTCGTCGAGCGAGGCGGCTGGTGCGGTGAGCACCGTCCGGCCGCGTCGGAGGACTGTGACGTCGTGCGCGACGGACAGTGCTTCTCGCAGCTTGTGTGTGATGAGTACGACGGCGTTTCCCTCCTCGGCGAACGCCCGCAGCCATCGCAGGAGCTCGTCCGCTTCGGTCGGCGCGAGCACCGCCGTGGGCTCGTCGAGTATCAGCACACGCGCCCTGCGGGCGAGCGCCTTGAGTATTTCCAGCCGCTGCTGTGCGCCCACGGGCAGATCGCCCGCGCGCGCGTCCGGATCGACCGCCAGTCCAGTCTGCGCTCCGAGTGTCGCGACCTGCTCGCGCGCGGCGGCGGCGCTGTACGACCCGTGGCCACCCAGCGCGACGTTCTCCGCAACGGTCATCGCGGAAATGTTGGTGAAGTGCTGATGGACCATACCGAGTCCCGCCGCGATCGCATCCGCCGTCGTGCGGATTGGCCGCGGCGCCCCGGACACTCGAATCTCTCCGGAATCGGGCGCGAGCAGCCCGAACGCGATGCGCATCAACGTCGTCTTGCCCGCACCGTTCTCACCGACCAGCGCGTGCACCGATCCGCGGCGGACGCTGAGCGACACGTCGTCGAGCGCCAGCACGCTGCCAAAGCGTTTGGTGATGTGGCTGAGCGCAAGCGCGTCGTCGCCGCGCGTCGCCGTCACAGGCCGGTCGGCGCGTCGATGAACGCAGTCGTCAGGTTGAAGCGGGCCGCCAGCACGTCACCCAACGCGCGCACGCCGAGCGTCTCCGTCGCGTAGTGTCCCGCGTACAGCACGACGATGCCAAGCTCGCGTGCTTCGACCGCCGTATGGTGCGGACCTTCACCAACGATGAGCGTGTCGATTCCACGTTGCGCCGCTTCGCGCAGACTCGACGAGTCCGCACCGGCGCCAGTGCAGATGCCCCACGCGCGCGTGATGCGATTCGGCTCGAACGGCGTCGCGGCGAGCGTCCCGCCGAATTCCCGGGCCAGCTCGCCGGCGATCTCGGCGAGTCGAGCGGTGGGCACGTCGCTGATTCCGCTCAGGCCGACATCGATGTTCTGATACCGCGCAAATCCGCCCGAGGGAACGAGCCCGAGGCGTTGCGCCAGAAGTGCGTTGTTTCCGAGTTGCGGGTGCCGGTCGAGCGGCAGATGTGCCGAGTAGACGGCGACGTCGCTCGCGATCAGGGCGCGCAGACGCTCGTAGCGATGCGACGTGATTGGCTGCGCGCCACCCCAGAACATTCCGTGGTGCACGACGAGGAGCCGTGCGCCCGCGTCGATCGCACCTTCGACGCTCGCGCTCGAGAAGTCGACCGCGGTCGCGACACACTCGATGTTGCCGCGATTCGCGAGCTGGACGCCGTTCAGCGCGCCGGGATAATCGGGGACGTTCGCGATGTCGAGCGTCGCATCGAGGTACTCGGTGATCTGGGCGAGCGATGCCATCTCAGGATTTCGCGTGCGTGCCGCTGTCAGTCGAAGCGGACAGCCTGAATAGCCCGGCGATCATCTGCGCCTGAAGCGAGTCGATACGCGAGCGCATCGCTGCCGGGATTCTTGATTCGAGCGCCGGATTCAGCACCAGGGTCACGACGCGCGTTCCGGGTCCGAGCACCACGATGCCAGGCTTGAACGTGCCGTCCTTCACTTCCTTGGCAACGGTGAAGAACGCGAGCGGCAAGTCGATCACCACGCTTCCAAGGGTGACGTCGGGCGCGACACCGTTCTGGTTGGAGTTCGATCCGATGACGTACGTGCCAGGGTGCTCGCGCGCGGCCTGAAAAACTCCGAGTCCTGCGGCATCGGCGTTCTGAAACATCACGTCCACGCCCTGCGCGATCTGTGCGAGCGCCTGTTCCTTGCCCGCACCCACATCATCCCAGTTCCCGATGTAGGACGTGATCACCTTGATGGACGGCTTCACTGCACGCGCACCCTGCTCGTAGGCGCGGAAGCTCTCCGCCACCGGCGGAATTTCCTGTCCGGCGATGGCGCCGATCTTTCCGGTCTTCGAGACCGCGGCCGCGAGCATCCCGGCGAAGTACGACGGTTCGGCGAATCCAAACGAGAGCCCGGCGAGGTTCGGGCCGGTCGTGGCGCCTGACGTCGTGATGTATGTGGTTTTCGGAAACTCCGGCGCGACTCGCTTCGCGGCGTCCTGGAACTCCGACCCGTGGCCGATGACGAGCGTGTAGCCCTGCGCGCCGTACTGTCTGAAGTTCTCCTCGAAATCCGCCGGCGTCTTTGTCTGGATGTGGCTGATCTGCGCGCCAAGGCTGTCCCGGATTCTGAGCAAACCCTGATAGGCGCCCGCGTTCCAGGATTGATCGGAGATCGGTCCGGGCGTGAGGAGCGCGACCTTGAAGCCGGACTCGGCGCGTGCGCTCTCCCCTCCAGCCGCCGGGCGCTCCCTGCTGCACCCCACGAGTACGCTTGCGACAGCCATGTTGAGCGCTGTGGACAAGTGCCACACTCGGCGCATCAGCATCTGCTTAGTCCTTCAATCTCTATTAGTTGCAGATTGTGCATAAATGTCAGATGATCCCGCTTGTCGGTGTGGTCAGCTTGACGCCGGCCGCGGCAGCAACGCGCGGCTAGACGTGTGATCATGTGGAGAAACTGGCGCAATGCTGCCTAAAAATCCCTGCGGGAGTCCCGCAAAATGAGCTCGAGTACACGGTCGAGATCGTCGTTTGAATAGAACGCGACCTCGATCTTCCCTTTTTCAGGACCGGTAAGCTGAACCCGGACGTCGGTCTGCAGGTACCGGCGCAAGTCGTCCTCGATCCGTCGAACGGCAGGGTCTGGTGCGGCGCTCGGAGAAACAGATGTTTTTGCCGAGGTCCGTTGCGATTCCGGCGTGCGATCACCACCGCCGCTGAGCTCACGCACCAGTTGCTCGAGCTCGCGTACCGAGAGACCACGCGCGATCGCGTCGTTCGCGACTGCGAGCGGATCGGCGTTGCCGCTCAGAGCGAGCAGAGCGCGGGCATGTCCGGGCGATAACGAGCCCTGCTCCACCAGTTGCTGAACCGCCTCCGGGAGCGAGAGGACGCGGAGCAGGTTCGTTACCGTCGTCCGGTCTTTACCGACGGCCTCGGCGACCTGCTGCTGAGTCAGCTGGAAATCGTCGATGAGTCGTCGATAGCCGCGCGCCTCTTCGATCGCATTGAGGTTGGCGCGCTGCAGGTTCTCGACGAGCGCGAGCACCAGCATCGTCCGATCGTCAAAGTCGCGGACGATCGCGGAGATGTCGGTCCAGCCGAGGTTGGTTGCCGCGCGGAATCTCCGTTCGCCGGCGATGAGCTCGAATGCGTCGCCGCGCCGCCGCACGCTGATCGGCTGCAGGAGCCCGCTGGCTTTGAGTGAAGCTTCCAGCTCCGCGAGCTCCGCGGGATCGAACTCGCGCCGCGGCTGAAACGGATTCGGGCGAATGCGCGCGATCGGGATCCGCTGCAAGTCGCTCGCTGGCACGGACGCCGACGCGGTCGTTGAGCCTGGGATGAGAGCTTCGAGCCCGCGGCCGAGTCGACGAGGCTTTTCAGCGGTCATTTGCGCCTCGCGAGCAGCTCTTTGGCCACGGCGACGTACGCTTGGGCGCCGACCGACGCGACGTCATACAGAATGATCGGCTTTCCAAAACTCGGGGCCTCCGCTAAACGGACGTTTCTCGGGATCACGGTCTCGAATACCTGATTCCCGAAGTACTCCCGCGCCTCGGTCGCAACCTGCCTCGAGAGATTGAGGCGTGCATCGTACATGGTGAGCAGCACGCCATCGATCGCGAGGTCCGGGTTCACGCTGCGCTGGATGAGGTGTACCGTGTTGAGCAGCTGCGACAGTCCTTCGAGCGCGTAGTATTCGCACTGCAGCGGAATCAGGAGCGCGTCGGCAGCGGCGAGCATGTTGAGCGTGATCAGGCCGAGCGACGGCGGACAGTCGATCAGGACGAAGTCATAGCGTTCCTTGACGGATGCGACCGCGTTGCGCATGGCTCGCTCGCGATCGCGCCGATCGACGAGCTCGATCTCAGCGCCCGCGAGATCTGGCGTCGCGGGAACGACGTCCAGAGTCTTGAAGTGGACGTGCTTGACGGTGGCGTCCGAGAGGTTGCGCTCGCCGATCAGCACGTCGTACACGGTTGATCCGATCTGGTCTGCCTGCACGCCGATCCCACTCGTAGCGTTCCCCTGCGGGTCGCCGTCGATGAGCAGAGTGCGCTGTTCTGCGGCGGCAAGGCTGGCAGCGAGATTCACGGCCGTGGTCGTCTTGCCCACGCCGCCCTTCTGGTTCGCGATCGCGATGACGCGTGCCACGATGGTGAGGCTGGAGGTCGATCCGGCTCCGCTCCGCGAGAATCGGCTCTCGTCGAGCTACGCCGGGTCGCGCCAATCTATTCCCGCCTGGAGCGGTAAACAACGATGTGCCACGTGGCACATCCGGAGTCGCTCTCCGAAAGTGCCACGTGGCACATTGCTCACCAGATGCGAGCGCGGCAACTCGCGCTCATTCCGCGATCCGGACGGGTCGATGCTAGGTCATCTCTCGACGAAAACCCATCGAGCGGCGACGTTGGCGGAGATCGTCTCTTCACCGGCCTCGATCGGGGTCGGCGCCGGTGCGGCAGCGACCCGCGCCATCGCCATGCCCATGACCGGGCGCACCGGCATCGAGCTGGTCGAGAGCTCCAGCAGCGGCCCGAGCGACCCACCAGCGGCGCGAGCCAGCGTTTCTGCATCACTACGCGCGTTCGCTACTGCCGCCGCCAGCGCCACTCGGCGGACGGAGTCGGCCTTGCTCGAGTAGAACTGCAGACTGGAGATCTCGTTCGCGCCCTTCGCGAGCGCTCCGTCGATCGCCTTTGAGACGTCCTCGATGCGCTTGGCCTCGACGCGCACCGAGTTCGAGACGGTGTACCCCGTCACCCGCGGCGACTGCCCAGGACCGTTCGGATACGACATCTCCGGCGACACGCTGTAGTTCGTCGTCGACAACTGGTCGGAGCCGAAGCCGAGCGCCTTCAATGTGTCGAGGATCGCTCGCTGCTTGCGCGCATTGTCAGCGGCGGCAGCGGCCGCCGTCGAGGCTCTGCTCTGCACGCCGATGTAGATGGTGGCTCGATCCGGCGTCACGCGTGCCTCGCCGTAGCCGGTCGTTGTGATCTCCGGTCCAGCTGTCCGCGCGCTCGTGGTCTGTGCGCCCGTAAGGGCCGGCGTCGCGAGCGCGATCAGCATGACCGCTCCTGCGATACGAGAGTTGAGCATCATGATTCTCCGCATTCTCCGTGCGTGGTGCGATACGGTCGACCGCAAGGGCCGTGCTCGTATTTAGTAGCAAAGCGCTACTTATTCAGATACGGGCCGGCGATCGCAAAGTTCCACCGAAATATTACGGCGCCACGTCCGCGGCGCGGCGGCGACGCTTCTCGATCTCGATTACGAGGTTCTGAAGATCGGTCGGACTCACGCCTGGAATGCGCGCAGCCTGCGCGAGCGTCGCGGGCCGAATGGTCGCGAGCTTCTGCCGCGACTCGAACGAGAGCGACTGCATGTCCGCGTAGGGTGTGTCACCGGCGAGAGCGAACTGCCCCATGCGGCGCAGCTTCGCCGCCTGATCGCGCTCGCGCGCGAAGTAGCCCTCGTACTTGAGCTCCAGCTCCGCCGTGACGATGGCGTCGGGCTCGATCTCGTGTCGTACGCCGGCGGCGTCGAGCAGTTCGGCGAGCGACACGTTCTGCCGGCGCGCCACCTCGGCGATCTTCACGGAGTGCGGGAGCGGCGAGCTGTTGGCACTCGCAAGCAGTGCGTGCGCCTGCGTCGGGAGGATGCTCGTCGTGTCGGCCAGCCGGCGTGCCTCCGTCTCGTGCGCGAAGCGGCGGTCGATGAGCGCGCGCTCGCGTTCGTCGTAGAGACCCAGCTCGAGCCCGATGGGCGCGAGACGCCCGAGTGCGTTGTCCTGGCGCACGGTGAGTCTGAATTCCGAACGCGACGTGAACAACCGATACGGTTCGTCGACGCCGCGCGTCACGAGATCGTCGACGAGCACGCCGATGTACGAGCTCTCCCGCCCGAGTACCACGCCAGCCTCGCCGCGCGCGTGGCGCCCGGCGTTGATCCCCGCGACGACACCCTGGCCCGCGGCTTCCTCGTAGCCGGTCGTACCGTTGATCTGCCCCGCGAAGAAGAGACCACCGAGCGCCTTCACGCCAAGCGTCGCGCCGAGCTGTGTGGGCGGATAGTAGTCGTACTCGATCGCATAGCCCGCGCGGGTCATGCGCACGCGTTCGAGCCCTGGAATCGATCGCAGGATCTCCACCTGGACCGGCGCCGGCAGCGACGTCGACAACCCGTTGACGTATAGCTCCGCCGTGTCGTGCCCCTCCGGCTCCAGGAACAGCTGATGCCGCTCGGCCGCCGGGAACTTCACGATCTTGTCTTCGACCGATGGACAGTACCGCGGTCCACGCGACGCGATCGCGCCGCCGTACATCGCGGACCGGCCGATGTTCTCCTGGATGATGCGCTTGCCCGGCTCGCCGAGGAACGTGATCCAACACGGGATCTGCTCAGGATGCCGCGTGCCGGACGCCGCACTCCGTGGCGATCCCCAGAAGTGCGACCACGAGTAATCGAACAGGTCGACTTCGCTGTCCTGCCGTTGGAGTTGCGAGAAATCCACCGACCGCCCGTCGATGCGCGGTGGAGTTCCGGTCTTGAATCGCTCGACGACGAGTCCAAGACGCTCGAGCTGCTCCGCGAGATGCGTCGCCGATGATTCACCGGCGCGGCCACCGGCGATCTTGGTCTCGGTCCCGATGTGAATGCGACCGCGAAGAAACGTTCCCGTCGTGATCACGACGGCGCGTGCTCCGAACCGGCGGCCCTCGAGCGTCTCAACGCCGGCGACGCGCTGCTCGGCGTCGTCGATGATGAGACGTGCAACCGTGCCCTGGATCGTCTGGAGATTCTCGTGCTCCTCCAGGAGCGAGCGCACGGCACGACGATAGAGTCCGCGATCGCACTGCGAACGCGGCGCCCAGACGGCCGGTCCCTTGCTGCGATTGAGCATCCGGAATTGCAGCGACGCGAGGTCGGTTGCCCGAGCCATGATTCCGCCGAGTGCATCGACTTCGCGTACCACTGTGCCCTTGGCCACGCCGCCGATCGCCGGGTTGCAGGACATCTGGCCGATCGTTTCGAGGGCGCTCGTGACCACCGCGACGCGCGCACCGGTTCGCGCTGCCGCGACCGCCGCTTCGGTGCCGGCGTGGCCAGCGCCGACGACGATCACGTCGAATGAAGCTTCCATTGAATGGGTGGGAACGATCCCGGTCATGGGACGAAAGCTACGGCGCCGCCACGGGCGGAGGGAGCGCGGACCGTTCGTGTATATTCACCCGGCACACGTGCAACCCTGGAGTCGAGCGATGGCACTCGAAGTCGCGAACGGCGCTCCGACCGTCTTCATCCGGCGTGAGGCATACGAACGGAGCGGTCTCACGCGGGACCGGATTGACGAGCGGCTTGGTCTCACGCCGGACGAGTTCCGCGTCGAACGCGATCTCGTCGTCATCGGGCCGATCTTCGGCGAAGGCGACGCCCTGGAAAGCTTGATCGGCGAGCTCGAGTCGCTCGGCCTGACCTACTTCGACGACTTCTTCGAGCTCACCGGGAATTGGCCGCGCTGGCTACGGCTGCACGCCTCCAGCGCGGGGTGAACGGCGCTCGGCGGTGCTGCCGGTCGCCACGCTCGGCGACACGGCGCCGATCCGCAGCAATCCGTGCCAACCGCACTCGAAACACCAGCTCGTGCGCATCCGCGGCAGGAGAAAATTCCATCCGCGGGACTCCACGCGGAGCGTGACGGCGTCGCAGTTGGGGCAGCGATCTCCTTCCGGAATGAGCAGAAAGAAAAAGATCGTCGCAAAGATCGCTCGGAGCAGGAAGAAGCCTCCGATGATCACAATGCACAGTCCGGCGTCCCACATCGCGCCCGCCTCCGCAGCTACAGCCGCTTCTCGACTTCCTTCCAGGCCTCGACGAATGCGAGATCATCCTCGATTCGCTCGATGACCACGTCCGTTCCTGACGCAAGCGCAGCATCATCCACACCGCGCGCACGGAGCACACGACGTTCGTTGCCAATGTCGAACGTGACTTCACCGTCAACACCGTCGGCAATCGGCTTGGTCACGCGGGCGAGGTGGCCCTGCAGCACGTAGCGCTCATCGTCGACGTCGTGCTCGGGAGTGACAGTCCACCACTTCCTCACGAGCCGTGCCGCGGCGATGGCGGCAAGAATCCCGAAAGCCGCTGCGATGCCGAACCGCGAGCCGGCCGAGGCCGCCTGGCGCTGCGTCAGGATGTAGCCGAGTGCACCAAAGATCACCAGAAAGGCGACGGAAACGGCCGGGGACAGCCGGAACGACCGCTCTCCACTCGGGTTCTCCTCACGCGGGCGCTCGACGCCATAGATCATGACGTACACGGCCAGCAGCAGGCCGGCGATGAAGCTCACGAGATAAAGCACCTTCATGCGAGGCCTGTCCGAGTGATCGGTATCATTGCTCGGCGCGGTTGGATGCCGGCGGAGCGGGTACGTCGAAACATGAGTGCCACCATCCTCTGTCGTTGAACGTGATTCCGTCTGTTTCAGATGGACGGCGCAAGACCGGCGATGTCTTGGCTGCGGCTGCCAATGTAACCCGAGCGCGGCGGAAGTTCTCCGTCGTCGGGCGTTGGAGGGCAGAAACGAAGCGGAGGCTGGATGCTCACAGCGCCCGTGCTTCGGTTCGAGTTCCCGCGAGCACGTGCTGCAGGAACTCACACGCGCGCCACTCCGCATAGTAGAGAGGGCGCCACGGAACACGGCCGCTGATGAAGCCAACGTGGCCGCCGTGCAGAGGGAATTCCAGCGTCAGCCGTGGGTTCTGCTCGGCAGCCGTACGCACCTCATCGAGCACAGCGGGCGGGAGAAAGGGATCATCGACGGCGCTGAGGAGAAGCGTCGGACGCTCGATCCCTGCGAGGAATCCGAGGGAGCTCGACCGCATGTAATAGTCATGTGCATCCGCGAAGCCGTGCACGGGCGCCGTGACCGCGTCGTCGAACTCGTAGATGGAGCCCGCCCGCTCGAGGGCGGCGGAATCGAACAGCCCGGGGTAGCGCTGGAGCTTGGCGAATGCCTTCTGTTTCAGCGTGCGGAGGAAATGGCGATCGTACACCCGGGAGAAGCCCTGTGAGATGTAGCGGGCGCCGCGCTCCAGATCGAAGGGCACGGAGATGGCCGCTGCGGCTCTGATCTGCTCCGGGAGATCGGCTCCTCGCTCGCCGAGATACTTGAGCAACACGTTTCCGCCGAGCGACACGCCGGCCAGGACGATCGGGCGATCGGGGGATTCGCGGATCACGCGGTCCAGCGCGAACGCAACGTCGGTGGTCTCGCCCGAGTGGTAGAAGCGCGGCGCGCGGTTCGGCTCGTCGCCGCATCCGCGAAAGATCAACAGATCAGCGGCCCACCCGCGGCGCTTGGCTTGCTCGAAGAACCCCGCGACATAGTGCGAGCGGATCGTGCCCTCGAGGCCGTGCAGGAAAAACAGACGCGGCGCATCCGCGGTGTTCGAGTCGAGGCGGTGCACGTCGAGAAAATCGCCGTCCGGCGTTTCCCATCGCTCGGTGCGGGCGCGGAGTGAGGGCCGCGGGCGCAGAAACTTGCCCCAGAGTGTCTGCGCGTGACCACCCGGTACCCACCAGGCAGGGCGATAGGTATACTCGCTGCGTGCCATCACCGATCGAAGTTCAGGTTTTCGGCGTGAAGAAGAGCGCCGATACGCGGAAGGCGCTCCGCTTCTTTGCGGAGCGGCGCGTGAAGACGCATTTCGTCGACCTCAACGAGCGCCCCGCGTCGCCCGGAGAGCTCAAGCGTTTCGCGCAGAAGTTCGGCATCGATAAACTGATCGATCGCGAGTCGAGACGATACGAGGAGCTCGGGTTACGCGCGGCGCGGCTGTCCGACGAAACGTGGTTCAACAAGCTGTGTGACGAGCCGCTGCTGCTGCGCATGCCGCTCGTACGACACGGCAATGCGTTGACGGTGGGTCTCGCGGAGCAGGACTGGAAGTCCTGGACCGGCAAGTGACGCAGCTTGCGGTCTCCGACGCAACGGTCGAATTCGGCGCGACGACGCTCTTTCGCGGCATCACCTTCACGGTAGCAGCTGGCGAGCGTTGGGGCATCATCGGCAGGAACGGCACTGGGAAAACAACGCTCTTCCGGCTGCTCACCGGCGAGATGAAGCCGACGCGGGGGCAGATTGCCCGCCAGCCCGGCATTCGCATTTCGCTGCTCGAGCAGCATCGCGACTTCGGCGAAGCGACAACCATCTGGGAAGCGGCCGCCGGCCCGTTTGCCGAACTGCTCGCCCTGGAGCGGTCGCTCGTGGAGCAGGCGTCGCAGCTGGAACACGATTCGAGCGAGGCGGCACTGGCCCGCTACGGCAAGGACCTCGAGCGATTCGAACGAGAGGGCGGCTACGAGATTGCTCCGCGAGTCGATGCGGTGCTTCACGGACTCGGCTTCGATCCGCAGGCTGCGCGCACCACACCGATCGCACATCTCAGCGGGGGTGAGCGTGGGCGCCTCGGCCTGGCGCGCCAGCTCGTGAGCCCGGCAGACGTGTTGCTCCTCGACGAGCCGACGAATCATCTGGATCTGGAAACGACGAGATGGCTGGAGGAATATCTCGCTTCGACTCCGGCGACGGTGCTCCTCATCAGCCACGACCGCGCGTTCCTGGCCGCGGTGGTCGATCACGTGCTGTACTTCGAGGGCGACAGTGCGACGTCCTATGCCGGACGCTATGAATCGTTCGTCGAGCAGCGCGCGCTGCGGCGGCTCACGCAGCAGCGGCAGTTCGAGCAGCAGCAGCGGAAGATCGCCGGTGAGCAGGACTACATCGCGCGGAACATCGCGGGGCAGAACACCAAGCAGGCCAAGGGGCGCCGGAAGCGCCTCGAGCGCATGTCTCGCCTCAGTCCGCCGCCGACCGACGAGGCGACGATGTCGGTCCGGTTCGAGGCCGGTGAACGGGGTGGCGACCGCGTCGTCATCGCCGAACGCGCGACGATTGCGGTCGGCGACCGCGTCCTCGCGCACGACGTGAACGCGACGATCATGCGCGGCGATACCGTTGGCCTGATTGGGCCGAACGGGTCCGGCAAGTCGACGTTCATCCGCGCGCTGATGGGAGAGCACGCGCTTGCCTCCGGCGAGCTGCGCGTCGGGGGCGGCATCAGCGTCGGCTACTACCGGCAGGACCTGGCGCAGGTCCCGCTCGACAGGACGCTGTATGACGTGATCGCCGATCTGCGGCCCACCTGGGACCGCCGTCTCGTGCAGGGCCACCTCGGTCGGTTCGGGTTCTCGGGCGACGAAGTGCAGCGGTACGCTGACACGCTCTCCGGGGGCGAGCGGGCACGCGTTGCCCTGGCGATGCTCATGTTGAGTGATGCGAATTTTCTCATCCTCGACGAGCCGACGAATCATCTCGACGTCGAGTCGATCGAGGCGCTCGAAGACGCCATCGAGCGATACGAGGGGACGGTGCTGCTCGTGAGCCACGATCGGGAACTGCTTCGGGCCCTCACGACGCGTGTGTGGGTCCTGCACGACCGCCACATCACCGATTTCGACGGCGATTTCGGTGAATGGGAATCCGTCGCGGCGGAACGCGAACATGCCGCCGCGGTGCGCGCTGCTGAAGAGGAATCGCTGCGCCGCGTGGCCGAGAAGAAGAAGACTGCGCGACGCGAGGATGCCGGGCGCGAAACGCGCAACGCGCTCCGGGCGGCGCGACGCGAGGTGCAGGCGCTCGAGGCATCGATCGAAACGATCGAAGCGCGCATCGAGGAGATCACTCGAATTCTGGAAGACGCCGAGTTGTACACCCAGGCGTCGGGCATTTCACGCGCGTCGGAGCTGGGAAGTGAACTCGAACGGCAAAAGCGGGAACTGGAACGCGCTCTTGAAGCATGGGGTACCGCGAGCGAACGCCTCGACACCTTGAGCGCAACCGCGACGTAGGTTCGGCAGGATCCCCCCTCCGACATGCTGCCACTGCTGCTCCTCGCCCAGCTCGCGACCGCAACGAGCGTGGACTCCGTGTACTCCACGCCGGCCCTGCGTCAGTTCGTCGCAGCAGCAGCAATCGCCAATCAGGAGCCGCCGCCGGAGCTGAGCGGCTATCAGGCTCGCGTCGAGACTGAGATGTCCCTGATGGTGCGCGACACACTCGGCCGCGAGCACGCGGCCGAAGTCGAGCAGCTCGCGGCGAATGCTCGATGGGCGCGCGGCGGCATCTACGAGGTGCACGTCGTGGGGTATCGATCGCAAAGCATCGGCGTTCCCTATTCCATTCTCAGCATCGTTCGCGCGTGGACCGTCCCATCGCTCTACGGCAATCGCTTGTCGCTCGGCGCGTCGTTCGCCGACCGCCGGCGCGCGAACGATTCCCTGATCGCCGTGCATCCGTTCGCCGTCGATCGTGATCAGTTCTACACGTTCTCCGGCGGCGACACGATCACGGTGCTGCATGCAGGGTCGCGATCGATACCGATCGTGCGCATCCGCGTGCACCCGCACTTTCGAGGGCCCACCAAACTCGGCGCATTCGACGGTGAGATCGACGTCGACGCGACGCGCCATCAGATCATTCTGATGCGCGGCCAGTTCGTGATCCTCGGCGGCTCGCCGAGCTTGCGCGAAACGGTGCTTCGCGCCTCGGGCGTGGTTGCCGTCGCATACGTGGAATTCGTGAACGCCGAAGTCGATGGCCGCTATTGGCTCCCCGCGTTCCAGCGAAGTGAGTTCCAGGCGGCGTTTCCCGTGCTGACACAGAACCGGCCGATCCTTCGGCTTGTCTCGACGTTCTCCGACGTTCGCGTCGTCGATTCCGCGCGTGCACCTCGCGATTCGACGCTGTGGCGACGCGTCGTGGTGAGTTGGGCGCCCCCGGACAGCATCGCCTCGTTCCGTGGATGGAGCGAGGAGATCGGAGCGCAGACCGAGTCGGTGCACGCCGATGATTTCGCCGACATGGCGCCGAATGCCTGGCGCGCGGATGGTCCACCGCGACTCAATCTTTTTCCCGCGACCACGAGCCGGATTCTCCGGTTCGATCGGGTCGAAGGACTCTTCACCGGTATCGCGCCCTCGGTGGATTTCCGGAGTCTCGCTCCAGGCCTCAGCACCGGCGGTTTCGTGGGTTGGGCCTGGAGCGAGCGGACGACGCGCGGCGGCGCGTTCGTCACCTATCACCCTCGCGATTGGATCGTCAGCGCACGTGCGGAACGCGCCCTGGCGAACACGAACGACTTCACACTGCCGCTCGAGGAAGATCCCGGCGTCGCCGCCGTGCTCGGCTCCGTCGACAATTTCGACTATGTCGATCGGCGATCGGCGATGTTGTCGGCAACGCGAATTCTCGGGTCGGTCGACGAGGGACTCGTCACCACGCAATTCGGGCTCGGCCGAGATGCGGCGGAGCCGGCGCGTCTCACGCACGGCCTCATTCCCGGACAAGCGGCGTTTCGGCCGAATCGCGGTGCCGCGAATGGCTCGTATGCCCTGGGCAGCGCGGATCTCGAGCTGCACCCCAATGTTTCCGGTGATTTCGTCCAGCCGGGATTCGGCGCACGCGTGCACTACGAGATCGGGCGCGGCGATCTCGACTGGCAACGGATGCAGTTGTCACTGAGCGCCCGCCGATACCTGGGACCGGTGTCGCTCGCCATGCACGCCGATGGCGGCCTGCTGCTCGGCGCGCATCCGCCACCGCAACAGTTGTTCGAGATTGGCGGGAACCAGGCGCTGCCAGGGTACGAGTACAAACAGTTTGCCGGAGATCGCGCGGCCCTGTTCCGCGGTTTCACCAGTTATCGATTTCCGATCTGGAAAACGCCGAAGCACGTCTGGCGCAATTACTACATCCCGGGCGTGAGCCCGGGGATTGGCGCGAGCATACAAGGAGGGTGGACGGAGTTGTCTTCGCCGGGCGCAATCGCCGCCGTGCGCGCGCTTGGTGCACCGGGTGACACCGCGCTCGTCTCGCTTCCGACGCACGGCGTGCGAGCGACGTTCGGCGCCGGCATCACGCTGTTTTCGGATATTCTCCACGTCGGCTTCGCGCGGCCGATCGATCATCCCGCTCGCTGGCGCTTTGTTGCCGGCTTCGGCGCGTCGTTCTGAGCCGCTCTAGAATTCGCCGATGAACCCGATCTCGGGTTCCAGGTGCACGCCGCACTCGCGCTCGACGGCTTTCTGCGCGATGTCGATCAACTCGCGAACGTCGTTGGCCGTGGCGCCGCCGAGGTTCACCATGATGTTCGCGTGCAGATGCGAGATCTGCGCACCGCCGTGGCGAAAGCCTTTCAATCCGCACTGGTCGACGAGCCGCCCGGCGCCGACGCCCTCGATCTTCTTGAAAATCGAGCCCGCGCTCGGATGCCAGTCGAGCCACGGATGCTTCGCCCCGCGCCAGCTCAGATTCTCCTGCATGATCCGCTGCAAGACCGCGGGGTCGGCGCGTGTGAGCCGGAACGTCGTCGCGAGCACCACGTCGGCGCGGTGGTGGAACACCGAATCGTCGTAGCCGAACTTCACGTACTCCGGGCCGACGGTCTTTCGCTCGTTCTCCTGCGACAGAATGTCACAGGACTCGAACACTTCGGCGATGAACATCGTCCGTTCGCGTTCGGGCGCTGGCGAGAGAAAGTGCAGGTTCTGCCAGATCGCACCGCCCACCGTGCTCGGAATCCCGACGTAGTGCTCGAGGCCGGACCAGCCGCGCGCGACGGAATCCTGGATCAGCGCCTTCATCGTCGCGCCACTCTCGGACCAGAGTGCGCAGGAATCATCCGACGTGCGGAACTCGTGTCGCGCGGCGGTGTTCCGGATCACCAGTCCACGAAAACCGCGATCGCCGATCAGCACATTGGCGCCGAGGCCGAGGATGAAGTACGGTACGCCGGCTTCTCGCGCCGCGAGCACGGCATTCGCAAGAGCATCAGCCGAGGTCGATTCGAAGAGCAGATCGGCCGGTCCGCCGATGCGAAACGTGGTGTAGGGCGCGAGCGGTTCGTCGCGGCGCAGGTGCGCCGCGTCGAGTTGGCTCGCGACTCGTGCAACCGATTTGGGGTCGAGGATCTTGGAGCTCTGCATGTCGATGGTGAAAGAAAAACCGAACGGGCCGCTGCCGCCACGGCGGCGACGTGGTCCATTTCGCACGATCCGCGCGCGCGCTGCGGCGCTCCTGCTGCTCGCGTCGGCGGCGTTGCCGGCTCAGCGGGCGGAATTGGAGCAGCACATCAAGCGCATGGTGCTGCCCAACGGCCTCGATGTCATGGTCGTGGAGAATCACGGCGTGCCGCTCGTGACCATCGAAGCGGACGTCAAGAACGGCTCGTTCACGCAGATTCCGGAGTTCTCCGGGCTCTCGCACCTGTACGAGCATATGTTCTTCAAGGCGAACGAGAACTATCCCAACCCGGACGATTTCGTCGCCCGCGCGTCGGAGCTCGGCGCCGAGTTCAACGGGACGACGACCGAAGAGCGCGTCAACTACTACCTGACCGTGCCGGCAGACAGCATCGCCGGTGGGATGAATTTTCTTGCCGACGCGCTGATCCGGCCGCTCTTCAGGCCGGACGAGCTCGAGCGTGAGCGCCAGGTGGTGATTGGCGAATACGATCGCAACGAATCCAATCCGTTCTTCGAGTTCACGACCGCCATGGGGAAGGCGTTGTGGACCACCGCCTGGAGCCGCAAGAATCCGCTTGGCGAGCGCGACGTCATCGAGAGCACGACGCCGGCGAAGATGCGCGCGATCCAGGAGCGGTATTACGTGCCGAACAACACCGCGATCATCGTCACCGGCGATGTCACGCCGGACCGGGCGTTCGCGCTGGCGCGCGCAACGTTCGGCGGCTGGAAACGGGGCCCCGATCCCTTCGTGGTGGCACCGATCCCGCCCATTCCCCCGCTCACTCACGATACGGGCGTCGTCGTGCAGCAGCCGATCGGCGGCACGGTCGTGCTCATGCTGGAGTGGCAGGGGCCAAGCGCGAGTCAGGATCCTGCGTCCACCTACGCGGCGGACGTGTTTTCAGACGTGCTCAACCAGCCGGGCTCGCGGTTCCAGCGTCGACTCGTGGACAGCGGCTTGTTTCAGTCCATCGGCGTGAACTACTACACACAGAACCATGTCGGTCCGATCACGATCGAAGGCGAGACCACGCCCGAGAAGCTGTCGCGTGCGGCCGCCGCGCTGAGCGCGGAGCTCGCCGCGGTCACCACGCCGGGGTACTTCACCGCTGACGAGCTGCAAGCGTCGAAGCAGAAACGAATCGTCGGAACGGAGCTGAGCCTCGAGCGTGCGTCCGGCTTCGCACAGCAGCTCGGCTTCTGGTGGGCCGTTACCGGCCTCGACTACTTCTTTGGCTACGTGGACACGATGGCGAAGCAAACACCGGCGGACCTGCTTCACTACGCGACCACGTACATCATCGGAAAGCCGCATGTCGTCGGCGTGCTACTCTCGCCGGAGGCGGAGCGTCTGCTGAAGCTCACGTCGTCGTCGCTTCTCCAGCTCGGAGCGCAGCCGTGAAGTTGCGCGTTCTCGCCATCGTCGCGCTGCTCATCGCACCCGCCGCCGCACCTGCGCAGGTCGACACCGCGACGAGTCGGTTCGACGTCAACGGGCTCACCGTACTTCTGCGGCGCAACCCGTCGAACGACGTCGTGTCGGCGAATCTGTTTCTGCTCGGCGGCACGCAGCAGCTCACGCCGGCAACCCAGGGCATCGAGTACTTTCTGCTCCAGGCGTCGGAGCGCGGCACACGCCGGTTCCCGGGTAGCGCAGTTCGGCGAACGATCGCCGAGCTCGGAAGCACGTTCACGATCGAACCGTCGGCCGATTGGACGACGTTTGGATTCACGTCGATCCGCGGTACGTTCGATTCCACTTGGTCGGTGTTCGCCGACCGCATCATGGCGCCCGCGCTCGATTCGAACGAAGTCGAGCTCGTGCGCGAACGCCTCATTACGGAGGCGCGTGCCGAGCTCGCCGACCCGGATCAGTTGGTGAATCACCTGGCGGACAGCTTGGCGTATGTGGGCCACCCGTACGGGTTCGATCCCACGGGTACCGAAGCCACCCTGCGCTCGATCAGTCTCGCTGCGCTCCGACATTATCAGGCGACGCAGATGGTGACGTCGCGGATGCTGCTCGTGGTGGTCGGCAACATCGATCGATCGCAACTCGAGCCTCTGGTGCAGCGCACGCTGGCGCAGTTGCCGCACGGCACCTACGTGTGGCGCGCGCCCGGCGGCCCACTGGAGCGAGGGCGCGCGTTGGTCGTGCGCGAAGCACAGCTCCCGACGAACTACCTCCTCGGCTACTACGCAGGCCCGCGCGCCGGCACGCCTGACTACCAGGCGCTCCGGATCGCCACGGCGGTGCTGTCGGGTCGGTTCTTCACGGAAATCCGATCGCGCCGCAACCTGTCGTACGAGGTCGACGCGCCGTTCGTCGAGCGCGCGATTGCCAATGGCGGCGTGTACGTCACGACGGTGGATCCGAACACCACGCTCAGGCTGATGCGCGGCGAGATCGATCGCCTTCAGCGCGAGCTGATCGATCCCGCCGGGCTCCAGCGAGTCGTGCAGCAGTTCATCACCGACTACTTCTTGAAGAACGAAACCGACCACGACCAGGCGGCGTTTCTCGCCCGGGCGCAGATCTACGACGGGGACTATCGGGCCGCGTCCCAGTTCGTCGATGCGTTGCGGCGCGTTACACCCGAGGACGTTCGACGCGTCGCCCTCGCGTACATGCACGACTTCCGCTTCGTGTATCTCGGCAATCCCAACGTGCTGGACCGATCGCTCCTGGCACAGTTTTGACGAGTGGGAATTGGTTGGTGCGGCCGCCGCATTGTGAATAATTTCACATGACGGGCCGACTCCGTCGTTCCGTTCTATCACGACGGCTCGAGCACCATGACGAGGCAATCACGATGCGATTCCCTGCACTGACACTTATCGCGGGTGCAGCCGTTCTGGGCGCGTGCGGCGGCGGCGCGAAGAAAGCTGCCGATACGACCAGCGCCGGACCGAAAGCTTCTCCCGGCGCCCCAGCGGCTGCAACGTCGATCCCGGCAAACGGCGACACGGTCGATGTGAAGATGATCGGCGACGCGCAGGGATACCGCTTCGAGCCGGCCGACGTCTCCATCAAGCCGGGCGGAGCCGTCAAGTTCGTGATGGTCAGCGGCGGTCCACACAACATCTCGTTCGATCCCGCGACGATCCCGCCCGACGTCAAGGATCAACTCAATGCCAACATGGACCAAAAGGTCTCGGAGCTCTCGAGTCCGTTGCTCATGAATCCGAACGAGACGTACACGATCTCCTTCGGCGGCATCAAGCCCGGCAAATACGAGTTTCACTGCACGCCGCATCTGGCGATGGGCATGAAGGGGAGCGTGACGGTCCAGTAGTTCGGGACACGCCGGTGCGCCTCGCGCGAGACGGATCCGAAGTTCCGCGCTGGCCCGACCCCTGCCAGATGACGGGCATCTCCAAGCGCTTGCGACGCTCACGCGTCGATGAGAGTATCCCAAGATGCCGCAGATGACGGGCGAGTTCCCCAAGCCGATTCCGCGACCCGCGTGGCTCACCGCGCGCGCGCGGAATGCCGTGCGCCGACCGCTCTTCATCGGCGCGGCCACGACCGGGACCGTGATTGCCGCGGCGGTCGCGCTGCTCGTCGCACCGCACCAGATCCGTCGCGTGGCGCCGGCGCCGATCGTTCCCGCCGCCGCGCGCCCCGACACGGCGCCGCTCATTGCCGCGTTCACCGAAGCGCGAACCCGACTTGCCGCCGCCGAATCGTCTCTCGCCGTGGCGCGGAGCACGGCGCAGCGCGCCCCGGCACCGACGGTCGACACACTCGCCCCGGTCGTCAACGCGCGCCGCGACTCGCTCATCAACGCGGTGAACGACCTCGACGCCCTGCTCACGCGCGTGGAAACCGCGCCGGTGACCGCGTCGTACCGCGCGCTGGGCGAGTCGCCGCAACTGGCCGCGAACGGACGCGCCAAGGCGCTGCTCGACTCGTTGACCGCCGTCGAACGCGATCGCGATGCGTTCGGGACGACCGGCGTCGCGGATCCCGTCTATGTGGCGCTCTCCGCACGCGTGAACGACATCGGCCATTCCATTCAGCTCGTTGGTCAGCAGCAGCGTGACTCGTTGCGCGCGCAGATCGCGAGACTGAGCGCGCCGGCGCCCACGCAAGCCGTCGTCGCCAATCCGGCGGCCGACACGGCCTCGTGGATCGCGGAACGAGATTCCGCGCAATCGCTGGAATCGCAGGCTGCCGCGGCGTTGGCCGACGCTCGCCGCAAGGCGCGGGAATACGATCGCGAGGTGGAGCAAGCCAAAGAAGAAGCGCGTCTCGACACGCCGCCGATGGCGATGCTCGGTGCCGCGCTGGTGTTCGGCGTTGCGCTTGGCTTCGCCTGGGTGTTCGGGGACGAAACCCGCCGCCCGCGCGTGAGCGACGAGCACGAGGTGGAGCTGCTCACCGGCGTCCGCGTGCTCGCTACCGTGCAGCCGCGCCCGCGCTCGCCGGACCGCGACCGGCGGAGCGCCGATCGTGAGGCGCCGCCCTACTTCGATCCCGGTGCTGACGGTTATCAGCTCTCGTACCTCCATGTGGCACGCACGGGTGCCAGTCGCCTCGTGCTCACGATCACCGGCGACGACACGCGTCTCGCGGCGGTGGTCGCAATGAACATCGCGGCCATTGCCGCAGATGAAGCACGAAGCACCATCCTGATCGACACTGACTCGCACACCGCGCCCGTTGCCGCCGCACTGCGCATCCACGCGGAGCCCGGGTTCGCGGACGTGCTCGCGCGCGCCGCCGAGTGGCCGGAGGTCGCCGTCGAGGCGCGGATCGGTCGCGACCGCACGATCGACGTCGTCCCGAGCGGGATCTCGCCGTCGCTTCGGTTGTCCGAGACCACCGAGTTGCTCCGCAGCGACGGGGCGCGCCTGGCGCGGCACTACGACGCCATCGTCGTCGTCGCGACGACTGCCCAGACCGCGGCAGGTGTGCCGGGTGCGCTGCCGATCGCCGACACGATCGTCTGCGCTCGCGTCGGACACACGCGCGTGCACGAGCTTCAGACGGCGATCGATGCGATTCGCCTCGCGGGGGGAAATCCGGCGGGCATCGTACTCTGGAATGCGCCCGCGCCGGTGCTGCCGTCCTCCGAGCGAATCGCGCGCGCCCCGCGGCCGGTGCGCACCGCCGAGATGCGCGCCCTCACGACGCCGTAGCAGCGCCCCCGTCGAGGACTTCCAGCGGCGAGCTCGCTCGGCTAGCATCCCACGCGTGTTCGCCGACACCCTCTTTCGCGCGGAGCAAATGCACCTGCTCCGGATGATGATCTGGGCAGGTCTGTCGGTTCTGTCGGGCACCGCCATCGCGACACTGCTCACGATGCGTCGAATCCGCTCTCCGCTGCTGGCGCATTTCGCGCTGCAGATGGCGGCATGGGGCGTCGCGATCGCGGGGGTCACCGCCATCGAGTGGCGCGGACTCGCGATGCGCGATCTGACGGCCGCCACTCGGCTGGACCGGCTGCTCTGGATGAACGTCGGCCTCGACATCGGGTACATCGCCGTTGGCGCGACACTCGCTCTCGCCGCGTGGCTCATCGCGAAGCGCGTCGCTGCCGTGGGCGCCGGCGTCGGCATCATCGTGCAGGGACTGGCGCTGCTCGTCCTGCACCTGCAATTCACCGCCGCGATATCGAGATGACCAATGGCTGAAGTCGTACTCGACGTTCGTCACCAGCCCAAGGACCGTGCGTATGCGCAATTGCAGGCGCACCTGACCCTGGTGCTGGCTGGCATCGATGACGAGATCGCCGCCATGGCGACGATGAGCTCGATCCTGCACTTCGGATTCCGGCACCTCTGGACGGGGTTCTATCGAGTGGTCGGCACGGAACTGCTTCGCGTCGGGCCCTATCAGGGCACCCCGGGGTGCCTCGAGATTGTCTTCGGCAAGGGTGTTTGCGGGACGGCCGCCGCGGAGCGCCGGACGCTGGTCGTCCCTGACGTCGATCGCTTTCCCGGACACATCGCGTGCGACGCGCGGTCGAAGTCGGAGATCGTCGTGCCGGTGCTCGGCCCATCGGGGAATCTGATCGCCGTGCTCGACATCGACTCGGAGCGGCGCGCGACCTTCGATCAGCAGGATGCTGCGGGACTCGAGCGGATGGTCCGCTGGTTCGCCGGCGAAGGCCGTGGTTGACGCGCTCGTACACGGCCTATAGGCTCAAGTTCTCGCCATGACGACCACCGGATACTCGGACCGGATCAATCACGCGCTCGCGTTCGCCGCGAAGCACCACGATCAGCAGGTGCGGAAGGGCACGCGCCTGCCATACGTGACGCACCCGGCGAACGTCGCGATCATTCTCACGCGGTATCAGCGTGACGATCAGACGGTGGTCGCCGGCATTCTGCACGACGTCATCGAGGACTGCGTCCGCGAAGCGTTCACGCGCGAGATGCTCGAGCGTCGCATCGGCGACAAGTTCGGCGCCGAGGTGCTCGAAACGGTGCTTGGGGTGACGCACCGCCGCGTCGACGACGATGGCGTCGAGCTGTCGCACGACGAGCGGCGCGACGATTATCTCGATCGCCTGGCGAACGCGAGTGAATCGGCCCGTTGGGTGTGCGCGGCCGACAAGCTCCACAACGCGAGTAGCATTCTCTCCGACCTGCGCCGCACCATCGACCCCAACACCGTCTGGAGTCGCTTCACCGGCGGCAAGGACGCCACGGTGCGGTGGTATCGCCGAGTCTTCGATCGGCTGAATGAGATCGGCTTCACCGGCGAGATCATGCGGGAGCTCGCGGACGCCGTCGCCGAGCTCGAAGCGATCGCCAGCGATCCCGCCCACGCGTCGAGCTGAGCGCGCGCACGAAGCTCGGTAGATAGCCCGTCGTCCCGGGCGGAGCGCCGAAGCCGCGCCGTCGAGAGATCTGGGCTCGGTACGACCAAGTCGTTGCTCTGCCCCTGCGTTCAGACGACCGCGGTCTGCCGCTCGCGTCGCGCGTAGTGCGAGGCGACGTACTCCTCGAGGATCACGAGAAAGTCGCGGACGATCGTGTCGCCACGCAGCGTCGTCTGCAGCTTTCCGTCGACGTACACGGGCGCCTTGGGCTCCTCGAACGTGCCGGGCAGCGAGATGCCGATGTTCGCGTGCTTCGACTCCCCGGGCCCGTTCACCACGCATCCCATCACGGCGACTTTCATCTCTTCCACGCCGGGTCGCTCGTCACGCCACACCGGCATCTGCTCGCGAATGTACGTCTGAATGTCTTCCGCCATGTGCTGGAAGAAGGTCGACGTGGTGCGCCCGCAGCCGGGGCACGCGGTGACCTGCGGCGCGAAGCTGCGCAGGCCGAGCGACTGGAGGATCTGCTGGGCCACCAGCACTTCTTCGGTGCGGTCGCCATTCGGCTTCGGCGTCAGCGACACGCGAATCGTGTCGCCGATCCCCTCGGCGAGCAGAATCGAGAGCCCGGCGGTGCTCGCGACGATGCCCTTCATCCCCATGCCGGCTTCGGTGAGTCCGAGGTGCAGTGGATAGTCGCAGCGCGCGGCGAGGCGCCGGTACACGTCCACCAGGTCCTGCACGCCGGAGACTTTCGCCGAGATGATGATGCGATCGTGGCCGAGCCCCACCTCTTCGGCGAGCTCCGCGGAGCGAAGGGCGCTCGCGAGCATCGCCTCGATGTACACGTCCTTCGCGTCGAGAGGCGCGGACGACGTCGCGTTCTCGTCCATCATCTGCGTGAGAAGATCCTGATCCAGCGATCCCCAATTCACGCCGATGCGCACCGGCTTGCCATTGTCGACTGCGATCTGGACGATCGTGCGAAAATTCTCATCGCGCCGCTTGCCGCCGACGTTGCCGGGATTGATGCGGTACTTCGCGAGCGCGAGCGCGCAGGCCGGATACTTGGCGAGCAGCAAATGCCCGTTGTAGTGAAAGTCGCCGACGATCGGGACCGCGACGCCCGCGTCAGCAACGCGTTTGGCGATCTCCGGCACTGCGGCGGCGGCGTCTTCGTTGTTCACGGTGACGCGCACGAGCTGCGAACCGGCGCCAGCGAGCGCGAGCACCTGGTCCGCGGTCGCTCGCGGATCGGCCGTATCGGTGTTCGTCATCGACTGCACGACGATCGGTGCGGATGATCCCACCGGCACGGCACCAACCATCGTCGTCACGGTCTTGCGGCGCGTTCCAAATCCCACGTCCTGATCCTCATTGATTCGGGACACGTGAAAGATAGTCCGCGCGCCCCAATGCCCTACGGTCGGGGATTGTTCCACGCTTGACGGGTTTTCAGGGCGTTACTACTTTCGCCGTCGCCGGGACCGGCCGCGGCCGATCCCGGCACCATCGGCCCGCGCAACATGGTGTTGTAGCGGATTTAGTTCTTTCAGGAGTGGGACATGCGTACGACCGGAAAGGTGAAGTGGTTCAACGACGCCAAGGGTTTCGGGTTCATCACGCCGGACGGCGGAGACAAGGACTGCTTCGTCCACTACAGCTCCATCCAGGGCTCAGGCTTCAAGACGCTCGCTGAAGGCGAGGCCGTCGAGTTCGATCTCGTGCAGGGCCAGAAGGGCCCGGCCGCCGAGAACGTGTCCAAGGCCGTCGCTCGGTAAGCTCGAGCGAGAACGCAGACGAACGCGGGGCGCCTCTCGATCCGAGAGGCGCCCCGCTGTTTTTATCACGTGGCGAGCAGATCACCCCGTTGTCATCGTGGCTTGCCCGTGGCGGTTTCCGCCCGCCGGGTATCAGCTCGACGATGCGCCGGCGGCCGCCCGCGCCGTGCCGGCACCACGGATTCCACCGCCTCTTCGATCCGGGCGTCAACCTCCCGAGTGAATGCCTCGCGGTCGAGGCGGATCTCGAGCCCATCGCCCAGCGGTACATGCCGAGCATCGGTGGTCAGCAACTGTCCCGCGATCGCGACAGCGGTATCGAGCGGGACGCGCAGTTCGGCAGACAGGCGCCGGATCAACGCCACGTGGTAAATACCCGCGACAGATATTCGCCGCGCCACGCCTTGCTTCGCTCGATCGACGCCCGGGATTTCAAACCGGGACAGGAGGTTGTCCGTCCACTTCGCATCAGCATCGGACGCATGTCGAGCAATGTCAACGTGATAGTATCTCGACAAAAATACCCTCTCGGTTGAGGATATTTACTGACAGCGCGTTGATTGGTAAATATTCTCGCTGGTGAGGATAATACGAGCAGCCGACAAGTGCCACGTCGGCATCGCCGGCACATCCCCCGCTTGGCTGCGAACGGTCCACCTGAGGCTGGCACGCTTCTGGAAGCAATCCGCGACACACGGAACTCCCGGGAGACCCCATGCTTTCCAAGATTCGCGCGGCGGCAACCATCGCTGTCCTCGCGCTCGCGGCGCGCCCTGCAAGCCTGCTTGCGCAAGGCAACGCGCACTTCGTCATCGCGGCCGGCGCCACGCTGCCCACCGGCACCTTCGGCGACAACCACGACATCGGCTATCACGGCATCGTCGGCGTCGAAATGCTGCAGCCTTCCTCGCAGCTCGGGTTTCGCGTCGAGGGCATGTACAACGAGTTCAACCAGAAATCCGGCAGCGACAAAGCCCATGCGAGCGGTGTGATCGGCAACGCCGTGTTCGAGCTCGCGCCGGCGGGCCGCACCACCGCGAATACCATCTATGCGATCGGCGGCATCGGCTACTACAGCACGAAAGATCCGACGTTCTTCGACAATTCCAGCCAGACGAACGTCGGCTGGAACATCGGCGGAGGATTTCGATTCCCGCTCACCGGATTCTCGGCGTACGTCGAGGCGCGTTATCACAGCGTGAACGGCACCGACTTCCATTTCGTGCCGATCACCTTCGGACTCGTGTTCTAGTTTCCTCAATAACGAGCTGGCGCAGCAACGAAAACGGGACGCTTCCCTCCGGAAGCGTCCCGTTTTCGTTGTCACGACTGCTCGGCATCAGATCGCGCGCTGCGCAGCCTCGATCTGTGCGCGGACCGCCCGCGGACCCGTGCCCCCCTCGATGTCGCGCTGCTCGACCGACTGCAGCGCCGACAGCGCATCGAACACGTCCTGCTCGAACAGCGGATGCGCCGCCGTGTACGCGGAGAGCGGAAGGGTGTGCAGCTCGAGCCGACTCTCCTCGCACTGGCGCACGAGCCGTCCCACCGCGCCATGCGCTTCCCGGAAGGTCGCGCCCTTTCGCACCAGATAATCCGCGAGATCCGTGGCCATCATCGTGCTCGATAACGCCGCGCGCATGCGCTGCGGCTTGAACGTGCACTCGGCGAGTGCGCCGGTCATCGCCGGCAGCACGAGCAACAACGTGTCGACTGCGTCGAACAGCACGCGCTTGTCGTCCTGCAGATCCTTGTTGTAGCTCGTCGGCAGTCCCTTCAAGGTGGCGATCAACGTCGTGAGATCGCCGAGCACTCGCGCCGACGATCCGCGCGCGAGCTCGAGCACGTCAGGGTTCCGCTTCTGCGGCATCATGCTCGATCCGGACGTGAACGCGTCGCCGAACTGCACGAAGCCGAACTCGCTCGAGCCGTAGATGATGAGATCTTCGGCGAACCGCGAGAGGTGCGTTGCGATCATCGTGGCCGTGAACAGCAGCTCGGCGACGAAATCGCGATCGCTCACGGCGTCGATGGAGTTCGGGCTGACGCTCGCGAACCCGAGGCTCCCCTGAAGCAGTACGCGTGAGATGGGATATGCGCATCCCGCTACGGCACCGGAGCCGAGCGGCAGCACCGCGGCCGCGGACTTCGCGTTGCGCAGGCGGCCGCGATCGCGCTCGAGCGGCCAGAAATGCGAGAGCAGCCAGTGCGCGGCGGACACGGGAATGGCGCGCTGCATGTGCGTGTACGACGGCATGAGCGCCGTCTCGAGTCCGTGCGCCTGGTCGACCATGACCTGCTGCAGCCCGCGGAGCGCATCGTCGAGTCGAGCGACGGCCTCCATCGACCACATGCGCGTTGCGGTCGCAACCTGATCGTTGCGGCTGCGCCCCGTGTGCAACTTCGACGCGACGTCGCCGACTTCGTCATGCAGCAGCCGGTCGATGACGGTGTGCACGTCCTCATCGCTCGGCGACGGCTGTTCGCCCGCCTCGAGACGCGCAGCGACGGCATCGAGCCCATTCTCGATCTCGTTGCATTCGTCGAGCGTGAGCACGCCCGCCTTGTACAGCGCCATCGCCCAGGCCTTCGAGAGCTGGATGTCGAAGGGCCAGAGCCGGAAGTCGACTCCGATGGAGCTGTTCAGCGCCTCGAACGCCGGAGCGGGGCCGGTGGCGAACCGGCCCCCCCACAGCTTGTGCGACTTCGACCCCGCGGTCGTTGCTATCGCGGTGGTCACGCGATCTGAAGCGCCGGCTTGTCGGTCGCTTCCGTGGGAGCAACGACGGGCGCCGGCGCGAGACCCATCTCCTGATCCTTGAGCGCGCGCACCCGTGCCGGCAGCGCGAAGAGCCGGATGAATCCAGCGGCATCGCTCTGCTCGTAGACGTCGTCCTCGCCGAACGTGACGAACCGCTCGTCGTACAGCGCATGCTCGCTCTGCCGTCCGACCACCTGCGTCGAACCCTTGTACAGGCGCAGCGTGACCGTGCCCGTGACGCGCTGCTGCGTCACGCCCACGAACGCGTCGTAGGCCTCGCGCTCGGTGGTCCACCAGCGGCCTTCGTACACGAGGTCGGCGTAGCGCGGCGCGATCGTGTCCTTCGCCGCGAGCGTGCGGCGATCGAGCACGAGCTGCTCGAGCTCCGAGTGCGCCGTGTAGAGGAGCGATCCGCCCGGGGTTTCGTACACGCCGCGGGACTTCATTCCAACGAGACGATCCTCGACGAGATCGACGACGCCGCATCCGTGCTTGCCGCCGATCTTGTTGAGCGTGGTGAGGAGATCGAGCGCCCCCATGCGCTCGCCGTTCACCGAGATCGGCGTGCCCTGCTCGAAGCCGATGATGACGGTCTCCGGCGCGTCGGGCGCCTTCGTCACCGGATTCGTGAGCATATACAGGTCGTCGGGCGGCGCGGCGTTCGGATCCTCCAGCACCCCGCCCTCGTGCGAGAGGTGCCAGATGTTCGCGTCGCGCGAGTAGATCTTCTGGCGCGTCGCCGTGACCGGAACGCCATGCGCTTCGGCGTAGGCGATCGCGTCCTCGCGGCTCCGGATGTCCCACTCGCGCCACGGCGCGATCACGGGAAGATCGGGCGCGAACGCCGCGTATGTCAGCTCGAAGCGAACTTGATCGTTCCCCTTTCCGGTGCAGCCGTGCGCGAGCGCGTCGGCGCCGACTTGGCGGGCGACCTCGACCTGCCGCCGCGCGATGAGCGGACGGGCCATCGACGTGCCCAGGAGGTACTTGCGGTTGTAGATCGCCCCGGCGCGCAGCGTCGGGTAGATGAACGATTCGATGAACTCCTCGCGGAGGTCCTCGACGTAACACTCGTCGGCGCCGGACGCGAGCGCCTTCGCGCGCACGCCCGCGAGCTCCTCGCTGCCCTGGCCGATATCGGCGGCGACGCAGACGACGCGAGCGCCTCCGTAGTTCTCCTTGAGCCAGGGAACGATGATGGAGGTGTCGAGGCCGCCCGAGTAGGCGAGGACGATGGTGCGGGGCATGAGCGCTCCTGATTAAGCAGAGTTATGCAGAACGACTGCATATTTAATCAGCTGCGTCGCGCGCGTCAATAGTAGCTTCCGGACGACCGCGGTGCCGCCGAACTCAGGAGCGCTTCGCCAGCTCCAGCAGCCGCTGCGTGAGCTTCGTCCGCGCCTCGGCGGACCGGCAAACGATGAGAATCGTGTTCTCCCCAGCGAGGGTGCCCATGACCTCGGGCCAGCCCTCCGAATCGATCGCCTCGGCGATCGGCTGGGCGCCGCTGGGAAGGGTGTGCAGGACGATGAGCTCGGACACGCCGTCTATCCGGGAGAACAACTGCGGCAACAGTATGTCGATTGCCGGCTTAGCCTCGTCGGAGACCATCTCGGGAAGGAGATATCGCGCCCCGGTGTCCGTGGGCGCGCGCACGATGCCGAGATCGCGCAAATCGCGGGACAGTGTCGCCTGCGTGACGCGCAAACCTCGCTCCGCCAGCAGGCCTTTCAGCTCCTCCTGGCTGGCGATCTGATGCGCGCTGATCAGCTGCACGATCGTGTTCTGTCGCTGCTGCTTGTTGGTCATTTCGAGGGGTGGGATGGCGCTCGTGTCCGAACGAGCTGGTGCGATCCGCAGCGCGGCGGGATTGACACCGCGGCACTGCATTATTATGCATTAATCGTGAATAAAATACCAGTCGGTGTGCTCGGGGCCAGCGGATATGCTGGCCGCGAGCTCTGTGCACTCATCTTACGGCATCCGAGCCTCACGCTCGCATACGCCACGGCCAACGACCAGCGCGGGGCCACCGTGCGGATCGCGGGACAGGCGGTCACGTTCGACTCCCCCGACGATGTGCGGCTTTCGGACGCCGAGCTCGTGTTCAGCGCGCTGCCGCACGGCGCGTCCAAGGAATGGGTCACTCGGGCAACCGAGTCCGGCGTGCGTGCCGTCGACCTGTCGTCCGACCTGCGCCCGGGCCACGGCTGCAAGGGGGTTGCGTATGGGCTGACGGAGCTCAACCGCGCGATCGTGAGCGGCGCATCGGTCGTGGCGAACCCGGGCTGCTATCCGACATCGATTCTGATCGCACTCGCACCGCTGGTCCAGCGCGGGCTCATTGCGGAAGGCGCGGCCATCATCGCGAACTCGGCGAGCGGCGTCACCGGCGCGGGCAACTCGCCCAAGCGCGAGTACCTGTTCGCGGAAGTGAGCGAGGATTATCGCGCGTACGGGCTCGGCAACACCCACCGCCATGTGAAGGAGATGGCGGCGACGATGCAGGCGTGGGGGGCGAACGCCGATCTCGTGTTCACGCCTCATCTGTTGCCCGTCGCGCGCGGCATACTCTCGACGATCACGGTCCCGCTCGCGGAGCCGCTCGCTGACCCGCTCGCTCCCTGGCGCGAGGCGTACGTCAACGAACCCTTCATCGAGATCACGGACGTCACGCCAACGCTGCGCGAGGTTGCACACCGCAACGTCGTTCGCATTTCGGCCACCGCGGTCGCGGGGACGCGCAGCCCCATGCTGCTCGTCACCTCGGCGATCGACAACCTGATGAAGGGCGCGGCCGGTCAGGCGTTGCAGAACGCCAACCTCATGCTCGGCCTCGACGAAGCCGCGGGACTGCCGGCGTGACGCGCGTCATCAAGATCGGAGGGCGGCCGCAGGGCGATCCCTCGCTCGCGAGTATCCTCGCGTCCGGCTGGGCCAAGGCGCGCACGAATGGCGGCCTGGTGCTCGTACACGGTGGCGGCGACGAAGTGAGCACGCTGCAATCCGCCCTCGGCGGAAGCACCGCCTTCGTGAACGGCCGCCGCGTCACGACGGAGCAGGATATCGCCATCGTGAGGATGGCGCTGTCGGGCAGTGCGAACAAGCGCCTGGTGTCGAGCCTGATCGCCGCGGGCGTGGATGCCGTCGGCGTATCCGGCGAGGATGCGGCGCTGATTGCCGCGTCGCCGATGGACGCCGCGAACCTCGGCTATGTGGGCACGCCGACGCGAGTGAACGTCGCCTTCCTGCGGCACCTCATGGCCGGCGGGTATCTGCCGGTGGTATCGCCGGTGAGTCGCGATGGCAGCGGCACCATGGGCAGCGCGCTCAACGTGAACGGCGACGACGCGGCCGCCGCGATGGCCGTTGCGCTCGGCGCCGAGGACCTGCTGCTGGTCGCCGACGTTCCTGGAGTGATGCGCGAGGGCGCGGTCATTCCGCGCCTCACGCCCGACGAAGCGCATGCGCTCATCGCCGACGGGACCGCGGCGGGCGGGATGCAAGCCAAGCTGCAGGCGGCGCTCGCCGCGCTCGCCGGCGGAGTGGCGCAGGTCCGGATCTCTGACATTGCCGCGATCGCCGACCCGACGCGCGGCACCATTCTACGCTCCGTTGGAGAACACTCATGACGATCTCGATCGATCCGTCGCAGGCAGGCCGGGAATCTCCGTCCCCGTCGCGCCCCGCGGCCGCGACCGCCGATTCCGGCAACGACGCACTGCTCGGCAACTACAAGCGTGCGCCCGGTCGATTCGTCAGCGGTGAAGGCATCCATCTCGTCGACGACAAGGGCCAGCGATACCTCGATTTCGTGAGCGGTATCGCGGTGAACGCGCTCGGCTACTCGGACGCCGGTCTGCGGCAGGCGTTGCACGCAGCGGCCGACGGGCTCGTCCACGTCTCGAATCTCTACGCGACGTCTCCTGGCGAGCAGCTCGCCAGCACGCTCGTCGAGAAGTCCTTCGCCGACAAGGTGTTCTTCTGCAACTCCGGCGGCGAGGCGAACGAGGGCGCGTTCAAATTCGCGCGGCGTTGGGCTCGCTCGCAGGGCGAGGCGAAGCACGAGATCTTCGCGCTCCGCGGTGCATTCCACGGACGGCTGTTCGGGACGCTCGCGGCAACGGATCGGCCGTCGTATCGCATGCCGTTCCGCCCGCTCGCGCCAGGCATCTCGATCGTCGAGCGCGATATCGAAGATCTTTCCGTTGCGCTCAACGAGGAGACCGCGGCCGCGGTGATCCTCGAGCCGGTGCAGGGGGAGGGCGGGGTGCGCGTGCTCGATGCCGGCTTCGTGCGCGAGGTGCGCGCGCTCACGAAGGAGCGGAACGTTGCGCTCATCTTCGACGAGATCCAGTGCGGCCTGGGCCGCACGGGAACGCTCTTCGCCTACGAGCAGTTCGACGTCGAGCCCGACATGCTGACGCTGGCCAAGCCGATCGCCGGTGGTCTGCCCATGGGGGCCGTGCTCATGACGAACGCCATTGCGTCGACGATCAAGCCGGGCGATCACGGCACGACCTTCGGCGGCGGACCGTTCCTGGCGTCGGTCGCGAACTACGTGCTGTCGCGCGTGTCGGATCCCGCGCTGCTCCGCAGCGTCACCGAGAACGGCGCGTGGTTCGGGCATCAGCTCCAGGAGATCGCCCGGCGCACGGGACGCATTCGCGCGGTGCGCGGCATCGGCTACATGTGGGGCATCGACGTGATGGGCACGGCGTCGCACGTCGTGAACGAAGCGATGGCGGCCGGTCTGCTCACGTGCACGGCGGGCGAGTACACCGTTCGCCTGCTTCCGCCGCTCGTCGCCACGCGGGACGAGCTCGCCCTCGGCCTCGGGATTCTCGAAGAGATTCTCTGATGACCGTGGATGTCGTCATTCGCCGCGCGCGTCCCGAGGACGCCGAGGCGATCGCGCGCCTGATCGCGGTGTTCGCGGACGAAGCGTTGATGCTTCGCCGCACACCCGAGATGGTGGAGTTGGCGATCGACGACTATGTCGTTGGGGTGAAGCCCACGGGCGAGATCGTCGCCAGCGGGGCGCTCAAGGAGTATTCGCCGTCCGTGGCGGAGGTCGCGGCGATTGCCGTGTCGCGCGAGGTGCACGGCTGCGGCGTGGGCAAGGCGATCGTCGCCGCGGTCGAAGCCCTCGCGCGGAAGCGCGACATCTACGACGTGTTCGCGCTGACGCTGCAGCCGGCATTCTTCACGGCCATCGGATACCAGCGTGTGGATCGCGCGCGGTACCCGGAGAAGATCCGGCGCGATTGTCTCGCCTGCGCGCGGCGCTTCGCCTGCAACGAGACCTGCTTCGCGAAGAACCTGCGCGCCGAGGCGCTCGCCGCGGCGTAGCCGACGGGCGGCATCTCGACGGAGCGGAGCGAGTCGAGGAACGGATCCGGGCTCGTAGTCCCCGAAAATTTGGGTATTGACGAACTCCAGAGGACGTCATACTGTATCGCAACAATGATACAGTATGACGGCTGGCATGTTCGACCGCATCGATCCGCGTAGCGCGACGCCGCTGTACGCGCAAATCTCGACCCGTCTTCGCGTTGCGATCGCGGCGGGCGAGCTGTGTCCGGGCGACGCGCTGCCCTCGGTCCGTCAGCTCGCGGCGCAGCTCCGCATCAACCCGGCGACGGTGGTGCAGGCGTATCGAGAGCTCGAAGCCGAAGGGCTGGTCGCGACGCGGCATGGCGCCGGGACGTTCGTGCGCGACCTCTCGGCCCACCGTCGCGACACCGAGCGGGCGAATGAAGCACGTCGCCTCGTCCGCGAGCTGCTCGCCCAGGCGAGCCGGCTCGGGATCTCCGCGCCCGACCTGCGGGCGGCCATCGACCACGAGCTGAACGGACGGGAGGACTGAGTGTCGTACGCCATCGAGACTCGCGACCTGTTCTATCGACCCGGCAAGGGTTTTCAGATCTCTAATTTGCACATGCATGTGCCGCGCGGGGCGCTCTACGGATTCCTCGGGCCCAACGGCGCAGGCAAGACCACGACCATCCGACTCCTGCTCGGACTACTGCGCGCGCAGCGCGGGAGCATTTCGGTGCTGGACCGCTCGATGCCGGCGGAGCACGTTGCGGTCATGTCGCGCACCGGGTACGTGCCCGAGCGGCCGCACGTCTATCCGACGCTCACGGTCGACGAAGCGCTCCGCTTCCACGCGGCGTTTCACGCGCGGTGGGACCACGCGTGGGCCGCAACGCTCGTGCAACAGTTCGGGCTCGTCGGCGATCGGAAAGTAGGTGCGCTCTCCAAGGGCGAGACGGGCAAGCTCATGATGCTGCTCGCGCTGGCTCAACAGCCGGAGCTGCTCGTGCTCGACGAGCCGACCGACGGCCTCGATCCGGTCGTTCGGCGCGATGTGCTGGAAGCGCTACTCGATTACGTGTCGACCCACGGCGCTACGGTGCTCATCTCGAGCCACCTCGTGCACGAGCTCGAGCGCATCTGCGACTGGATCGCCGTGATGGACCGCGGCTCGATGATCGCCGAGGTGCCGATGCAGGAGTTCAAGGCGGGCATCAAGCGGCTGTCGGTGCACAACGCGCCGGATCAGCTCACGGACGTTCCGTTCACCGTTCTGCGGCGCATGTCGTTCAACGGAAGCGGCGAGCAGTGGCTCGTGCGCGGCTGGAGCGACGAGATGCGCGCGTACTTCCCCGCGCGCGGAAGCACGCTGCGCGAAGTGATCGACCTCGACCTCGAAGACGGGTTCGTGGAGCTTCTGCGCTCGTTCCGGGAGGTAAAATGAACGCACAATCGACGCGGTGGCGCGTCGTGCTCGATACGCAGTGGGCATGGACGCGAGGGGTGCTGCTCCTGGGATCGATCGTCGCGTTCGCCCTCCCGCTGGTGGCGCTCGACATGGCGGTCGGCGCGAAGAGCGAGGTTGCGTTCATCGGGACGATGCAGGCGTGGAGCATCGGCTACGCGCTCACCGCCGGCGGCATGGGACTGCTGATCGCGATCGCTACGTGGTCGTACGACCACCGCCTGCGACACGTGTATGCACTCACGCTGCCGATCGCGCGCTGGCGATACGTGCTGCAACGGTACACCGCCGGGCTCGCGCTGCTCGCGCTGCCGACGATTGCGCTGCTGGCGGGCGCCGAGATCGCGTCGCACAGCTCCGCGGTGCCCACGACGCTGCACGCGTATCCGGTCGCGCTCACGCTCCGCTTCGCGTTCGCCACGCTGGTCGCGTATTCGATCTTCTTCGGCATCTCGTCGGCGACGGCTCGCACCGCCGGATACGTGCTTGGCGCCATCGCGCTCGTGATCGTCGCGCAGACCGTGCTCTCGGCGGCCGGCAGTTCAGTGAGCGTGATCGGCCGCGTATCCGATATCGTCTTCGCCACGCCGGGAGTGCTCGCGGTGTTCAGCGGCCGCTGGACCCTGATCGATGTCTGAGTCACGCGCGCGCCGGGCGCTCCTCGCCGGAATCGCGCTCGGCCTCTGCGCCTCGGCGCGCGGGGCGGCGCAGAGCGTCGACGTCTACCGCCATCAGCTCGACTCGATTGGCCGGGAGTGGCGCGTGGCGCTGGCGGCGAAGGCCGAGTCGGACAGTGCCGCGGTCCGCACGATCCCGGGCGACACGATTCGCGTCGGTGCGCTGCTGGCGCTCTCCGACAGCACACACCGTTCGCTCGCGCGCGGCACCCTGGCGCGCCTCGCGCCGCAGGTCGACAGCGCATACGGCGCGTCCGTGCGCGCACTCGCCCGTCATCCCTTCGTGATTCACACGAGCGAGAGGGACACGTCGCTGGTCATCACGGGGATGGCCGATTCGGCGGGCGTCGTTCAGCTCATGTCGAGCGACTACCCGAACGAGCAGGCGCTCGCGAACTCCTGGCGCAACAAGCTCGATGCGCTGATGAGCGGTCTCGCTCCGCCCGATTTTCAGAAGTGGCTGCTCGCGACGATTCCGACGGGAGAGCCGACCGAAGCCAATTGGACGAACGACCGCATTCAATTGGTGCTCGCGGATTCACGAGTCGCGCACGACTGCGCCGCTGGCGACGTGCGGGCGTGCCTCGAGGCGTTTCAGCTCGTGCCGATCGCGAATCCGGCGTTCGAGCTGTACGACGCCGCACAGCAGCGAGAGATCATCGACAGGCACGGGTACCTGCTGCGGCAGAGCGACCCCGCCGCGTACGATGACTGCATGATGCGGAGCGTGCGTGCCGCCTGCGTGAAGATTCTGAGCGGCATGCCCGCGGAGGCGATCCCGCAGCCGATTCCGGCCAGTCTCCGTCAGAGTCTGGTGCAATACGCGTTGTGGGTCGGCGGCAGCGGAGCGTTCGATCGACTCGTCAACACTCCGGGAGCGCCGCGCGAACAGCTCGAGGCGGCCGCGAAGATGCCCGCCGAGAGTCTCGTCGCGCAGTGGCGCACGGCATCGGTGGCCACTCGGAGCGGCAGCAGAGCAATCGATCTCGGAACGGCGCTCGCTTCGATCGCCTGGGCCGCCCTGTTCGCCGGACTGTCGCTGAGGAGCTCGCGATGGCGCTGAAATTCGGACGATGGATCGGGCTGCTGGCGCTCGGCTGTCTGATCGTGTGGCTCTGGGTCTTTCACGGACACCCGGCCGCCCCGATCGATACGAGTTCTCAGATCGACCTCCGCATTCCAGCGGCGCGGAGACACCTGAATGAAGTCGCACGACGCCTCTCGCAGACCAACGATCGGTTGAGGCAGCTCGAGATCCGCGACTCGCTCGCTGCGCGGTACGGCTCGCATGCGTCGCCGGGACTCACGGTCGCCATCGATAACTCGGTGCCGCCCAGGATCTCCGCGGAGTTCGAGCGGCTCGTTCGCGCCAAGTGGGATCGGCTCGGCATCCACTCGAGTGCGCCCGTGCTCATTGCCGTCGTGCTCGACTCCGCAACGACGGCGCACGGATTTCCGCGGCGCTACATGAACGTGTCCTCGAACCCGATCAGCGTGTTTCTGCCGCGACAAGCCGACGCGCCGTGCATCTCGGTGCTTCGCATGAACGCGTCCTTCAGCAAAATGCTCCCGCAGCTCCGGGTGATGGTGACACAAACACTCGAGTCACCAGAAACGATTGACGCTGTTCTTGGTCCGTGCGCGTATCTCGCGAGCTTTGGTGCGCCGGGGCCGCAGATCGCGGGCTGGCTGCGGAATGGCGGCTGGTCGCTGGCGCGCCTCGCCGCATGGGACTCGGCCTCGCCGCCGTGGACGCCGCGGTCGGACCGCAACGCGTACTGGTTCCGCGACCAGCTTGCGACGATCGGCGATCCGAACTGGCAGACGCGTCAGGTGATCGGGCTCCCGGGGCTCGCGTGTATCGCCGGAGAAGCTGGACGCTGCGCCGAAGCCGCCGGCGCGTCGGCGAAGTCCACGGCGAGCGACACGGCGTGGACCAACGCCGTGGTGAGCACACGCGGCGCGAGCGCGTATTTCCTCCTCTTCGCGATCAGACCATCGCCGCTCGGCGCGGGTGAATCGCGGCTCGTTTCCGACATGGTGCGGTCGCTCGGCGATAGCTCGTTCCGGCACTTCTGGACGTCCGATCAATCCGTGACCCAGGCGTTCAGCGATGCGTCCGGACAGAGCTTGGACACCTGGGTGCGCGCGTGGGCTCGGAAAACATATGGCCGCGTGCCGGCCGGTCCGAGCGTACCGCTGCTCGGTTTCATCGCGGGCACGGTCGCGCTGCTTGCCGGGCTACTGCTCGCGACGGTCCTCGAACAGCGGCGGCGCGTGGCGTGAAGTTCCGGGCGCTCTGGCGAGCATCGGTCGGTGCGCCAATGAGAGTTCGATGAACTTGGTTTTCGGCGCGAAACGAAGTTGACGAATCGGAACGGAGTGCCCTGTGCTCGTCTGGCGCGCCGAGTCCATCACGCCGCGCGAGCAACCACGAGCAGTATCCGTCGAGCTCAGTTCATTCCGTACAATTCGGTTGTCACTGATTGATCGACCCCAGTCAAGCCGCTCGCAGCCAACCCGCCGTGCGGCGCGCGACGCGGATAAATTCCAGGCATGAGTCGCCCGGATCGGCGCGTCGGTCTCAAGGGGCTGCGCCAAGCGTTCGATGAAGTGCGCTTCGGCGCGCAGCGCACGCTCAACCTCCGCGAGTCGCTGCCGACCGCACACGAGGCCGCGACGCGCGCGGAAGCGTGGCTTCGGCAGCAGCAGGTCGACCGTGCCGCCGAAGTGCTGATCATCACGGGTCGCGGCAATCAGAGCGAGGGCGGCGTTTCCGTCGTGCGCGAGGCCGTCATTCGCCTGCTGCACACGCTGCGGCGCCGCGGCGTGGTGACGGGCCATGCCGAGCACACGCCCGGCTCCTTCGTCGTGACGCTCGCGCCCGTCTCGGCGCTCTGGGACTCGCCCAAACGCAACGGCGGCCGCGGGGTTGCTCCGCCACCGCGCACGCCGCCCTCGCTCGACGAGCTCGATCCGGAGTCGCGCGCGATGCTCCGCAACCTCGCCGAGCGATCGCTCGAGGGGCTCGGCCTCAAGGACACGGAGCCCTTTCTCGCCGGCGAGATGTTGAAGCAATTTGGCGCGATCGCCGCGACGGTTGGCGAGGCACCGGGCCGCGAGGAGCGGCTCACGCAGGCGATCCGCACCGCGCTCGACCAGCACGAGTGAGCGGCGGCGCGGCGCGCGCGGTATGTTCTACCCACAACTTCACCACAGGGAATCACGTGCAGATACGCATCGCACTCGCCGCGCTGCTCGTCGTCGGCGGGTCCGCCGCCGCTCAGCAGACCATGCCCGGGTATTCACCGGCCGATGCCGCCCGAGAGCGCCAGATCGAGGCGGACGCCATCGCGAAGCCGACCGCGGCTTCTGCTTCAGAGTACTCTAAAGCGCTCTCGAAGGAGACCCATGTGTCGGGAACGCCCGCGCAGGCGCGGACGCGCGATTACGTCATCGGCCTGATGAAATCCTGGGGGCTCGAGACGGAAACGCGGACCTACGACGTGTTCATGCCGCATCCCACGTCGGTGCGTGTGTCGCGCGTTTCTCCCAGTCCCAAGACGTTCACGCTCGCCGAGCCGCCGGTCGCGGAAGATCCGAGCTCCCGGCTCGCGCAGTACCCCACGGTGAACGGGTACAGCGGCCAGGGCGATGCCACGGGTGACGTGGTCTACGTGAACTACGGCTTGATCGAGGACTACGCCAAGCTCGACTCGATGGGCATCTCGGTGAAGGGCAAGATCGCGATCGCGCGCTATGGGCGGTCGTACCGCGGGATCAAGGCGCGCGAAGCCGAGAAGCATGGCGCGATCGCGCTGCTCATCTACAGCGATCCGCAGGACGATGGATACGTCGCCGGCGACGTGTATCCCGAAGGCCCGATGCGCAACGCGAACGGCGTGCAGCGCGGCAGCATCCTGAACCCGGACGGCGATCCGTCGACGCCCGGATACGCGAGCGTCCCGGGCGCGCCGCGCGTGCCCGAAGACAAGATGGAGATCTCGCACATCCCGGTGGTGCCGATCAGCTATGGCAACGCGAGCGAACTGTTGAAGTACTTGCACGGCGCCGGCGTGCCGCGCGGCTGGCAGGGGGGATTGCCGTTCCATTACCACGTCGGACCGGGACCTGTCCGCGCGCGCGTTGCCGTGCGCGACGACCGCGCGACCAAGCCGATGAAGCCGATCTACGACACGTTCGGCATCGTACGCGGCAGCGAGTTTCCCGACGAGCTGGTGATCGTCGGCGGACACCGTGACGCGTGGGGCCCGGGTGCCGCGGACAACGTGAGCGGCACCGTGAGTGTGCTGGAAGCGGCGCACGCGGTCGCCGAGCAGCTCAAGGCGGGCGTGCGACCGAAGCGCACGATCATCTTCGCCACCTGGGACGCGGAAGAGTGGGGACTCCTCGGCTCGACCGAGTACGCCGAGCAGGACACGCTGCGACTCATGCGCGACGCGGTGGCGTATTTCAACCAGGACGTTGCCGCGCAGGGAACGCAATTCGGCGGCGGCGGATCGCCGTCCGTGCGCGCGATGCTGCGCGACGTCGCACGCGAGGTGCCTGATCCGAATGACAGCGGGAGTGTCTACGCCGTGTGGCGCCGCGCAAGCGCGGTGCCGGATTCCGCCGAGCCCCCGATGGGCGATCCGGGCGGCGGTTCGGACTTCGCCGCGTTCTACAATCACCTCGGGATTCCGATCGCGGAGTGGGGCTTCGGTGGGCCCGGCGGCGTGTATCACTCGCAGTACGACGACTACCACTGGATGTCGAAGTTCGGCGATCCGGGTTTCAAGTATCACGCGACGGCGGGGCGCATCGCAGCGGGAATGGTGTTGCGCATGGCGAACGCCGACGTGCTCCCCTACGACTACGTCGAGTTCGCGCAGACCATGCGGCGCTACCTCGATCCGATCGACCGTAACATCGCGGCGAAGGGCTGGAGCGCGCCGACGACCGCGCTGCGCGGTGCGATCGACCGACTCGAGCACGAAGCCGAACAGTTCGATGCGGCGCGCGACCAGGCGTTGGCCACGCCGCCGCCCGCGGCGACGCTGCAACACGTGAACGCCGCGCTCATGCAGGTGGAGCGAGCGCTCACGCGCCCGCAGGGGCTTCGGACGCGCCCATGGTTCCGCAACCTGATCTACGTTGCGGATGAGAACAATGGCTATGCGAACATGGCGCTGCCGTCGATCAACGAGGCGATTCGGTCAGGCGACGAGACGCTCACGCGCAACGAGATCGCTGACCTCGCAGCGCGTTTCGACCACGCGGCGCAGGCCGTGGCGGACGCGCGGCTCGCGTTCGGCCGCTGAACGGCTCAGCGTGTACTGCTGACGTCGGCCGGTCGAAGGAATGACCGGCCGACGATCACGCTGACGATCGTGCTGACGGCCACGGTGATTGCGATCGTCGCGACCACGATGAGCACGACTTGACGCAGCGTGAGCGGTGTGTCGAGCGAACCGCGTTGCGGCGTGTGCTCGATCGTCGGCGTCGCCGCAATGGCGGCCGGCGGCTCTTCTCCTGACGCCGCCTTGCGCGTCGAAGGCGGCGGATCGTCGGAGAGCGATACCGCGGGAATGCCCTTTGGCGAGGACCGGCGTCGCGCCACGTACGTACGCGGCAAGGTCTTCGCCTCCGGCGCGCGCAGCGTGGATGCCGGACTCGTCACGATGGGACGCGTCATGGTCGTGGACGCGCGGAACGGGCGCGGTTCGGTGATGCTCGCGACGCCTTTGACTGGGCTGATCCGATGGCCGAGCGGCATGTCCGCGCCGGTCCGTGAGCTCGGAGCCGGCGGATCCGCCGCGAAGTCCCGCGGCACCGCGACGACGTCGATCGGTGTACGCGATGCCGCCGGCACGGGAAGATCGAGGTCGATCGGTGCGCGCTCTTCGACCACCGGCGTGCTCGCGCGCGGCGGCTCCATCGCGAGCACCGCCGAGCGCGCTTCAGCGGGCGTGGCGGTGCCGACCGCGCCGCTGCAGACGCAGCCGAGCCGTACGGAGGCATCGATCAGCGCGCTCTTTCCATTGAGCAGATGCTGCGCGATCTCGGCCACGAAGTCCTCGCCCTCGATTTCGACGAGCGCACGCGACCCGAGCTCGCTCCACAATGCGTCGACCGCGGGGACGCCGCCCGGTTGAGAGCGGTAGCGCCGTCGATCGGGAGGAATGATCGACTCGAACACCCTCGGCTGCTCGTCGACGACGATGCCGCGCTCCGCCAGCAGCGCCATGAACGCATCCGGCGTCATGCGGATGTCGATCGAATCGTCGAGCGCGCCGGGACACCCCCCGACGTACGTGACGCGCGTGACTTGCGGCTGCGAGAGCGCGCGCACATAGCGCGCGATGGCGACCGGCGGCGACACGAGCGTCACGAGCACGGGCCGGAGGTCGCCGCCGGCGCTCAGGAGACGATGCGCGACGATCGGGCAGCTGCACTGAATTGCCGGCCCATCACCGGCGCCGGCGAGTCGTCGAATGACGTTCACGGCGATCAGCTCGTCGCCCCAGCTCGCGGGAATGACGCTCGCATACCCCGCGCGCATGCAGGCATGCGCCAGCTGCACCGGCGTCGCCGGCGCGGCCGCGAGCAGCGCATCGGTCCCGAGAATCACGATCGGCACCGAGTGCGGCACAGTCTGCTGAGTCGAGTTGGGAGCTGCCACCGCGAGTGTCATGACCACGCGTGCCCGTAGCAGGGCGCCGGGCGCGAGCGAACGGCGTCGTGGCTCAGCGCGCCGGCCGAACCACTCAACAAGGGCAGGAATTCGCAAACTGTCAAGAGCGGCCCAGACATTGCAACCCTCGCCCCCTGTTGCCGGATGTGAGGATGGACGTGGGGGAGATGGTGGCCGGAATCGCGCGTCTGACTGAGGCGGAGCGGGAGGCGCTGGCGACATACGCCGCGCGAGCGTCGTGGCCGGCGGGCTTCGCGATCTACCAACGCGGCGCACCAGCCGACGGTGTGTTCGTGGTGACCGGTGGGCGCATCGTGCTTCGCAGCCGAGTGCGCGCGGGCCGCGGCTTCGTGCCGTGGATCGCGACGCCTGGCGAGACATTCGGTGCCGAAGGGCTCGCGCAGAACGCGCGCTATGCCACCGATGCCAAAGCGGACGAGGAGAGCGAGACGCTCTTCCTCAGCTCCACGCGCTTCCGCTCGTTCGTCCGCGAGCAGCCGCAACACGCGCTCGCGCTGATGAATCAGCTCATGCTCGAGCGCACCGCCCTGCTCGACAAGCTTCGCGAGCTCACGACGCTCAGCGTCGAGCAGCGACTGATCGCCACGCTGGTGCGGATGGCGACCAACAACACGTTCACGCGAGAAGACGGACGCGTCGTGCTCGGGACCTCGCGCTATCGCCTGCTCTGCGAGCTCGTGGGCGCCACACGCGAATCGGTTTCGCTTGTGCTCGGGCGGCTCACCGGCGAAGGGTTGGTCGAACGCAAGGGCACCACGCTCATCGTCGCGCCGTCGGCGGAGCTCGCTGAGCGGCTCGAGACGGGCGCCCTCGACAACGAGATCGCGTTCCCGGCGATCGCCGACTCCGAACAGGCGCTCCAGTAGCGACCGACGGACCTGCACCGCGCCCGTCCGACCTGTCGGATGGGCGCGTATATTGTCACGCGATTCCATGCCAGCCCCCTGTTGCCGGCGTCGGCAACGGCGCGGATGACGGAAGTATCGGCTGCCCGCGCTTCCGTCCGCACCACTGCTTCAAATCTTCGCCAATCAAGAATGCTGATCGTCGCGCTCGCGCTGGTCGTGCTCGCGGCGCTGGTCCTGCGCCAGCGCCGCGCGCGCATCATGCGCGACATCACGACGAGCCACCGCACGCTCGGGCCCGACGGAATCGTGATTGGCGGCGAGGGTTTCACGCTCGATGCACCCGGAGCGCCCGCGGTCCTGCTGCTCCATGGCGGTGGCGACACGCCGCAGACCATGCGCTATCTCGGCGACGCACTCCGCGCTCGCGGCTTTCACGTCGAGGCACCTCTGCTCCCCGGTCATGGGCGAACGCTCCGCGATTTCGCGCGCGTCACAGCGGACGACCTCACGAACGCGGCCCGTGCCAGGTACGACGTCCTGCGGCGCTCACACGGAACCGTTGCCATCGTAGGTCTGTCGATGGGCGGTGCGATCGCAGTACAGCTCGCGGCGGAGCACCCGGAGATTCCCGCGCTGGTGCTCCTCGCTCCTTATCTCGCGATGCCGGCGCGCGTGCTGCGCGCCGCGCGGTGGGCGTGGGCCTGGGGGCCCTTCCTCACCGCCGTCCGGTCGGGCGACGGCCGCTCGATCCGCGATCCCGTCGAGCGTGACCGCGGTCTCGCGTACGGCGTCTTCACGCCCGCAGCGCTTCGGGCGCTCCGGGAAACGGTCCGGCGAGCGAACGCGGCGCTCTCGCGCGTGCAAGCTCCGACGCTCGTGGTCAACTCCCGCGGCGACAACCGGATCCACGTGAACGACGCACAACGTGCGTTCGAGCGGCTCGGCGCGCGCGACAAGCAACTCGAGTGGATTACCGGCGCGGGCCACGTGATCACTGTGGATTACGGCCGCGACGTCGTGATCGCCGCGACGGCAAACTGGATCGAGCGCTGGATCAGGAGTTGACGCGATCGGCGAGCGACTCGCCAAGCTGCTTCAACGCCCCCACCCCTTCCGATACGGCTCTGCCCGCTTGCTCCGCGACTTCTTTGGCGACGCGCGCGACGTTCGCCACGGGCGACTTCGCGCGCTTCACGGCCTTGCGCGGTTTGCTGCCCGCGGAACGCGGCTTCTTGGCCGCGGACTTCCGCGTGCTCCCACGCGCGGCAGGCGCGGCCTTCTTTGCGGTGGCGCGCTTCGGCTTCCCGGTCGTCCGCTTCTTTCTCGTCGTGGGCATGTGACGCTCTCCGCGGATGGTAGTGTTGAGGACAGCTCGAACGAACAGAGCAAGAACTGGACACAAGCAGAGCCGTGCCGCATTTATCCACCATGCCCCCACTCATGATCCCGCAGCTCGCGCCGGGTGAGCGCGTCACCGGCGAGCTGCTCGTGTTCGATCGCGCGGAGCGGAAAACCAAGGACGGGTCTCCGTTCGTGGTGCTCACGCTGGGTAACTCGAGCGGCAAGATCGACACGGCGCCGATCTGGTCGGACAAGCTCGAATGGGCCGACGGCGCGCGGTCCGGGAAAGTGGTCCAGGCGATCGGCAACGTGACCGTGTACGCCAAGGGTGGACCGGCGAAGAAGCAGCTCGAGCTCACGGGACCCGTGAGCATTCTGCCGGACGAGATGTTTCGCGCCGAGGAATTCCTCCCGTCGATCGACGGCGACTACGGCAAGCTCTGGGCGTGGATCGATCGCGTGCGCAGCGACGTCGAGTCGAGCACGCTCCGCCGCGTGCTCGATCTCTTCTTCGGCGACGACGACTTCCGTCTCCGGTTCGAGCGCACGCCGGCGTCCACCGCGGGCCATCACGCGAAGCTGGGCGGGCTGCTGCTTCACGTCTTCGAGGTGACGAACATCGCGAAGCAGAGCGCGCGCACCATGCAGGCGAACGTCGATCTCGTGGTGACCGGTGCGCTCCTGCACGACGTCGGGAAGGTGGAGGCGTACGAGATCGGGCCGGGCGGCTTCACGTACACGCCGTGCGGTTTGCTGCTCGGCCACGTCGTGCTCGGCGCGCTGATGCTCGAGCGGCGGATCGCCGCCACGGGAGCGCCGATCTGCTCGGACGGGCAGCTCACCGAGCTACATCACATGATCCTCTCGCACCACGGCTCGCTCGAGTTCGGGAGTCCCGTGCAGCCGATGACGACCGAGGCGGAGATCGTGCACTGGGCGGACGAAGCGTCGGCCAAGGCGACCGACATGATCGAGCTGCTGGCGGACGACGAGCTGTTCGCCGGCGGCCGCGAATACTCGGATCGTCAGAGCTGGCGGCTCGGGCGGCGCATCTGGCGCCGGCCGCACTCGTGGGAGTGATCGGCTACGGCCACGCGCGCTTCTCCGAGTACGGCTTTCCGAACACGTCGGTGAGCGCCTGCACCGCATTCGTGGCGCGTACGACCACGTCCAGACGGTTGGAGAGCGGCACGACTTTAGAGAAGTCTCTGTAGCGATTGTACCCGTGGCAGAAGCACAGCGGGCCCGGGCGCGTCAGGTCGCCGAGCCATTCATCGGGAAGGCCGAGCCACGTCAGCGCGTAGAACAGATTCAGCTTCCGATTCCACGGCAGGTCGCTCTCGATGATCCCGTGCGGCAGCGAACCGTGCTTCCCCCACTGCACGTCGATCGCGACCTGCCCGCGGTCTCGCCAATCGGTGTGCAGCAGCGTGCCATGCCAGTACGTCCAGAGATCCGTCGGCGCGTGCGTCGCATCGTAGCCGACCCACACGACCTCCTCGTCCGTGGGCACGGTGAAGGGAACCCACGACCCCGACACGTCATCTTTCCAGAGCAAGTGATAGGCGATCACCGGACGCTCCGGATTGACGACTGCCACTACCCTTTCCAACGGGAACCATTCGTCGCGCTGGACGTACAATAGGGGGGCAAGTGCCCGCGCGAGCACCGCGGCGCTGTCGCTCGCGTCCACTGCGCCAGGGATGACGCTCGGTCGTGGCGGAATGTGAGCGCGCGGTCCACACGCCGTCAGCGTCGCGAAAGCGAGCACAGCGGACACACGGTGTCTGCGTGACAAATCTGTACCCTGGCTAGTCTTAGAGAAGTAGAAGGTTACTTGTTTCCAGGCGAACCGGCGCCGTCGTCATCCGGGGCTGTCAGCTGTCGAAGGAGGGGCACATGCGCAAGCCACGCCCGGTCACGTATAACCCAGCGCAGGCACTGAATCTCATCTCGAACGACAGAAGCGGATCCCCGCTGAGCTGTCCCTCGTGCTCTGGTCAGATCGAACGCACGCCACCGGACGTACCGCCGCCTCCGCGCTCGCATGTCACGCTCCGTTGCCGCCAGTGCGGACGGATCGCCCGCTACATCGCCGGCGCAGCTTGACCCTCCCGGCGCGCAGCGATTCTCGAAAGAGTCCCCGCGCGCACTTGTTTCCGCCGTGCACAAAACTTGCCTCGACCGCCTTGCAAGCGGTCTCGCCGATTTTTGTGTGAGATCTGCGAGGCGAGGAAACGATCACGTCCCGAGAACCGTCGCGACGGGCTCGAGCGCGGGATCAGGGTCACAGCTTCTTTGCAAGAGGTACGTTCAATGGCTCGTCTCAGCGGCACGGTGAAGTGGTTCAACGACGCCAAAGGCTACGGCTTCATCTCCCGTGAGGGAGGCCCCGACGTGTTCGTCCACTTCAGCGCCATCCAGGGAAACGGCTTCAAGTCATTGGCCGAGGGCGATCGCGTGGAATTCGAGATCGTGCAAGGCCAGAAGGGACCACAAGCCGCGGATGTAACGAAACTGTCGTGATCCCGCGCGAACGGTAGCAGAAGCGCCTCGGCGAATTGGCCGAGGCGTTTTTGTGTGAAGATCCGAATCAGCGTGTCGGCTGAGCTTGACACCGCGTTTCCCGAATGCACTATGAAACGATCGTGGAACCGGCATCGCGCCGCGCAATGCGACGGCCTGTTCCCTGCGTCAGAGCTCGAGGCGCCGCGACGACGCGCCGCGAAAGCCGACCGATCGCGTCCGACCAGGGACGCACCAGCGGGAGAAGCTGATGGTGATGGAACCAGAGCACGCTTCGGACGTCGCGCCGGTCTACCGGCGTGAGCTGCCCGGCGGCGGCTACGTGGCCATCGACGTGAGACGCGAGCGCGAAGTGCCGCGCGTGCGCGTGTCCGTCGAGCGGCGGGCACGGCATGAGCGGCGCGAAGGACATCGTCCGGTCGTGATCGCGGAAGCGGACGGTGACGAGCGCTCGGCGTGCTTCGCGGATCTGTACAAGATGGCCGCCGACAACGCGGCGATCGCGCGCGCGATCCTGTCCATCGACGGACCGCAGCGCGCGGACTGACTCAGCTCAACAGATCGAACCGAATGCCGCGACGCTGGCGGCGACGGCGTGGCGGCGCGTAGCGGAAGAGCTGGGCCGGACGGCCACGGCCTTCGCTGCGCCATTCGTCCGTCGCTTCCACGAGTGCCGATGCGTGCAGCGAGCGGCGGAAGCTCGCCTTGTGCAGACGCCGGCCGAGCAGCAGCTCGTAGACGCCCTGCAGCTCGCTCAGCGTGAAGGTGGGCGGCAGCAGTCGGAAGGCGATTGGCTGCTGATCCACACGGGCACGCATCGCAGCCACCGCGGCATCGAGGGCCTCGCGCTGCCGCGGCGAGAGCGTCGGCAGCTCGGACATGGCGAACCACGACGCGACGCGCTTGCCCGCTGCGCTGGCCTCCGGCATCACACCGAAGTACGCGATCGTGACCTGCGGGCCCTCACTCTGCCGGCGTCCGCCGCCGATCGCGCCCGCCTGCTCCAGCACGGGCGGTGCGCTGCCGATCGCGTCACGCGCCACACGCGCGGCGGCTTCATCGAGCGATTCGTCGGGTCGTGGCGTGTCGCTGGGAAGCATCCAGCGGTCGCGGCCCGAGCCCCGCGCGCGACCAGCGCCGGCGGGCGTGAGCAGCACCGCGAGCTCCGAGCCGCGCGCGGTGAACAGAACGACGTCGAGGCTGACGGTGACGCCGCGAGCGGCGGCGCGTGCGGAAGACGAACGATCGGGCATCGCACGCGAATTAGTAGCAATTTGAGAATAAGTCAAGCCCGTCGGGCGGGCCCACGATCACGGCTCGGAGACGGCGCTTCGCGCTCCGTTGAATCGATCCTCTCCGGCCCCAAAGCGCAACAGCGGCGGAATGCTGATCGGCAGCCGACCGGTGATCGGCGCCTCCCCGATCACCGCCCGTCCCGCCGCGCTTTGCGACACCGGGAAGGGTCCCCAGGCGACGAGGTAGCTGGAGGCAGCCGGCACCTGCTGAAGCAGATACGGATTCCCAAACGCCACGAGCAGCGTCCGCGGATGGCGGGCGACCAGCTCGCGCATGAACTGCGCGATCGGCTCCGGTGCGCTCGGGTTCGACACGTTCGTGCCGGTCGTCAGATACGAGCTCACGATCGTCACGTCCGAGGAATCGGCGAGCGCGAGGAGCCGTGCGAAATCGGTCGACGGATTGCCAGGATCGATCGACTCCGTGTGCAGCGTCTTGACCGCGCGGCGCAATTCGGCGTTGAAGGTCGCACCGGCTGCGAGATCCGTGCGTGTCGCGATCGTGATCGAGAGCACGCGCGGTGCTGCCGGAAGCCCTGCTTCAACCAGCGGAACGAGATGCAGCGAATCCTTCGCCAGCGTGATGGATTTCTCGGCGGCAAGCGCTGCGATGGCGAGGTGCGCCGAGTCGCCGACGACGGCGCGCAGCGTGTCCAGATTCACCACCCGATTTCGATCGAGCCCGAGCCGAGCTTTCAGCGCGAGCACGCGCTTGACGGAGGAATCCACCCGCGCCTGCGTGAAGCGCCCTTCGTGCACCCCATCGACCACCGCGTCGATCGCCGCCGGAACGTCGCTCGGCATGAGCAGAATGTCCGCGCCCGCCGCGATCGCCAGCTTGCACGCCTCACCGATGCTGAGCGCGTTCTTGATCGTGCCGCCGTAATCCCCTTGCACGTCCTTTCCCCCGCCCGCTGCGGGGCTCGAGACGCGCGACAGCACTCCGCCCATATCCATCGCGTCCGTGATCAGGAGGCCCTTGAACCCGAGCTGCTTGCGCAGCAGGCCCGTCATGATCGCCGGGTTGAGCGTGGCCGGCACCGGGGTCGTATCGAGCGCCGGGATGAGTCCGTGAAAGGTCATGATCCCCTGCACGCCCTCGGCGATCGCTCGCCGGAACGGCACCAGCTCCACGGTATCGAGCTCCGCGCGACTCGCGTGCACGGTCGTGATCGTGAGATGGGAATTCTCGTCCGTGTCGCCGTGCCCGGGAAAATGCTTGCCTGTCGCCGCCATCCCGTGCGACTGCAGCCCGTGAATGAACGCCGCGCCCATGTCGGCGACGAGATGCGGGTTCTCACCGAACGAGCGGACGCCGATGACGGGGTTCGCGGGATTGTTGTTGACGTCGAGGACGGGCGCGAAGGCGACGTGTACGCCGATCGCGCGCCCCTCGAGTGCGGTGATCTCGCCTTCGCGGTACGCGAGCGTGGTGTCGCGCGTGGCGCCGATGCCCATCTGCGGCGGGAACATCGTCCCGCCGCCGAGATAGATGTCGTTGGGCAGGAAATAGCCGCCGCGCTGCCTGAATGCGACGCCGGTCTCGTAGTCGGCGCCGACGATGAGCGGGAGCGCGCTCATTTGCTGCATCGCGTTCAGCTTGGCCGCCGTTTCGATCGGCGAGCCGATCGACATGATGAATCCGCCCACGTGCTGCTGCGCGATCAGGTCGCGGACGCGAATCCAGCCGGGGCTCGTCGTGGGCGTGTAGTCGCCGAAGAGCTGCGGCCACACGAGCTGCGCCGCCTTGTCGCGCGGCGACATCGTCGCGAGCACCGAGTCCGCCCATCCGTCCGGCGTGTTCGTGGCGCCCCCCGAGCTGCGCGCGAACGTCGCGCATCCCGAGAGCGCCGCCATGGTGCACAGCGCCAACGCCGCACGGCGCCTCACCATTGAATGGTTCCCTTCTTCGTCGTGTCCACGTCTTCCTGCTGACCGGACTTGAAGAGGAACGCTTCCATGTTCCCTTTGAGAAAACTGCGCGCCTGTGGATCCATCACGTTCAGGCCGTAGTGATTGATCAGCATCGTCTGCTGTCGGAGCCACTGCGACCAGCAGTCCTGGCAGATGTTGTCGACGATCCGCTGTCCAATGGCGCCAGGAAACGGGGGGCGCTCGAATCCGGGTTTCGTCTGGCCGCAGCGCGAGCAGGTGATATCAGGCATGAAATTCCTCGTGAATGCTCGAAATTTAGTGGGCCGCGCTGCGCGGTCTCTGGCCAGATCACGTTTTGTCCCGCCAGCCTTTTTTTACCGCAGAGGTGGCGGAGGGGGCGGAGGAATGCAGGCAGTGGGTGCAAGGTCAAGCGGTCGGCGCGCCTGATCAAACAACAATGCTTTCCTCCGCGTCCTCGGCGGCCTCTGCGGCAAAGGCGGCCCTGCCGCCTCGAAGCCGGCCCGCAACAAGAAAGGGCGGCGCATCGCTGCGCCGCCCTTCGCTGATTCCGGTCCGCTGCTTAGTGCCCGCGAGCGTAATCCACTTTCGCGAGCCGGAAGAACTGGAGCAGCCTGATGTACACCCAGCCGATGTCGAACTCGAACCATCGCGCCGCGAAGCGCGCGGACTTGGGGTCGGCGTGGTGATTATTGTGCAGCTCTTCGCCACCGAGCCAGATCGCGATCGGGGAGATGTTCCGGCTCTCGTCTTTCACCTGGAAATTGCGGTAGCCGAGCGCGTGGCCGACCCCGTTGACGATGCCGGCGGCCCAGAACGGAATCCACATCATCTGCACGCCCCAGACGACCGGGCCGATGAAGAATCCGAAGATGTAGATGTCGATGCCGAGCATGAGGACGATGCCGAGCCAGTTGAGGCGGCTGAGCAGGTGGCGCTCGATCCAGTCGTTCGGTGTTCCCTTGCCGTACTTGTCCAGCATGCCGGGCTGACGCACGGCGCGGCGATAGTAAAAGGCGCCCTTGAAGACGATGTTCCGAAGTCCTTCGATGAGCGGGCTGTGCGGATCACCTTCACGATCGGCGAACGCGTGGTGCTTGCGATGGCAGGCGACCCACTCCTTGGTCACGATGGCCGTGGTCAGCCACAACCAGAGCCGCATCGGAAGCGCGGCGAGGTAGTGCAAGCGCACGCCCCTGTGCGTCTGCGACCGGTGCAGGAACAGCGTGACGCAGACGTTGGTGATGTGGCCTGCGACCACGATGAACAGCACCGGGATCCACCATCGAGCGACCCCAACTCCGAAACCTGGCATTGCGCTACTCCAAATTGGATAGACGGTACGGCACCCGAAGCTGCGGAATCTAATCCGCACCCGCGGATGCTGCTATCAGACGACCGCTCGGATCCAACGGCACGCCGCGCGGCAATCGAGGTGCCGCGGGTTGCACCCGACATCGGACGAGAATAAGTCTGAATCGATCATGAACGCCAGAACGCCACGTAACGAAACGGCTGCGCCCGCCGTGGATTCCGGAGTGCTGCGCGCAACCGATGCGGGCACGCGAGCATACGCCCGAAGGCATGCCCCCCGATTCGCCGCCGACTTCCATCGCGAAACCCCCTTCGGGCTCAGCGTTTCATCCCTGGGCATCGGGACATATCTCGGCGAGCCGACTGCAGCGCACGACGATGCGTACGAAGCCGCCGTGGTGCATGCGATCGACTCCGGCATCAACCTGATCGATACGGCGATCAACTATCGTTGCCAGCGCTCGGAGCTCGCCGTTGGCGCGGCAATTCAGCGCGCGATCGCGACGGGCGCTGCCGCCCGGGATGAGCTGGTGCTGTGCTCGAAGGGCGGCTACATCCCGCTCGACGGTACGCCGCCGGAGAGCCGCGACGCATACCGTGAATACGTCCGGCGCGAGTTCGTCGAACCGGAGATCCTCCGGCCCGACGAGATCGTCGCCGGCGGACACAGTCTGGCTCCGCGCTTTCTCCGTTACTGCATCGCGAAGAGTCGGCAGAACCTCGGCATCCGCACGATCGACGTCTACTACCTGCACAACCCGGAGCAGCAAGCAGCATACGTCGACCCCGCCGAGTTGCGCGACCGGATCCGAGCGGCATTCGCCGTCCTCGAGGAGTCCGCAAGTCGTGGAGAGATCGGCGTCTACGGCTGCGCGACCTGGGACGGACTCCGCGCGCCGGCGGGCGCGCCCGGTCACCTGTCCCTCGAGGAGCTCGTTGCGTTGGCGCACGACGTGGCAGGCGGAGACCACCGATTTCGGGTCGTGCAGATGCCCATCAGCATGGGGATGCCCGAAGGCGTCCGCTCGGCAACACAAACGGTCCGAGGGAGGGCCCTGGCGCCGATCGATGCGGCCCGAGAACTCGGCTTGAGCGTCGTGGCAAGCGCTTCATTGATGCAGGGGAAGCTCGTCGCGGGACTTCCCGCGGCTGTGGCGGAGTTGTTTCCGCACGCGACGACCGACGCGCAGCGGGCGGTGACGTTCGTCCGCAGCGTGCCCGGGGTCGCGAGCGCATTGGTCGGAATGAAACAGCCTGCGCATGCCGACGAGCTTCTGGCGGCCTGCCGAGAGGGGCATTTGGACAAATGACGCCGGAATCGGCAGGATCGTCTGATTCGGAGAGCCGCAGCCGGCGCGTTGCTCGTGTCGAGCCGGCGAGTCTGGATGGGTAGGGCCGCGGTCGGGAAGTTCTAGCTAAGCAATTGTTATATCGTCATTTGGCGATCCGGCACCCCCGGTGCGTTACGGAGCCGCGATCTGGCGTAACGGTCGTATAATGCGCCTCTTCTACGATACGCGCGCGCAGGAAAGCGGTTGACGGGATTGCGCCGGCGGGGACGTCGGCACGACCGCAAGTGAACCAGAATTCGAGATGAATCGCCCATGAAGTCAGCACAATATCGGATGCGCCGCCGCTCCGGATTCACGCTCATCGAAACCGTGGTCACCGTTGGGCTGATCGCGGTGCTCGCCGCGTTCGTCGTTCCCACGGTCATTCAGAAGGCGGGAGCGGGTGACCCGGTGAAGGTTCAGAACGACCTGAATACCATCGGCACGGCGATCGAGAGCTTCGTGAGCGACACCAAGGCTGGCATCCCACATCAGATGTCGAGTCTCACGGCACGGCCGACGGCCAACGTCGATGCACTCATCGACAGCACCTTCATCAACGTCAACCAGGCCGCGGTCTGGAACGGGCCGTACATGGCCGCGACGCTGACGACGAATCCGAGCGACAGCCTGGCGACCGGCTATACGGCGTTCATGATGAACTTTCTCGATCGGTACGACACCGATCACAACGTGCCGGAGCACAACGCCGCCGGCGCGGTGAATCCGACGTTCTCGAAGAGCGCGCAGGTCTTCGTGTCGGTACAGGTGCACGGGCTCACCTACGGGCAGGCCACGGTTCTGAACAACAACTTCGACGGCACGAGCGACCTCAATCAGGCCGACAGCTCGAACACCACTGGGCGGTTCCGGTGGATGAAGCCATCGAACGGGACCGTGGTCGCGTACTACATGGCCGTTCCCGTCACGCACAACTGAGCGAGTGGCAGCCATGCAATCGGCACGGATGCGACAGGTGGGCGCGGCACGGGCTCGACGCGGATTCACGCTGATCGAGACGGTCGTGACGGTCGGCATTCTCGCCGTGATGGCCGCGTTCGTCGTACCCTCCGTCCTCAAGAAGGCCGACGCAGCCGATCCGGTGAAGGTTGCGAACGACTTGAACTCGATCTCGACCGCCGCGCAACAGTTCGCGTCGGACGTGAAGGGGGCGTTGCCGGGTGACATCGAAGACCTCACGGAGCCGTTGCTGACGAACACGTCGTGCAACTCGTTCAATCCGTGCGATTCGACGGTCACACACACCGACATCTACACGCCGCAGCAGGTGCGCCTGTGGAAGGGCCCGTATCTCTCGGCGTCCATCGGGGCGAATCCGGCCGCGACGATTCGCAGTGGGTACGTGGCCGACATCGAAAACACCCTGCTCCGCTACGACGCGATCAGCGGTGTGCCCGAGCTCTGCGCGGGTGTGGGCTCGCAGATGGTGCCATGTGCCGGCTTCGTGGCGACCAACCCGCTGTTCATCGCGGTTCGCGTCGACAGTCTCAACCTCGAGCAGGCGCTCATCGTGAACAACATCATCGATGGGCCGAACGAAGCCCAACCGGGGCTCCAGGGGCGCTTCCGATTCCCGACACCCGCGAAACCAACTGCTTTGGCCACACCAGCTTACTTCCTCGCGGCACCAATTCCGTGACGGTTTTCGCCGAAGGCTAAACCTTGTGCGCAGGGCGGCCGACACTTTGATTGGTCGCCCTGTTCGTATTGGTCCAAATTGGAAAGAAATTTCGCTTGCGCAGCCTGACGTTTGCGGCAATGCTTCACTGCTCGGCGAAATCCTGACGCAGCAGCGTGGCTGCGTCGGCTTTCGTCGGACAATTGTGTAATCCAGATCACGGCATTTCCGGGGGTTGTCAGCACACTTTGTGTTGCTGTACGGCTGCTGGGTAGCCATAAAATCGAATCCCCATCTCTTATCAGGTAGAGACTTCGACGATGATCTCTCTCCGTGTACGCACTTCGTCCTTCACCGCGATCGCAGTTGCAGCGCTAGCACTCGTCGGGTGCGGCCGCGATCTCGACCCGACTGCTCCGAGCGCCCTCTCGCCCAATGCGGCGAGCTTCGATGGTCGGCCGGGCAACGTCGGCAACTCCGCCAAAAACGGCTCGATCGCGACCCGCGTGCTGCTCGACGCGCAGGGGAACGCGACGCTCGAGGTCCGCACCGGCACCTACGACAACGCGACGAACTCGCCCGCGTTCCCAGCCGCCACCGACGGCTGGTTCGACAAGCTTCAGTACAAGGTTCTCGATGCCAGCGGCAAGCAGGTCCTCGTCAGAAACGTGGACTTCAAGACCGATGGCGTGAACGTCTATCGCAGCGCGATCGACCTGTGCTCCAACCACAAGGGCGACGCTGGCGATAACGACGGCGACAAGGACGATCAGCCGTGTACGGGCGCGTGGGGCGCCGGGTGGACGGTCCTTGTTCAGGCGAACCTGAAGGGCGTGGACGGCGACAGGAAAAAGACGGACGTCGTGCGCGATCAGCAGCCCGGCGTCTATCTGCCGGACGTCGACATCAAGACCGAGCAAGTCTGGCTCGGCGTTGGCGGGAATCGCAGCGCGACCCTGACCGTCGTTCCCGGCGCTGTGACCACGTACTCGGTGGACTTTCCGAACACCAAGAGCATCAACGGCCAGGCGCCGGCACTCGGCGCCAACATGGCGTGCGCGGTCTTCGTGGATGGCGTGCCGCAGTTCCCCGGAATCACCAACGGCTTCTCGTACTCGAGCCCCGCGATCATCTCGATCGCGCCAGGGCAGACGGTTCCGTGCGTGTTCAGCCTCAAACTGCCGGCGGGCACGCACACCATTCGTGTGACCGCCGTGCCGCTCTACCCCGGCGACTACGACGCCACGAACAACACGACCGCCGATTTCACGATCACGGCGGCCGCGGCGACCGGGAATCCCGATGTCGCAGCGGGTCTGACGCAGGCCGACACCGGGAACGGTGCGCCGCACAATCTGACGACGTTCACCGGCTCGAACTCGATCCGGGCGCTGGAGCCGATCACGCTGTGGCAGTACGCCACGCTGGCCGCCGGCCAGGCGCCGTCTGGCGCCGCCACGTGCACACTCACGATTCTGAACACCGGCACGAATGCTTCGAGCACGGTGAGTGGAACGGTGTCCGTGACGCCGGGAACGCCCTCGGGCGCGTGCAAGATTCCCTACACCTTCGCCGCCGCCGGCACCTACACGATCACGCCAGTGATCTCGCTGCCGAACGGCGACACGGATGCGAATCCGGCGAACAACACCGGCGCGGCGGTCACGATCACCATCGCCGCTCCGCTTCCTGAAGCGACGGTCACGGTGAACGACGTACAGTTCACCGACGCCGCGGAGCACATCAGCAACAAGTCGTTCGTGCCGGGCACGAGCGCCGATTCGGTGCACTCGGGTGACATCGCAACCTACGCGGCGACGATCGGTGTGAGCTCGCTCGTCAACACGACCGCCGTGAGTTCCTTGTCGTGCCACGTCTTCATCGACGGCGTCGACAAGACGAGCACGGCGACGTGGGCCAGCGGGCCGACACTGACGAACGTCGCGGCAGGAACGGCGACGTGCAGCATCACGCAGGCCTTCATCGAGACTGACAACAACCTGCACCCGCACACGATCGAATTCTCGGTCCAGAGCGCGATCAAGAACAACGCGAGCGCGGCCGACACGAGCAAGACCGGGACGATCAACGACATCCGGCGCGTGGACGTGCAGGCGAGCGGGTTCCAGATCATCGATAGCACCGGTGTTGCGCAGCCGATGTCGAGCACGCCCGTGCTGCAGGGCAGCACCATCACGATTCTGGCGCCGCTCACGAACCTGAATCCGAGTGTGCCGACGGTCGTGACGTGCGGTCCGCTCCTTTCCGAAGTCGATGCCGTGACCGGGTTCACCGCGCCGGCAACGGATACGGCCGCGACAGCGTTCTCGCCCGTGATCAACACGCCGACCGTGAGCCTCGCCGCGGGTGGCACTGGGTCGTGCTCCTACACAGTCACCGGTCCCAAAAACCTCGGCGTCGGCGCGATCCCTCTCGTGGCGATCATGACGCCGGCGTCGGGAAGCCCGGCGGATCCGGCGCCCGCGAACAACGCGGCGGCCGACGTGCTCACGCTCAAGTCGGACGGATCGTTCACCGACGTTTCCGCAGCCACGGTGTCTCTGAGCGAGGAGTACTTCACGACCGGCACGTCGCTCGTGCCCGACTCGATCCTCACCCAGACCGCCGAAGTGAATCAGCTCGCGCTGCTCGTCATCCCCAACAACGCGGATCTCGGCTCGTTCACGTTGGCTGGCACCGTGACGAGCAACGGGAAGAACTACGGCACGGGCACGTACCAGACCGAGGTGTACGAGGGCACGACCGATCAGCTCTGTCAGCGGTCCGCGACGACTGGTCTGGTTCCAGCCGGCGCGATCAACACCGCGCACCAGCGCTGGCACGCGGCCATCTGTGCCGCGCCGTCGACGACCCAGCCCGGCTTCCAGGTCATCACGATCGATTACACGCAGGACCTCGAGCCGCTGATCTACGATTCGACCTATCCGATGTTCTCGGATCCGGTGCAGGTCAAGGTCGTTCTGAGCTACACGCTCAAGAAGGGCAATACGAGCGACCAGGCGAGCGCGCTCATCACCATCAACGTGCCGGCCACCAAGAAGCTCCCGGTTGGCACCGCGGCTGATGGCACGAGCCTGGTGTACCAGCGCTACTACGACGTGCACAACCTGCCGCTCAGCATCTCCAACGTCGTGAGCCCGGCGCCCTGATCCGGTCCCATGAAACGCCTGACCCTGGCGAGTCGTCTCTCGCCAGGGTCGCGCGTTTCCCGGCGCGCCCGCAGTGAGATCGCATCATGTTCCGCTTACAACGCAGATCCGGGTTCACGCTCGCTGAAGTCGCGGTCGCGGCGGTGCTGATTGCCATTCTCGCGGCCGTCACCACGCCGGCGCTGAACTCGTTTCTGCAGAAACAGAAGGCGCAGACGACCGCGGACAAGCTGTCGGCGATCGCCACCGGCATTGCGGCCTTCAAGGCGGCGGTGCACACGACGACGGCGGCGACCAGCGTCGCGTATCCCAGCCGTATCTCCTATCTCGCGAACGCGATCACCGCGGGCGGGCTCACGAGCTGCCACGCCACGTTCGGCGCGACGGCGGTCACGAGCTGGAACAGCAATGGGCCGTTCGTGAGCTTCTACATTCCGGCGGACAGCTTCATGACGCCGGTCGGCATGGTGCAGGATACGATCTCGCGATCGCCCACCGGGACCGGCGTCGGTACGCTCGCGGTGATCATGCTCGCGGTCGATTCGCTCGACACGATCGACCTGGATCAGGTCGTCGACGGCGGCGA
>DASZUN010000172.1:0-31266 GCA_035547615.1 Gemmatimonadaceae bacterium | reverse complement strand
CCCGACGCCGGCGGCCCCGCGGTGAGCGGCGCCGTGTCGGACGGGGCGGAGGAGGCGGGATTCGTTTGCACGAGCACGCTCAACCTGCACGCCACGCGGCCCGCGCGGTAGGGCCACGCACGCTCGCGCGCGGAAGGCGCGCGTCGACAGGGGACTACGGCGGGGCTCGCTTGCGGCCGCATGATCTCAGAAGGATCCGATTGGCCCGCGAGTTCCGTACAGGGATTTGGAACTCCGCGCCCGATCGCGCAGTTCAGAACAGTACCGCACAGTGCCGCCGCATTCGGGAAGGAGAGAAAACGATGACCGTGACGGATTTCCACCTGTCAGAGCTGCGCTCGCCGCCCACCGCCGAGCGCTACCGGAGCGTGCGGGCGCAGACCGAATCGCTGTGCGCGCCGCTCGAGACCGAGGACTACGTCGTGAGCACGATGACCGACGTGAGCCCCACCAAATGGCACCTCGCGCACACGAGCTGGTTCTTCGAGACGTTCGTGCTCGCGCCGCACGACCCGGACTACGTCACGCCCAATCCGCGGTACGCGTTCCTCTTCAACTCGTATTACGTGCAGGCCGGCGAGCGCCACTGTCGGGCGCAGCGGGGGCTCGTCACGCGCCCCACCGTCGCCGACGTGTTCGCCTACCGGGCGCACGTGGATGAGGCGATGACGCGGCTCGTCGAGCGCATCGCCGGGGACTCGGAGCATCCGGCGGCTCCGATCGTCGAGCTCGGGCTGCATCACGAGCAGCAGCATCAGGAGCTGATGCTCACCGACATCAAGCACGTGTTCTGGATGAATCCGCTGCGGCCGGCGTACGCCGCGCGGGACCCGCACGACGACTCGGCGCACGCGAACGCGCCGGACCCCTGGCTGACCATGCCCGGCGGCGTGTATCGCATCGGCCACGACGGCGGCGGCTTCGCGTTCGACAACGAGTCGCCGCGGCATCGCGTGTTCCTCGAGCCGTTCCGCGTAGGCCGAGAATTAGTAACGAACGGAGACTATTTGAGGTTCATCGAGGACCGCGGCTACCACCGGCCGGAGCTCTGGCTCTCCAACGGCTGGGCCACGGTGCGCGAGCACGGGTGGGAGGCGCCGCTCTACTGGGAGCGCACGGGCGACGGCTGGATGGAGTTCTCGCTCGCCGGCACGCACCCGGTGGGGCTCGATGAGCCCGTGTGCCACGTGAGCTACTACGAGGCGGACGCATTCGCGCGCTGGGCCGGCGCGCGCCTCCCGACCGAGGCGGAGTGGGAGGTGATGGCGGCCCGCGCGCCGCTCGACGGCAACTTCGTCGAGGCGAGGCGCTTTCATCCCGCGCCTGCGCGTCTCGACGCGAGCGGCGCGCCGGCGCAGCTCTTCGGCGACGCGTGGCAGTGGACCCAGAGCGCGTACGTCGCCTATCCCGGCTACACGCCGCCGGTGGGCGCGATCGGCGAGTACAACGGCAAGTGGATGTGCGACCAGTGGGTGTTGCGCGGCGCGTCGTGCGCCACGCCGCGGTCGCACGCGCGCGTGAGCTATCGCAACTTCTTCCCCTCGGACGCGCGCTGGCAGTTCACGGGCATCCGCCTCGCCGGAGCGGCCGCGTGAGCGCCCCGATCCGTGCCACCGCGCACGCGGCCGACCACGCCGAACGCTTGCTCGTCGATGAGGTGCTGCGCGGGCTCACCGCCGAGCGGAAGACGCTTCCGCCCAAGCTGTTCTACGACGCGACGGGCGCGCGCCTGTTCGAGCGCATCTGCGAGCTGGACGAGTACTACCCAACGCGCAGCGAGCTCGAGATCCTGCGCGCACACGCGGGCGAGATCGCCGAGCGTGCCGGTCCGGGCGCGGCGCTGGTGGAGTACGGGAGCGGCGCGGGCGTGAAGATCCGGCTGCTGCTCGACGCGCTGGAGCGGCCGAGCGCGTACGTGCCGATCGACATCTCGGGCGAGCAGCTCGCGCGCGTGTCGGCGGAGCTGGCGGCGGAGTATCCCGGCGTCGCCATCCGTCCCGTGTGCGCCGACTACACCAGCCACTTCCGCATGCCGCCGCTCGGCGGTGCGCGCCGCGTGGCGTTCTTTCCGGGATCGACGATCGGCAACTTTCACCCGGCGGAGGCGGCGGCGTTCCTGCGCCGCGTGCGCGGCGTCGTCGGGTCCGACGGCGCGCTGGTGCTCGGCGTCGACCGCGTGAAGGACCGGCGCGTGATCGAGGCGGCGTACAACGACGCGCGCGGCGTGACCGCGGCGTTCAACCTGAACATGCTCGTGCGGCTCAACCGCGAGGTGGGCGCCGACTTCGATCTGGCGAGTTTCCGGCACCGGGCGGTGTTCAACGCGGCGGCGAGCCGGATCGAGATGCACCTCGTGTCGCTTCGTGCCCAGGTCGTGCACGTGGCGGGCCGGGCGATCGCGTTCGCGCCGGGCGAGACGATCTGGACCGAGTCGTCGTACAAGTACTCGCATGAGAGTTTGCGAAATCTCGCCGAGAGCGCCGGCTTCGCGATCGACGCGCTGTGGACGGACGCGCGCGAGCGGTTCTGGGTGGGCTACCTGCGGTAGGCAAATGTTTATCCCGCGGGCGCACAAGTTGCGGTCGCCCGCAGGTGCCCACCCAGAAGTCGGCAGTGATGAGCGACCATGCGCACGACGGCAGCACGAGCCAGGTTCACGACCACATCCGCGTGATTCGCGATCCCGAGTATCGCGATTGGCAGGTGCGCGAGATTGCCTCGCCGACCTACGACAGGCGGCGGGGGAGGTCCCTCGTCTTCATCAGCGACGACGTGATGCGCCGCGTCTGGAGCTATCCCGCCAACTGGTACGAGCTCTCCGACGAGACCCTGTACCTCCTCTCGTTGGGTCGTTGAAACGGGTTCTGCCAGAGTAGCAATTGAATTTCTGCGCCAAAAGGGTAATAGATGGGAGGCATATATATGCGTCCCAATACTACTCGGCGCGGCTTCGCGATGTTGTGGGCCATCGTCACGGTCGCGGTGATCGCCGCGATCGTGGCCGCCGCCGCGCCCACCCTGACGCAGATGGTCGACACGACCCGCGTGACGACCACAGCCGAGTACCTGCGCGAGATCGCGATCGGCGTGGACTCGTTCAACAAGAACGTGAAGCGCGGGGCACCTTCCTATACGACGCCGCGCTACCTGCACCAGCTCGACACCGTGGTGGTGGCCGGAGACTCGATCGGGTGCCGGAGCAACCAGACCAACAACAACACGGCCGTCAACAACTGGATCAAGTTCGGTCCGTTCCTGACCTTCTACTTCTCGCCGAACGGGCTCTCGACGCCCCTCGGCCAGGTGCACGACTCGACCTCCCGGACGATGGGGGCGCTGGGGCAGCGCCGCACGTCGCAGAACGATTCCGTCTTCATCCAGATCGACAGCGTGGACGTGGGCCTCGCGCGGATGATGGACGTGAACGTGGACGGGACGGAGAACGCGAACGCCGACACCGTGCGCTACACCGCGCCGGGCGCGGACAGTCTCGTGCTCCTGAGCTGGTGGGTGCCGCTGTTCCACGCGGGGTGCTGACGGGCCGCACGGTTGTGCGGGACCCCATCGTACTGTCGCTTGCGCCGCGCATGACGCGATGGAATCTTGCGGGATCCTATGCGATCCCGCCGAAGAATCCGCCACGGCTTTGCGCTCATGTGGGCCATCGTCACCGTGGCGGTGATTGCCGCGCTCGTTGCCGCCGCGGTCCCGACGCTCTCGCAGTGGGTGGACACGACCCGCGTGACGACCACGGCGGAGACGCTGCGCGACATCGCGGTGGGGATCGACTCGTTCAACAACACCGCGAAGACCGGCCCGACGAAGTACACGACACCGAGGTATCTCCATCTGCTGGACACGATCGTCGTCAACGGCGACTCGGCCGGCTGCCGGAGCAACATCAAGTACAACGCGGCGTCGGTGACCGGTTGGACGACGAACGGGCCGTACGTGAGCTTCTACATCTCGCCGTACGGCGTCGACACGCCGATCGGGCGCGTGGGCGATTCAACTTCGCGCACGATGGGGGCGTTCGGCTCGCGGCGCACGTCGCAGACCGACTCGGTGTTCATCCAGATCGACAGCGTGGACGTGGGGCTGGCGCGGATGATGGATCTGGACGTGGACGGGACGGTGAACGCGAACGGCGACACGGTGCGATTCACGGCGCCGGGTGCGGACAGCCTGGTGCTGCTGAGCTGGTGGGTGCCGTTGCCACATGGGACGTCGTGCTGAGCGCTGCTCAGCGCGATGCGGTGGTCGTGCGCGGATTGTGAGGGGGCGGGGGATCGACTAGGTTGATTCTTCTGTCCGGCTCGGGGGATTGGCGTTTCGAGCGGCGGACGGGACGTAGCGCAGTCCGGTAGCGCACCTGAATGGGGTTCAGGGGGTCGCGGGTTCAAATCCCGCCGTCCCGATTCTAAGTCGAAACGTCATCGTCATTTACGACGGTGGCGTTTTTGCTTTCCCGGCCGTGGTGCAGTTTCAGGTGCAGTTTGTCGCGATTTTCACGCGACTCCGCGCTCGCGCAGTTTCTTCGGCTCACTCATGACCGCGAGGACCGAGGCTTCGTCGGACTGCTGGTAAACTTCGAGCAGCGTAGCCACGTCCTTCCACCCGCCAGCGGCGGCAACGTCCTTCGGGTTCAAGTGCTTCCGCTCCGTCGCCCACTTCCGTCGGTACGCATGCCACATCGCTCCATCGAGCTTCCGAAGTCCAGCGGTTCTCTCTGCGACCGTGAGCCACTTATCGAACAGGTGGCGATCCATGATTCCGTCGTCGGCTTTCTCAGCGGCGAACACCGAACCAGTGATTGCGCCTAGCTCCCGCTGGAATGCGCGCGCCGTCTCCATGAACGGCGGCGGCATCGGAATCTCCCAGTTGTAGCCTTTCTTGTCGGCCTCCGCGCGCCAATAGAGAACTCCGCGATCGTACTGGAAGTCCTCCCATCGAAGCTGACGAATCGAGCCCAACCTGCGGCCGGTCGCTTCCGCAAGAAACAACGCGAAGCGCATCCGAATCCAGCGAACGCGCGCAGCGTCGTCCTCAGCTTCCTCGGCCTCGACCTGTAGCCGCTTCATCGCAGCCATCGTTGCCTCGAAGCGTTCCCAGGTCGCGCGTTCCTGTTTCTTGTTCTTCTCGCGCAACCGTCGAACGTTCTGCAACGGGTTTCGATCGAGGAGGTATCGACCATCGGGCAGGCGCTTCGTCGTCCCCCATCGCAGCATGGCGTGAAGCAGCACCATGTCTGCCTCCGGCGTTCGCGCTCGACTCTTTCGAGTTTTCTCGCCGGGCGTTACCTCGATCCCGCCAGCAAGACGTGCCTGCTCGTAGCGCCGCTGATCGTCTACCGTGAGATCCGCGACGGGGAACTGCTCACCGAAATAGGCAAGCAGCACCTTCGCCCGTGCGTTTGCATCTTTCCGCGTGCGCGCCTTGTTGTCGAGAAATTCAACGCATTCCGTGGAGAACAGCTTCCAAAGCTGGCCCAACATCAGCGTCTTCAGTTGCGTGCTCGCCTTCTCGCCCTTCAACAACTCGCTGAGAAGGAGCTTGCCGAGCCGCAGCGCTTCGTCCTTGTCCTTCGTTCCCAATGGCCGCTGGTTGATTCCTTCGCCGGATAGCCACACCGCGCGATAGAACGGCCCATCCTTTCGCTTTTGAAACAGCCGGACGCGCATGCCGCGCTCGCCAAGTGAGCACGTCAGCCGTCCATTCTTGTCTCGGTGCCAATCACTGCGCCTAGGGTTTCGACGCGCCATCGTTGCGTCCTCCCTGTCGGCTCAAGAGAGACCGAGCGTCGGCGGCGGCATCATACGGCGAGGCATTGTCACTAGCAAGCGCGCGTTTCGGCTTCTGCGGAAGATCGCCGCGGCGAACGAGCGGCTTGCCCTTTCGGCCGTAGTTGATGACGCTCCCTTGTCGAACGAGCCGCGCGATGTGCTCCGACGTATAGCCAGACAACTGAGACGCCTGACTGAGCGACAGCAGCTTGTCTGCCTCGTCGTGTTCCAAGGTTTGTAAATCGGCAACGAACTCATCGACGATTCGCGCTCCGTCAACGTGAGCAGCGAGCCGCGCAAATTCTTCTCGGCGCGTGAGCCAGCGTTCGCGAAGCTCTTCGACTCTCACGGCTTCACCCGTCCGGTCCTGAGATCGAGTCGGACGCCGGTGCGTTTTTCGGCCGGAACGGGTGGAACAGGTGTCACCGTATCCGCGTGTTCCGGCTGTTCCATCGGTAATTCCGTCGTTTCGGGCACGTAAGCTCGAATGACCTGTTTGAGCTTCGCGTCCAACACGTAGCCTCTGTATTGCTTGCTGCGGTTTGGAAGCCAATGCTTGCGCGGCGAAATCCCGTAGGCGCCGAGTAATTCGGCTATCTTATTCGCTGAGATTGGGCGTCCGTGACCGAAGTAGTCAGCCCATGGGCGATGCTCCAGTTGTTCGAGCCAATGCTGGAGATGAGTCGTCGGGCAATCGGTAGTGGAATTCTCGAAGAAATACGCGGCGAGATCTTCCAACATCATCTGCCGTTCGGACGGAACCTCCGGCTGTTCCTCAGCGAGCGACGAACCGATGGCGCGAGCACGCTCCGCAACGTCCGGTCCCAGTGCTTCGGCAATTGCGAGCAATGGACGCCAGTTGTCCGCTCGCCGATTTGTGAATCCTTCGGGCTGGAGCGGTCGAATCTGCCTAAGTTGCTGCTCGTGCAGATCTACCCAAGCCGCGACCTCGGCTTGAACGACAGACAGGACTTCTTCGTCGTCGGCTGTGAAGTCAATGGTCTCAGCGTTGCTCGGTCGCCGCTGGAGAATTACCTGAATTGATCGGTCGAGCGTTTGAGGCGGCAGTACTGATCCGATTGCCGCGAACGCTTTTGGTCCCCAGGTCGAGAACTCGACCGGCTCGAATGACTCCCCAACCTTTTCGGTCCGGACAACCGACGTGCCTCTCATATGGCCGCTGTTCAGCAATCGAATCAGTTCGACCTTCTGCGGCACCATGTCGCCCTCATCCAGCAGGACTGTTCGACGACGCACGGCCAGCAAGCGGAAGAGAGCCGAGGGGCTAATGTCGACTGCGAGAAGCGCGTCACGGCAGAGAGCCTTGAGCACGCGCAGAAGAGTGGTCTTGCCGCAGCCCTTTTCGGGCGAGCGAATGTACAGAATCGGGAAGTGCTCAGCCGCGCTAATCGCATGGGTGTGAATCGTCCAAAGCGAAAGCACGAGTGATACTCCCTCAGGGAGGTGGAGGTATCGTTGAAAGATCCGTTCAAGCGTGCTGAGCAAGCGGCCGCCATCGCTGTGCATCGTCGCGGCATTCGGGCTGCCGGCGTACCGGCTGCTCTCGCGACCGCTGGCGTTTGGCGACTCGAGCCCGCTACTCGTATCATCGATTGCCGTCATTTGCCAACGGCGCGTGGCGCTCGACAAAGCGCTCAAAACTCTCCGAGTCGATGTGCCACTGTCCGGCGATCTTCTCTCCCTTGTATTCGCCGGTGAGAAGAAGCTCGTATGCTCGACGGTAGGGGACCCGAAGCAGTCGAGCTATCTCGGGCAGCGTAATGTGCGGTCGATCTGTCATAGGGCCTCGCTGAAACCGTGCAGGGTTTTGTTTCTTCTTTTCTTTGCACGATACGCGCGGTCGTCCAACGTGCCAATATGCCTGTTATGCGAGTAGTCTAAATCACCCGCAGGTGCGGGACTTGTATGAGAGCAGCGAGCCTAGGTGGTCAGGCAGCAGCTACGATCAATACTTCGCCGCATTCGGCTGACGAAGACGGCGGGATGAGAAAAGACTACTACAGGTCGACTGGCGGTCGGACCGTAACGGCGTAGTCAGTTTAGGCGCCGCCGTTGCCGCAGCACCGCGACGGACTCAGCGAAATCCCTTGCTCGCTGTTTGCACGGTGCAAATAGCAATTGGACAACGCTAATCACACCCGGGCGTCTACAGTGGTTGAAGCGAGCGCGCGAATATGGGCGGCGAGCGTGAGAGCCGCATCGCGGGCGAGAATGCGAGAGACGAGCATGCGCACTTCCGGCATTCCTCGAATTCGAGAAACGTGACTCGGCGTGTAGCCTGTGCGCTGAGCGATGAGGCTGCGAGGCAAGCCGCTGGCGAGAAGAACTGCAACTTCGCGGTGTCGAGCCGATACGCGCATCGGCCTGAAGGCGCATTCGCGGCGCGCGGTGAGTGTGGAGGGCATCGGGAACGTTCACAAAACCGTGTTTGTGTGCGTTCCGAACGCCGCACGGTGCGTGCCCGGTCGCGGCTCGTTCGAAGCTCAGTTACCTTGTCCGCCAGTCACTCATCGGTCGGTGACTCGACCTCGCCGGAGGCGAATCGTTGGCGCCGACTCTCCCATTCGTGCCACGCGATCTTTCGCCACGTCCGGCAGGGATTTGGTGGCGTAGCAACTCACCCCAAGACTTAGAGTAGATGCGTCTTTCGTGGAACGAGATTCGAATTCGCGCGGCGAGCTTCGCCCGCGAGTGGGAAGGCCGCGGTTACGAGAAGGGCGAGACTCAGCTCTTCTACCGCGACTTCTTCGAAGTCTTCGGCGTCCCAGTGCGTCGAGTCGCATCGTTTGAAGAGCCAGTAAAGAACCTCGGCGGTCAGCGGGGTTTCATAGACCTCTTCTGGAAGGGGATGCTGCTCGTGGAGCAGAAGAGCGTCGGCCATAAACTCGACAAGGCCAAGACACAGGCCTTGAACTACTTCCCAAGCCTCAAAGACAGCGAATTGCCTCGCTATCTGTTGCTGAGCGACTTCCAGTCTTTCGAGCTTCACGACCTTGAGTCCGGAGGTTCGCGCGCGTTCCAGCTCAAGGATCTTCCGAAACACGTCGAGAAGTTCGGCTTCATTGTTGGCGTCGAGAAGCGGCCTTTCACCGATCAAGATCCCGTCAACATCAAGGCTTCTGAACTTGTTGGGCAACTTCACGACGCGCTGAAGGCGGCTGGGTACACCGGCCATCAACTCGAGCAGTTTCTCGTGCGAATCGTGTTCTGTCTCTTTGCCGACGATACGGGGATTTTCGAGCCACGAGACATTTTTCTCGATCTACTGCAAGACCGAAGCAGAGAGGATGGTTCCGATCTTGGGCCGCTGTTAACGCAGCTATTTCAAATCTTAAACACGGCAGACGACAAGAGGCCGCGCAATCTCGACGAGGACCTACAGCGGTTTCCTTATATCAACGGCGATCTGTTCAAGGACAATCTGACGATTCCGTCGTTTGACACAGAGATGCGCGAGCGACTGCTCGAAGCGGCGCGCTTCGATTGGTCCGCTATTTCGCCAGCCATCTTCGGCTCCTTGTTCCAGTCGGTTATGAGTCCAGAAGAACGCCGCGCCCAAGGTGCTCACTACACGACGGAACAGAACATTCTAAAGGTCATCGAGCCCTTGTTCCTGGATGACCTTCGCGCGGAATTCAAACGTCTGAAGGCGCGGAAGGATAGCAGGAGACGAATCGAGCTCGAAGAATTTCAGCGACGGCTTGGGGAATTGACGTTTTTCGATCCGGCCTGCGGTAGTGGCAACTTCCTCATCATTGCATATCGGGAGTTGCGTCTTCTTGAACTCGACGTGCTGACCGAATTGCATTCGCAGCAGATGGGGCTCGATATGGCGTTGATATCAACGATCAATGTCGATCAGTTCTATGGGATCGAGCTAAACGACTTCGCCGCGAGCATTGCAGAAACCGCGCTGTGGATGATGGATCATATCATGAACAACCGACTGAGCCTTGAGTTTGGCCAGTCGTACGTGCGAATTCCACTGCGGAAGTCACCCCATATCAAGAACGCGGATGCCCTTGAGATGGACTGGGCTACGCTCTTGAAACCGACGGAGTGCTCGTTCGTGTTCGGCAACCCGCCGTTCGCGGGCGCCAAGTATCAATCGGAGGTGCAGCGAGCGCAGGTCCGCCGTATCGCTGCGCTGGGCGGCAGCGGAGGCACACTCGACTACGTTGCTGCATGGTTTTTGTTGGCCGCTGCGTACGTCCAAGGCGAAAAGGCGAAGACACATATCGGGTTTGTCGCGACGAACTCGCTAACGCAAGGGGAGCAGGTCGCTCAACTTTGGCCGAAGCTGTTTGGACCGTTCGGCTTGGAGATTTCGTTCGCGCATCGCACGTTCGCGTGGGGCTCCGATGCGAGAGGCAAGGCCCATGTTCATGTCGTGATAATTGGACTAACGAAACGGGCAGATGCCCCGTCCAGCCGCAGGCTCTTTTCGTACGATCGCGTCAACGGCCAGCCGCATGAGAGCAAGCACTCGTCGCTGACTGCCTATCTATTCGACGCGAGCCGTTTGACTGACCCGCACATCGTTGTTAGCGAATCATCGAAACCGCTCAACGGGTTGCCAAAGCTCATCATTGGTTCGAAGCCGATCGACGGAGGAAACTACATCTTCGAAGAGGATGAGAAGGCCGCGTTTCTTGCCGCCGAGCCGGGTGCCGCGAAGTTCATCCGGCCATACATCGGAAGCCGTGAGTTTCTGCATGGTGAACGGCGCTACATTCTCGTGCTTCAGACGGCGCGTCCCGATATCATCAGGAGCCTGCCATTGGTTCGTGAACGCGTGGCCGCCGTAAAGGCTATCCGCTTGGCCAGCGACAGCGCAGCTACGCGCGCGCTGGCGGATACCCCTACGCAGTTCCACGTGAATGTCATTCCAACGCGGCCGTTCCTCGTGATCCCAAAAGTCAGCTCAGAGACAAGGGACTACGTACCTATCGGCTGGATGGAACCGCCCACAGTTCCGAGTGATCTCGTATTTGTTTTGGACAACGCGACGAAGGCCACCTTCGCCATTCTCACGTCGGCTATGCATATGAGTTGGCTCCGACACATCGGGGGCCGCCTAAAGAGCGACTATCGGTACTCGATCGGATTGGTGTATAACACCTTTCCAATGCCGCCCGTCTCGATGAAGGAACTGGAGTCGCTGGGCCCCGTAGCTGACGAGCTCTTGTCCGCACGAGAAGAGAATGGCGAGGCGCCGTTGGCCGACCTGTACGATTCAACGCTTATGCCCGCATCGCTGCGAAAGGCACATCGCGCGCTCGACAAGGCCGTGGATCGCCTATATCGCAAGGCGCCGTTCGGATCAGACCGCGAGCGTGCTGAACATCTTCTCGGGCTCTACGAGCAAATGACCAGTCCACTTCAACTCGGCGCGGTTCGGCGCACGAGGGCAAAGCGCGCGCGGCGCTAAGTGGGCAAGCCCTGCAACCGTCCTCGTAGCATCTCCCATAGGTCTTCAAGGCTCCTAAAGCGCGGCTCTTTCCGAACCTTTGACTCGCCGATCTTGTAATCGCCTCGCGAACTGCTGAGTTGTGGAGCGATGAATTTCAACCGAGTCGCGCTGACGAAATATCCCTCGTCGGCCGCAGTAAGCAGTACCAGATGTTCGCCGTGGCCGGTTATCATCTCGGATGCTTTGTCGATTCCCAATCCCCAGAAGCCAGTACCCGATTGGCTGATCTTTGCCACGAAGCGAACTTGTTTCTCATGCTGCGCAATGACGAAACTGCGATCCGAATTGCCCTCATGAACCCGTGCGAGCTGCGCGTCTTCGTCTGCCACTACTGCGCCTAGCTGCGCCGCGAAATCGTCAACTACGTCGTTCGCATCTTGGCGCATTGGAGCGTTTGGAGCCATGCTGTCCTCGAGGGACTCGATGTTGTCAACTGTGAACGGGTTGTCTGAAAGGTAGCGAAATTGTGCGCACCTCCCGACCGGTGGGATCGACACCGGGACGGCGGCATTTTGCACGGTGCAAATAGACGTACCGCCGCGCGCTCAAGAATCGAGCACCTTGCGCGATTAAACCGCTAGTGGTTCGTCTGCCTGTTGGGAATTTCCCGCCATCGCACGAGCGAGTTTTTGTCGGCATTGGGCTCGACTTCCACGAAAAGCCCGTTTTCTAGCTCGACGATGAATCCCCGCAGCCCCTCATGGAGGGCCCACGCGATTACGCGGGTGCCGCCGGTGACTACCAAGACGTGCTGCCCGGCTTCTGGCTGCGTTCTCACGCTGCGGTCGAAACGAGAATCGCGGCGTTCGCGAAGCAAAGCGGTACGAGAACAAGCCCGGCGGTCGAAAGGGCGGACCATCGCCGAATCATCATCCACCCAAGAATGAGCTGCATACACAGCGAGACCAGAAAACTCACGGCAACGAAGGCACAAGCCACACCCCAGCCATGATGTCGGCCGGCGAGAACGAAGACTCCCACCGCTGCTACGAGCCCGAACCAATCATAGGCCCGAGCAATCGGATAGAGACGGCCCATGCGCTTACTCGTCGCGTAGTAGGTCTCGCGCAGGGAATCGGCGTGCTTCCGGACGTAGTAGAGGAGGGCCCCGGCGAACGCGAATTGAAGGAAGGCAGCGACTGGCAAACCCCACACGGCTCTTGTCTCCAATAGACGGTGCTCCATTGGATTGTAGAGCTAAAGGAGCACAGTCGCCAGCGTTCCGGGCATGCGAACTCTGCCCGAGGCGTTTGGCGAAGCTGTCCGTCGTTTGCGCAAGAAAGTCGAGCCATCACAGGAGAAATTCGCCGCTCGGGCGGGCATCAGCCGCACGTACATGAGCGAGATTGAACGCGGCGTTACTAACGTCTCGCTTGACACGATCGACCGCGTGGCGAGGGCCCTGGGGATGCCGCTAGCGGAGCTGTTTCGCGAGGTCGACTCAGAGCGTGGCCGCCGTGTCCAGGCGAAGCGCTAGCGTCGATTTGTAAGTGAGATGAGATGGCCCTCCCGACGTCTAATGTTTACCGTTTTTCGGGGTCGGCAACCCTACGCAAGTGTAGCCAAATAGGCAGTTTAGGCCTCGCTGATCGCGCAGCAAAAATGGCAGGCGAGTGCTTTGGCAGTCCCTTGACCGTGTCGGCCCTGAAAGCGCGATCCGGCGCTTCGATCTGAACCGCGGTGTCCGCTTCGCGGTGTGCGCGGCGCCTTCGCCCATGATCGGGTCGCGGCATCCTCACGGTGCTACGCTGGAATTGTTGAGTCCGGCCCGTTTGCCTGGAATCGCGACCCCCTTGCTTCGTATCACGAAGCCATTAGTCTTCAATCCCCGCTGAGTTTGGCGCGGGATAGACCGGGGCAGGGCCTCGGATGGCATGACCCCAAGCACTCCCCGACGCTCCAGTCGCGTCGCCTAGCGCCTCGTGGCCTACCCACTCCGACCGCCCTTATCGAGGAATGGCTATGGCGCGTCAACACGTAGACCACGCGGACATCGTTCGTTTCGCTGAGGATCGCGTCAATCTTCCGCGCGATTTAGCAAACGAGTATCGCGCGCAAGCGCGCCGTCTCAGGGAAAAGCTCGAAAGCTACCTCGATGAGCACCCAGAGTTCTCGCTTCGGAAAATGATGCTGTCTGGCAGTCTGGCGAAGGGCACGGCGTTGCGATCGATCAATGACATCGACGTTGCGGTGTACATCTCCGGGGCGGACACGCCGACGGATGTCCAGAGTCTGCTGCGATACCTCGCCGAACGCTTGAAGAAGGCTTTTCCCAATTTTGGGCCAGATCAGGTCAAACCCCAGACATATAGCGTCACAGTCTCGTTCAAAGGCACAGGCCTCGACGTTGACGTCGTTCCGATCCTTTACTCGGGTGATCCGGAATGGCGGGGGCAGCTCGTGAGTCAGGACGATGGCAGTTTCCTGGAAACCAGTATTCCGCTCCATCTTGAGTTTATCCGGCGGCGAAAAACCAAGGCCGAGTACGACTACGCGCAGGTAATACGCCTTGCGAAGTATTGGACGAAAAAAATCAAATCCGAAAACGCAAATTTTCGGTTCAAGTCCTTCATGGTGGAATTGGTCTTCGCTCATCTGATCGATACCGGGTCGAGATTCGACGACTACCCGGAGGCGCTGCAGCAGTTCTTCACCTACCTGGCGTCATCCGCTCTTCGCCGCAAAATCATTTTCACCGACTACTACTCCGCGAGCGCGGTCGGTGCGTTCGCGCACCCCGTTCAGCTCATCGATCCGGTCAACGCGAAGAACAATGTTGCTTGTCTGTACACAGCGACACAGGCTGATGCCATCGCGACAGCGGCACTCGACGCCGGGGACGCGATAGATGCAGCGCTGGCCGCGCCGACGAAAGCGGAAACCTTGTATTACTGGCAGAAAGTTTTCGGATCAACCTTTCAGGTATAGTCATGAGCTACAGCACGACGTATACAGAGTCCGCAACTTTCACCGTCACGCATGCGCGGCACATCGCGGCGAAGGTAGCGACCGACTTGAAGCGCCTTCAGCGTTTTTACGGCTCACCTACCGACTCTGATATTGCTGCTTACGAAATCGAAGTGACCGAGCTTCTCAAGAAGGGCTATTTGAAGACCGTCGCATACGGCTACAAGCGCGATGGCAGCTTCATCGAACCGACGTTGAGGTACGTGGCCAGCGAGCTCCAAAGTGGTGGTGCCGACGATGATCCCGGCCGGGTTCGTCCCGGTGCGGACATCGCTGGAGCGACGTTCTATAGCTACCTGACCTATACGGCCGCCTGGGATCGACTAAGTGCGAACGAGCAGGCGGCGTTCAAGGACTCGCTTCCCTTTCAGCGGACCGGAGCCAGCGAGCCTGGAGTAAACGGATACCTGGCTGATGATTTGACCTATTCAGCCGGTGGCCGAGCGCTTTCGCGGGCAACGGTTCGGAGTTTTTGATGAACGATGTGACGGACCTTAACTCTCTCTTCGAGAGGCGCCTATCGTATCCAGACGCCGACGCGCGTGATCGACTTGCTCGCTTGGTCGGCCTTGATGCTCAAAAGGATCGCGTTGCGAAGATGCTCGGGATTCTCATTAACCCACAAGGCATTGTGGATTGGGCGCGGAAGCATCATCCCGGCGCGACAAACCTCGTCCGGATCGTTCAACGAAGACCTCCGCTCGTGGTATTCGCCGGAGACGTCGGCTCGGGAAAAACTGAACTTGCCGAGACGATCGGTGACGCCGTCGCGCGCCAGGAGAACATTGGCATAACATTGTTCCCGCTCAGTCTTTCAACGCGAGGCCAAGGGCGCGTCGGCGAGATGACTCAACTGCTAGGCGCAGCTTTTGACGTCGCCGAGACGGAGGCTAGAAAACTTTCTGCACGGGGGCGAGCCACGGGGGGAATAATCCTCTTAGTCGATGAGGCGGACGCCCTGGCCCAGTCGCGCGAGTCGGCCCAGATGCATCATGAGGACCGAGCAGGAGTCAACGCATTCATTAGGGGAATTGATCGGCTCGCGACGAAACAGTTACCAGCGGCCGTTATCATGTGCACGAATCGACTAGACGCACTCGATCCCGCAGTTCGTCGTCGGGCGGCTGACATTCTGCCGTTTGAGCGACCGAACAGCGAGCAGAGGCGGACGGTTGTCGAATCAACCCTCGGACCGGCAGGTGTAAGCGCCCGAGGCATTGAAGCGATCGTGAAGGCGACCGGCCCGCGGACGCAGGGCAGCTACGGCTTTGCCTACTCTGATCTCGTTCAACGCTACCTGCCAGCGGTTGTCCTCGCGGCCTATCCTCGGGGTCCTGTGAGCGAAGATCAAGCGATTGCCATCGCGGAATCCATGATGGCCACTCCTCCCTTCAAGGAACAGCGCGCCTGAGTCGGGGTGCGGCGAGGACATCATGGCGCGTCAGGCACGGATTAACCTGAGGGAAGTCTTCCGAGGACTCCAAGACCAAATGGAGGCGAAGCTCACGCTCAATCGGAAGGTCATCGGGCATCCAGGGGCGAAGGGCTCGGCAACAGAGCTTGAATGGACCTCAATGCTGTCGACCTATCTTCCCCGCCGTTATTGCGCTGACAAGGCCTTCGTTCTCGACTGCAAGGGATACCTGAGCGACGAGATTGATATCGTCATCTACGACCGTCAATACTCGCCTTTTATCCTCCACCAGAACGGCGTCGCCTTCATACCGGCGGAGTGCGTTTACGCGATCATAGAAGTCAAACAGACGCTCAGCCGGACCAACATTCGGTACGCTCAGAACAAGGCTGCGTCCGTCCGGCGACTACACCGAACTTCTCTGCCGATTCAGCATGCAGGCGGCGTGCATCCAGCACGGAAGCCGGCGCACATTCTGGCGGGCATCGTAGCATTGGACGGAAAGCTCGCGAAAGGGAATCGCGATCTGCTTTCTGGCTCGACGGAGCATGAAATGCTCAACTTCGGCTGTTCCTTGAAAGGCGGGATTTACTTTCAGCTACCGGAGATTCACCCGTGGCAGAAGAACACGCCGCCTTACAAGCTCACGGTTTCGGAGGACTCCAACGGCCTTGTGAACTTTTTCATGAATCTCGTTTCTGAGCTCCAGAAGGTGGGCACCGTGGGCGCGATGGACATGGCTGCCTATCTGAAATAGTGCAACCCGAACACTGACGACGCGCTTCCAGGCAGACGTACGCCGATAAGTCTCACTGCACGATAGGAAACGAACGAAGTGACGTCCGGAACGCGTCCGGCGTTGTGCGGGTGGATCCGAACCGCCCGGGCCACGACCGCCCCGTCCACGGGCCAAATGCGGCCGAAGGCGGGGCGTTGTCGGGGGCGTTGCGGACCGCGAACGGACGCGATCGTCAACCGAACCCGGACAAATTCGAGGTGCAGTTTCGGGTGCAGTTTCTGCCAGCAAAGTACAGCAATTCGATCGGAGAACTCGGGCGCCGACGCTCGTTCTCCCTATGAAACACGACAGCTTGTTGTTCTTGGATTGTCCCCTGAGCCGAATGGGGTTCAGGGGGTCGCGGGTTCAAATCCCGCCGTCCCGACTCTGAAAGTTGTTGAAATCCGAAATATCACGAATTGACGCCAGCCTCCGCACACTCCGGTGTGACGGGGGCTGGGGTGTATACGGGGGCCGGAAGCTCGGAGTCGCGCCGTCGCAAACGCCGAGCGGTCGAGCTGGAGCGCGCCCTCCGCCGCCCGTATGATTGTCCCCGTGACGACCCCCGCCAGATCCTTCCGCGCCGCCCTCATCCCGCTCCTCGCGGCGACATTCACTACCGTCCTGCCCTCGCCGGCGCGCGCGTCGTCTCCGCGACCGTCGCCGCCAATAGACCTCGCCGCCGCCCGCGCGCTCATCGCGCGCGTCGTTCCCCGCGCCGCGAAGTCGTTCGACGTCGCCGCCATCCCCGACAGCGCCGGCCTCGACGTCTTCGAGGTCGCGAGCAAGGGCGACCGCGTCGAGCTGCGCGGCTCCTCTGGCGTCGCCATCGCCTCGGCGCTCGACTGGTATCTCGTGCACATCGCGGGCAAGAACACGTCGCTGCCCCTCACGCCGATCGCGCTCCCCGCGCCGCTGCCGCGCGTGCCCGCGCCCGTCCACGTCACGACGCGCTACCGCGTTCGCTACTTCTTCAACTACTGCACGTTCTCGTATTCCATGGCGTGGTGGAATTGGCGCGACTGGCAGTCGATGATCGACTGGCTCGCGCTGAAAGGAGTGAACGCGCCGCTCGCCATCACCGGCGAGGAAGGCGTGTGGCGCGACGTGCTGCGCGACTTCGGCTTCACCCGCGCGCAGATCGGCGACTTTCTCGTCGGACCCGCGTATCTGCCGTGGGGATGGATGGCAAACATCGACGGGCTGGGTGGCCCGCTCCCGGACAGTTGGATCGACAGCCACGTGGCGCTCGAGCGCCGGATCCTCGCCCGCGAGCGCTCACTCGGCATGACGCCCATTCTACAGGGATTCACGGGGCACGTGCCGAAGTCGATCACCCAAGTGATCCCGGGCGCGCAGATCCATCAGACGGGCGACTGGTCCGCCGGATTTCCGGGCACGTACTTCCTCGATCCGCACGACTCGCTCTTCCAGCGCATGGGACGGCGCTTCGTCGAGCGCGAGAAGCACTTGTTCGGCACCGACCACCTCTACGCCGCCGATCCGTTCAACGAGATCAATCCGCCGTCCAACGACTCGTCGTTCATCGCCGGCGTGAGCGGCGCGATCTACGCCGCGATGCACGCGGCCGACTCGAGCGCCACCTGGGTGATCCAGGCGTGGTTCCTGGTGAACGACGCCAAGTTCTGGCAGCCGCCGCAGGCCGAGGCGATGCTCGGCGCCGTGCCCGACGATCGGATGATCGTGCTCGATCTCTACGATGAGGCGGCGCCGCTCTGGAAGACGCGCCACGCGTTCTACGGCAAGCCGTGGGTGTTCGACGTGCTGTACAACTTCGGCGGCAAGGTGAACGTGAACGGCAACCTGCCGCGCATGGCCGCCAACCTCGATACCGCCATCACGAGCCCCGATCACGGCCGCATGGCCGGACTCGGAATGACGATGGAGGGATTCGGCGCGAACCCCGTCGTTGAGGATTTCGTGATGGACCAGGTGTGGCGCGACAGCGTGCCCGATCTCACCGCGTGGACGCGCGGGTGGATCACGCGCCGCTACGGCCGGTTCAACGCGTCGGCGTGGAGCGCGTGGCAGCTGCTCCTCGCCACCGCGTTCAAGTCAGCCGCGCAGACGGGGAATTTCCTCGCCGAGCGGCCGCAGTTCTACGTGAAGGGCAGGGCGTATCGCACGGGGCCGATTCCGCCGTACGACCCGAAGCTGCTCGCCGGCGCGCTCGACTCGCTACTCGCCGCCGCGCCGGCGCTCTCGCGCAATGATGCCTATCGCTACGACGTGGTGAATCTCACGCGTCAGGTGCTGGGCGAGCTGGGGCTGCCGCTGGTGAACCAGGTGCAGGCGGCGTACGAGCAACACGACCGCGCCGACCTCCTCGCACGCGAACGAGACGTGGACGCGCTGCTCGGTGACATCGACCGACTGCTCGCCACGCGCCCGGAGTTTCTGCTCGGCCGATGGATCGGCGACGCCAAGCGCTGGGGGACCACCGACGCCGAGCGAAGGCAGTACGAGTGGAACGCGCGCGACATCATCACCCTCTGGGGCACCAAGTGCACCGAGGGCCAGAACGACGATCTGAATCTCTACGCGTTCAAGGAGTGGTCGGGCATGTTCGCCTCGTACTATCGCCCGCGGTGGGACGCGTTCTTCAAGGCGCTGAATGCGTCGCTCGACGCGGGCACGACCTTCGACCGCGCGCCATTTGCCAGCGCGTCGTGCGCGTGGGAGCAGCGCTGGTCACGCGAGACGACGCCCGTGTTCGCGACCGAAGCGACGGGCGACCCTGTCGCTTCGGCTGAACGGCTGGTCAGAAAGTGGGAGCCGGCGATTCGGCGGTTGGCGCGCTAGCCTAGAGGCGTTTCCGCGCTCGGTTGCCGCACGTAGGTCCGCGTGCGCCGGTGCCTCGGCAGGCCGGTAACCAGTTGAATCCCCACCGCGTGATCCGTGTCCGCCGAGTTTCGGGCATCGGCATGATGGGAATGATGATTCAATCCTGTTACGCCAGACAGACCCGCCGCGGCTGTCCCGCCTCTCGCCCGGCCCGTACATTCACGTGTCCGGCAGGCCCCTCCTTCCTCCGACCCGCATGACACACCGATTCGCCCGCCTCCTCGCCCTCCTCGCGGCGCTCCCGCTGCTCGCCGGCCCCGCCCTCGCGCAGGCGCGCCGCGCGCCCGCGCCGATCGGCCACGTGTTCGTGATCGTGCTCGAGAACAAGGGCTACGACACCACGTTCGGGCCGAACACCAGCGCGACGTACCTGGCCGATACGCTCGTGAGAGCAGGCGCGCTGCTCCGGCAGTACTACGGCACCGGTCACGTGAGTCTCGACAACTACATCGCGATGGTGAGTGGGCTCGCGCCATCGCGCGAGACGCAGATCGACTGTCCGCGCTACATCGACTTCGTGCAGACCGGGACGGCGGCCGACGGCCAGCCGATCGGCACGGGATGCGTGTATCCGGCCCACATCAAGACGGTCGCGAATCAGCTCGAGGCCAAGCAGCTCCAGTGGCGCGCGTTCATGGAGGACATGGGCGCGGATTCCACGCGCGAGCGCGCGACGTGCGGACATCCCGCGCTCGGCACGCCCGATATCACGCAACGCGCGACGCCGCTCGATCAGTACGCGACGAAGCACGATCCGTTCGTGTACTTTCACGCGATCATCGACTCGCCGTCGTGCGACCGGAACGTGGTGCCGTTGCCGCGGCTCGCCGATGCGCTCAAGTCGATCGCCAGCACGCCGCAGCTCTCGTTCATCTCGCCCAACCTCTGCCACGACGGACACGACCGCCCATGCCGCAACGGCGAACCGGGCGCGCTCGTCTCGGCGAATCTGTTTCTCGAGCACTGGGTGCCGCGCATCGTCGGCTCACCGGCCTTCAAGAAGGACGGGATGCTGGTGATCACCTTCGACGAAGCGCTGTCGCACGACACCACGTCGTGCTGCGGCGAGCGCCCTGGTCCGAACGTGCTCAAGCCGGGGATCGGCGGCTCGGGCGGCGGACGCGTGGGCGCGGTGGTGCTGTCGCCCTTCGTGAAGCCGGGCACGGTCACGGACAGGCCGTACAACCATTATGCGCTGCTGCGCACGATCGAAGACGTCTTTGGTCTCGACTACCTCGGCTATGCGGGACGCCCGGGGCTCGATGCGTTCGGCAGCGACATCTTCCGAAGCACCGCGGCCGGGCACCAGTAGTAGAGACCTGTCACAACGCGAACAGCGCCATCAACGAAACCGGTGATGGCGCTGTTCGCGCGAACGGGAGTGGAGGCCGCCGGTCAGTTCGCCGACGCCGTCGCGGGGACGGCGAGGCTGCCGGTGTCGTACGACATCACGGCCTGCTGCAGCGCGAGATTGTTCTTCGCGGTGATGACCGCGCTCGCGGCCTGCACCTGCTGCGCACGCGACTGCGTCACCTCGACGAGCGTGGCGGCGCCGACCTCGTAGCGCTTCTGCGTGGCGTCGACCGCGTTCTGCGCCGCGGTGAGCTGCGCCTGCGCGGCGGCGAGCTGCTGCTCGGCCGACTGCTCGTTCAGGTACGCGCGCCGCACGTCGAGCGCGATCTGCTGCTTCTGCTGCGCCAGCGCGAGCTGCGCGTTCTCTTCGTCGATCTGCGCGCGCTGTTCCGCCAGGCTCGAGGCGCCCTTGTCGAAGATGGGCAGCGAGACACCGATGGAGAGGCCGCCGCCCTGGCGTTGGTTGAGCTGATCGGTGAACGCCGCGTTGCCGGCGCTGCTGTAGCCCGTGCTGTAGCTCGCGCCGACGGACACGGTGGGCAGCTTGCTGGCCGCGGCGGCTTTCACGCTCTGCTGCGCGGCGCTCACGCGGGCGTTCTGCGCGTCGAGATCGGCGCGGTTGGCCCACGCCTGCGTGATGAGCGTCTGCAGATTGTACGACGCCGCCGAGACTCCGCTCGCCTGGGGAGCGACGAAATCGTAGGTGGCGGCCGGGTCGAGCTGGAGCGTCTGGATGAGATCGACCTTCGCCAGCTCGATCGCGTTCGATGCCTGCGTCACGGCCAGCTTGGCGCTGGCGACGCTCGCCTGCGCCTGATAGAGGTCGGCGATCGGGCGCGTGCCCGCATCGACGAGCTTCTGGATCTGCGCTTCCTGCGCCGCGAGCGACTTGAGGTTCTCCTGCTGCACCTCGAGCTGCTGCTGCGCGTTCGTGAGCGAGACGAAGTTCGACATCACGGTGAAGACCGCGGTCTGCTTGGCGCGCGTGAGGTCCTGGCTGGCGGCATCGTTCGACGCCTGGGCGGCGCGCACGTTCGCCACGTTCTTGCCGCCGTCGAACAGCGTGAGGCTCGACGAGACGCCGGTGTTCAGCGACTGGGTCTGCTGATTGACGATCGCGCCGTCGGACTGGCTGAAGTTGCGCCCGAGGTTGTTCGCGCCGTTCACGTTGAGGTTGAGCGACGGCAGCAGCTGCAGCTTCTGCTCGTGCACCGTCGCGGCGCTCAGATCGCTCGCGTTCTCGGCCTGGCGCACCGCGGTGTTCTGCTGGAGCGCGATGCCGATCGCGTCGTCGAGCGTGATCGTCCTGCCCGCCGGGGCAGGGGACTGGGCCCCCGCGACGCCGGCGGCGCCGACGAGGAGGGCAATGAGTGTTCGGGAATATGTGTGCATCGTGAAACTCCAACTTGGGAAGTGTCCGCGGTCCACGGACCACGGACTATTCGTACCTCAACGCCTGAATCGGATTCAGCGCCGCCGCCTTGCGGGCGGGGTAATAGCCGAAGAACATGCCGACCGCGCCGGAAAATCCGACCGCGATCGCCACCGCGGACAGCGGCGTCGACGTGGTCCAGCCGGTGAAGTGGCCGAGCAGCGCGGCGCCGGAGTAGCCGGCGGCGAGGCCGACCAACCCGCCGAGCAGGCTCATGACGATGCTCTCGACCAGGAACTGCGTGAGCACGTCGGAGCCGCGCGCGCCGATCGCCATGCGGATGCCGATCTCGCGCGTCCGCTCGGTCACCGACACGAGCATGATGTTCATGATGCCGATGCCGCCGACGAGCAGCGAGATCGACGCGATCGCCGCGAGCAGGCCGGACATCACGCGGGTCGTGCTCGTTGCCGCCTGCGCGATCTCGGTCTGGTTGCGCACCGTGAAGTCGTCGGGCGCGCCGTTCAGCCGATGCGAATCACGCATGATGTTCGCGATCTCGTCCTGCGCAGCCGGGATGTCGCTCGCCGAGACGGCGCTCGCGAGAATCTGGCCGATGCGCACGTTGCCGCTCAGCCGCGTCTGCGCCGTGGTGTACGGCATGAGGATCACGTCGTCCTGGTCCATGCCGCCGGCGTTCTGCCCCTTCGCGGCGAGCACGCCGATCACGTCGAACGGCACGTGGCCGATCTGGATCTTGGAGCCGACCGGATCCTGCCCCGGGAAGAGGTTGTTCGCGACGGTGGCGCCGAGCACGGCCACCTTGCGGCCGGACTGCACGTCGGCATCGGTGAACAGGTCACCGGCGCTGGTCGTCCAGTCGCGAATCGCCGCGTAGTCGGTGGACACGCCCTGGATCATCGTGCGCCAGTTGCCCTGGCCGCCGATCACCTGCGTGCGCGTCGACACGACCGGCGACACACCCTGGAGCAGTGTCGCGTTCTGCTTGATCTTCTCGGCGTCCTGCACGGTCAGCTTGTTGAACGTGCCGGCGCCCTGATTCGCGCCGCCGAACGAGCTGGCACCCGGCATGACGATGATCAGGTTGGTGCCGAGGCTGTTGATCTGCGTCTCGATCATCGTCTGCGCGCCGTGGCCGACGGCGACCATCACGATCACCGCGCCCACGCCGATGACGATGCCGAGCATCGTGAGCAGCGTCCGCATCTTGTTCTTCAGGATGCTCTGGGACGCCACCTTCAAGAGTGTCGATTGCTTCATGCTGCCTCTCCCAAGGCCGCGGTGAGCGGCTCGTCGCCCTTTGCGTCGAGTGCCGCGAGGTCATCGGCGGCGCGCCGGCGAGTCATGACGGGATGGTCGCGAATGATGCGGCCGTCGCGCACTTCCACCACGCGCTTGGCGTACTGCGCCACCTCGGGCTCGTGCGTGACGAGCACGATGGTGATGCCCTGATCGTTCAATTCCTGAAAGAGCGCCATCACCTCGACGGTCATGCGGCTGTCGAGATTGCCCGTGGGCTCGTCGGCGAGCAGTAGCGTGGGCGACGTGACGAGCGCGCGCGCGATCGCGACGCGCTGCTGCTGTCCGCCGGACAGCTCGCTCGGCTGATGCTCCAGCCGGTCGCCGAGCCCGACGCGCTCGAGGGCGCGCGTGGCGAGCTGTTTCGTGTCGAGCTTGCGCCCGGTGCGGTCGTACAGCAGCGGGAGCTCGACGTTGGCCAGCGCCGTGGTGCGCGCGAGCAGGTTGAAGCCCTGGAACACGAAGCCGAGCTTCTGATTGCGGAGATCGGCGAGCGCGTTGCGACTCAGGCCGTTCACTTCGACGCCGTCGAGGACGTACGAGCCCTCGGTCGGCACGTCGAGGCAGCCGAGGACGTTCATCATCGTCGACTTGCCCGAGCCGGAGCTGCCCATGATCGCGACCATCTCGCCCGGTGCGACCGTGAGGTCCACGCCGCGGAGCGCGAACACCTTGGTCGCGCCCGTGGCGTAGATCTTCTTCACGCCGCTGAGTTGAATGACAGGATTGCTCATAAGAATGCCTGTTGGTGTGCCGTACGAAAGTCGGTGGTTCAGCGAACTGTCATCCCGAGGGAGCAACGCGACCGAGGGATCTCCTCGGCTGGTCGAGATCTCGAATGGGACGCGAGATTCCTCGCTACGCTCGGAATGACAGCTGGTCGCTCGGAATGACAGCTGGTCGCTCGGGATGACAGCTGGTCGCTCGGAATGACAGCTGGTTGCAAGTCGATGATTTAGAATCCGCCGCGGCCGCGTGGGCCGCCGCGCTGCTGCTGGAACGGACTGGACGCCGGCGCCTGTTCCGCGCCGCCCGTCGCCGCCGCCGGGTCACTGATGCCGACGAGCACCGCGGCGCCCGCCGTCAGATCGCGACCCTTCACTTCGGTCTTGCTGCCGTCCGTGAGACCCGTGCGCACGCGCACCGGCTTGGGCGTGCCTGTCGAATCCATCACCCAGAGCGTGGCGATGCTCGGCCGAACGCCGCTCGGCAATCCCATGCCGCCGGCGTGCTGTCCCGCCCACCGCGCACCGTTCCCACCCTGCGCGCCGCGCTGTGTGGAATCACGCGTGGAGCGGCGCGTGGAATCGCCCTTCGCCGAATCGGTCATGCCGGCGGCCGCGAGCATCTGCGCCGTGGGCTTGATGCGGAGCGCCGCGTTCGGAACCGTGAGCACGCTGTCGGCCGACGCCGTGAGGAAGTTCACGGTCGCGGTCATGCCCGGGAGCAGCTTGCCGGCGGTGTTCTTCACGCCGACGACGACCGTGTAGTTCACGACGTTGTCCTGCGTGGTCGACTGCAGGCGAACCTGCTGCACGGTGCCGGTGAACTGCTGACTGGGATACGACTGCACGGTGAACTGCACCGGCTGGCCGTTCTTGATCTGGCCGATGTCGCTCTCGTCGACGTTCGCGAGGATCTGCATGTCGGTGAGATCGTTCGCGATCACGAACAGCTTGGGCGCGGAGAGGCTCGCGGCGACCGTCTGGCCGACGTCCACGTCGCGCTCGACGACCACGCCGTCGATCGGCGCGTAGATGTTCGTGTATGCGAGCTGCTGCTTCGCGCGATCGAGCGCGATCTGCGCCGACTTCACCGAGGCCTTCTGCACCTCGAAGTTGGATTCGATCGGGCCGAACTCGCTCGGCGTGATGACCTTGGCGTCGACGAGCTGCTTGTTGCGCTGGTACTCGGCCTGTGCCTCGGACAGCGTGGCCTGGGCGCGCTCGAGCTGCGCCTCGGCGTCCTGCACCGCCTGCTCCTGGAGCGTGGGATCGATGCGCGCGAGGAGCTCGCCCTTCTTGACGTGTTGATTGAAGTCGACGTAGATCGCGGAGACCTGGCCGCTGACCTGCGTGCCCACCTGCACGGTGGTCACGGCGTTCAGCGATCCCGTCGCGGAGACTGTCGACTTCACCGAGCCGAGCGCGACGGCCGCCGTGCGGTACGGCGAGACCTCTTTCGCATCGGCCCGGCGATAGAACCATCCGCCCACGCCAAGCATGGCGAGCCCACCGGCGATGGCTGTTACTTTGATCTTGTTCATGTGGTGCCTCGGGTGATGAAGACCGCCGGTACGAGTGGAAACCGCCGGCTCTGTACTGGTAGACGCACCGGGGCTCGCGATTTTCGGCTCGAGTTCACCAATGGCACGTGCGCGTCACGAATCGCTCGACTCGCGTCACGAAGCTTCGCCCGCGCGGCTGAGACTTGGCGCGCGCGAGGTCGCCACGATCGTCGCGTGCTGGGCGTTTCTCGCGCTGCTCGCCGCGGCGGGCCGGCTGCTCGATCCGCGCATCCCCGACCTGCGGCCGGAAGTGAGCTCGGCGCTCGTGCGGCTGAGCGTGATCGAGTACGCGATCTGGGCCGTGCTCTCGGTGCCCATCATCTGGCTCGCAGGACGGTTCGACCCGACCGCCGGACGGCGCTGGCCGCGGATCCTTGGATTGCTCGTGCTCGGGATCGCGATTGCGATCGGCATGGACTTTCTGCTGCGCTCGGCACGCGCGCACCTGCTGCCGGTTCCGCGGCGGTTCCGGCGAGCGGGCCCGTTCGACGCGATCCTCGCGTTCGAGTTCCTGCCCGACTTCATGGTCTATCTCGCCGTGCTCGGGGCCGGACTCACACGCGCGTACTTCCTGCGCTATCGCGATCGACTCGAGGCGACGCGGCAGCTCGAGGCCGAGACCGATCGGCTCCACGTGCAGCTCACGGACGCGCGGCTGAGCGCGCTCCGATCACAGCTCAATCCGCATTTTCTCTTCAATACCCTCAACGCGGTCTCGGCACTGCTGTCGCGCGATCCGACGGGCGCGCGCCGCATGCTGTCGCGGCTCAGCGATCTCCTCCGGCACGCGCTGGAAGAGACCGATCCCGAGATTCCGGTGGAGCGCGAGATCGAGCTGGCCCAGCGGTATCTCGACATCATGCTGGCGCGCTTCCAGGGCGCGCTCGACGTCGCCATCGAGGTCGATCCGCGTTCGTCGCGGGCGCTGGTGCCGAATCTCGTGCTGCAGCCGCTGATCGAGAACGCATTCAAGCACGGCGCGCCGGCCGACGGTCCGTCGCGGGTGCGCATCGCGGTTTCGCTCGAGGACGACACGCTCGTGTTGAGTGTGAGCGACAACGGTCCGGGGCCTGCGACGAGCCCGGCGCAGGGGATCGGGCTCGGCAACACGGCGGAGCGGCTGCACGCGCTCTACGGCGAGCACGGATCGCTCGAGCTCGTGAGCGGCCGCGACGGCGGCGCGGTCGCGCGCGTCCGGCTGCCGTATCACACGACCCCTCAGCGGGTGATGCATGGCTAATCCATCGGTGCGCGTGCTCGTGGTGGACGACGAGCCGCTCGGCCGCGATCGCGTGACCGAACTGCTGCGGCGCGAGCCGAACGTGGAGATCGTGGGCGAAGCGGGCGACGGGGAAGCGGCCGTCGAGGCCATCCGGACGCTGCGCCCCAACGTCGTCTTTCTCGACGTGCAGATGCCGCGCATGAACGGGCTCGACGTCGTGCGCACGATCGGCGCGGAGCACATGCCCGCCACGGTGTTCGTGACGGCCTACGACAAGCATGCGCTGACCGCGTTCGATCTCGCGGCCGTCGACTATCTCGTGAAGCCGTTCGACGACGAGCGATTCGAGCAGGCGTTCCGCCGCGCGCGGCGGGCGGCCACGGCGAGCGACGCGACGGTGCTCCGCGAGCAGCTGCTGTCACTGCTCCAGGGTGCGGAGACCACACCCGTGGTGAGCTCGGAGCAGCGTCCGGGCTTTCTCGAGCGCATTGCCGTGGAGTCGCGCGGCAAAGTGCGGTTCGTTCCGGTGAATGACGTGGATTACATCGTCGCGAGCGGGCCGTACGCCGAGCTGTACACCGGCGAGCGACGCTACCTGATTCGCGAGTCGATGCAGCATCTCGAGGATCGGCTGGACCCGGCGAAGTTCATGCGCGTGCACCGGTCGGCGATCGTGCGGCTCGAGCGTGTCGACGTGCTGCACAAGGGGCCGGGCGGCGACTACGAGGTGCAGCTCAAGGGTGGCGCGCGACTGCGCGTGAGCCGGTCCAAGCGCGAAGAACTTGAACGACGGCTCGCGCGCTGAGTTGGCGGGTTACCGGCTGCCGGCGCCGTGCCGCCAGCCCTGACCGTTGCCGCGCTGGCCACCGTTCTGGGCGCGATTCGCGAAGCGCTGCTTCATCTGCGCAAGGTTCGCGTCGAACGTGCGCTGCTGATCCGGCGTGAGGATGGCGCGGAGGGCGGACGCCTGCTGCTGCATGCGCTGCTGCATGCGTTCCCGCATCGCGGCGCGATCGGCCGGGGTGCGCTGCGTGCGCTGGCCCTGCGCGTTCGGCTGACCCTGCTGGCCGCGCTGGCCGTGCTGGCGCATCTCGTTCGGGCGCTCCGAGCGCCACTGCTTCTGCAGGTCGGCGACGCGCGCCTGTTGATCCGCCGTCAGCGTGATGCCCTTGAGCAGGAATGCCTCGGGGCCGCGGCCGCCGCGACGGTGACCCTGCGCCTGCTCGGCGCGGGCGCGGCCCTGCGTCGGCGCCTGCGCGGCGGCGACACCGGCGCCGAGCGTGAGCGCGAGGCCAAGGGACGTGAGAAGAGTCGTGGTACGCATGTGATGTCTCCCGATATGTGTCGGCCGCGGCGACGATCGCCTCGGCGCGTTCGGGAGTTCGTACCAGCCGTCGCGTCACACGGTCCGCTGATTGTCACGAGTTGCACGCCGGCGTCATGAACGGCACGCGCCGCATGGTCGCGTGCAGACGCGGGCACATCAGGTCGCGACGGCGCTCAGCACTCGGGCTTCGGTTGGCTGCTTGCGGAGGGCGCAGATGATGTTGGTGCGATATCCCGCGAGGCGCGGATGCTCCAGCGCGCGGAGCAGCAGCAGCTCGAAGACCGCGAAAAATGGCAGCACCCGCGTGTTCGGCACCGACGAGGTGAGCTTCATCTCGTCCACCGCGAAGCCGGTGCGGCCAGCGATCCGGCGGATGTCGCGCACGCGATTGGCGCGATAGTGCGTATGAAAGACGTCCTCCGACACGCGTCCCTCGAAGAACCGAGCGAGCCGCGTCTTCAGGGCATCTGGCAGGCGCCGCGCGATGGCGACGAAGTACGAGCTAGCGTTGGGCGTGTGGAACACGAACACGCCGCCGGGGCGCAGGATGCGCGCGATGTCGGCGAACTGCCGCTCCGGATCGTCGAGGTGCTCGACGACCATGTTCGCCGTGATGAGGTCGAAGGCCTCATCGGGGAAGGGAAGCTGGCGCGCATCGGCGCGCACGCGATGGCGGATGGAGCGATGCGCACGCAGCGAATCGAAGTCGTAGTCGGCGCCGACGACGAACGGTACCAGCGAGAGGAGACGACGTTCCGCGGCGCCGCGCCACTCCGGCAGCAGTCGATGGCCGCACCCCAGGTCGAGCCAGGCCGTGGCGTGGCCGGCGCGCCGGAAGAGGAATTCCTCGTAATCGATCTGCGAATAGCGGACGGTCGGCGCGATGCGCCGATGCATCGCGCTGGTGATCCGTTCGCCGCGTGAGGCGAGCGACATGTCGGGGGCGGTGGAGGTCGTGCGGCGAGCGCTGCAATTCGAAGGCCCGCCCCCGGGCGCCTCGTGGCGCTCGCCCGCCGCCGGTGCGCCGCAATTGCGCCGCACCGCGTCAACACCGTCCCCTGCGAATGATGCGTGCGCGCCACAGCCCTGTCGCGCGTGAACGCCGGGATTGTCGAAGCGGCGAATTCTCGTTCGTCTAGATGGGTGAGGCGGACGTGGTGTCCCCTCATTCAGAACGAGGAGACGACAATGGCGGAGTATCTGCTGAGCATCTACCAGCCCGACGGTCCGGTTCCCGCGCCGGAGGCGCTCGCCGCGATCATGCGCGACGTGGGCGCCGTGCGCGACGAGATGAAAGCCGCGGGCGCGTGGGTCTTCGCCGCGGGGCTGCATCCCGCGACGACGGCGACCGTGGTTCGATCGAAGCGCGGCGAAACACTGATGACCGACGGCCCGTTCGTCGAAGGCAAGGAGCACCTCGGCGGCTTCACGATTCTCCGAGCGGCGGATCTCGACGCGGCGCTCGCGTGGGGTGAAAAGCTCGCGCGTGCCACGACGCTGCCGGTCGAGGTGCGTCCGCTCCAGGGCATCGAGCGCTGAGCACCGCGCGGCGCATCACCGCCGCGTCACCGCCGCACGGCGATGGGCGACGCGGGGCGAATCCACCGGAGAATTTCCGGCGCCTTGCGGCTTACCCCCGGCGGCTCGGCCTGCGGCACGCCGACGATGATCGCGGCGAACGGCTCGGCGCTCTCCGGAATGCCGAGCTCACGCTTCACGTCGGGTGCATGCACTGCCGGCAGCGCGAAGCCGATGCAGCACGTACCCAGCCCCATGGCCGTCGCGGCGAGCATCAGGTTCTCCGCGGCGAGCCAGCAGTCCGCGACCACGAACTGGCCCAGCGGCTTGCCGCAGATCACGATCAGGGTGCCGGCATTGTAGAAGATGTTGAAGCTCGGATCCGTGAGCATCTCGAGATGCCGACCCTCGGGTGTCGCGCCCGGCGCGCGCAACAGCTCGCGGTGCGCGCTCGCTTCCGCGACCATGATCGACTTGGCGCGATCGGAGATGTGCTCGAGGGTCGCGCGATCCTGCACGACGACGAAGGACCACGGCTCCTGGTGCATGGCCGTGGGCGCCTGCACGGCGGCATCGAGCAGGCGGTAGATCGTGGCGTCGTCGACGGGCTCGGGCCGATAGGCGCGAACGGCGCGGCGATGGTAGATCGCTTCGAGCGCACCGACGTCGTGCGCAACCGCGGTGGGGCTGCTCATGGGTGCCTCCGAGTGTGCCGATCGCGGCACGATCACACGTGCGTCGGCTGCAGCCGGGCGAGGAGGCGCTCGCACACCTCCTGCCGGAGCGCCATCGCGTGCTGCAGCGCATGCACGTCGGTGCGCGCGACCTCGCGCCTGAGCTGCGGCAGGTAGTCCTCGAGGATCTCGCGCAGATGCCGCGCGTCGTCGTCCGTCAGTTCGAGCGTCATGGCGTCCTCCGGGTCTCGCCGGGCGTTCCTCATGCATGCACCGATCGCGAATGGGCGAACAGGGGAGACCGCCGTGCGTGGCGTCAGGCAGCTCCCGATGGTTTCACGGAGGCCCAAGTGTGCGCTGGATCACACGGTGAACCTCCGCCGCCGAGCCGGGTATCTCCCGACCGAGAACTCTGCCGCCGACGCAGGCGGCCCTCATGGTGCGGATGTGGAGGGGTATATATGAAGTGGTATTCAAGAACGATAACGTTCGTGACGGCGGCCGCGCTGGTGCTCCCGGTCGCGGCGCACGGCCAGGTGGCGCTCACGCCGATGGTCGGCGGGTACATCCCGGCGAGCGACGTGAACCAGGTGACGGGCAGCGCGCAGAACATCGCCAAGACGCGCGACGGCACGCTTGCCCTCGGCCTCAACCTCGACCTCGCGAGCATGCTGCGCGTGAGCGGTCTGTATGCGTCGGGCACCACGCTCAAGAACGCGAGCAAGCAGGACATCGGGAAGGGGAACGTCGCCGCGGTCGCGGGCGATCTCGTCATCCGGCCGCTGCCGCGCATTCTCGTGCAGCCGTACCTCGTGGCCGGCGCGGGCGAGAAGTTCTACAAGTACGATCAGAACACCACGCTGGCGAGTGGCGGCGACGCGCACGCCTTCGC
>DASZUN010000171.1:0-21699 GCA_035547615.1 Gemmatimonadaceae bacterium | reverse complement strand
GACGCCGACGAGCGTGTAGCACGCGCCGGCATCACGAGCCGCGGCCGCGGGTCAGCGCTCGTGCGTCAGCGCTCGCGCAGTGAATCGAGCGCGACGCGCACGTTCCCGCTCCCGTCCGTGGTGACGCTGTAGTACGTCGGGTAGCGCCCCGGCTTCTGGAAGCTCTGCGGCTGCTTCACGGGCACGGTCACGTCCGGATGGCTCGCCAGGAAGGCGCGCGTGATCATCGGCTCGATGAACATCATCCCGCCGTGATAGAATCCGTAAATGAGCGTATGATCAAACGTGTGGCCGTGCAGCTCGGCGGACGTGGTGTCGATCCAGTGCACGCCCATGTCGGGCACCGCGTCCACGCCCGAGACGTAGTCCTGCGGCACGTTCGCCGCCGGCACGGTCACCGTGTCGGGTCCCGGCTGCACCGCGGCCTGCTGCGCCGGACTCACCACGTAGAAGTGGAAGTCGAAGTGCGGCAGCATGTACGGCTGCGGCGGATGCCCCTGGGCGTTCCAGTTGATCGTGACGTGATCCCACGGCGGCAGCGCGGTTCCCGTGGGGAGCGGCAGATCCCACATGGCATCGGTCGAGGGGAGTCCGTCGAGCGCCGTCGGGGTGAACGACACGCCGATGGTCGATGCGCCGCTGGGACTCGTCACGACGTACGTGTGCGCCGAGCCGTTGCCGATGTTGACGGACGCGCCGCTCAGCTCGAGCGACGAATCCGGTCCGGTGTCCGAGCTGCACGCGCCCACGAGCGCGGCGACCGCCAGCAGCGCGGGAATCGTCAGCCTGCCGGGACGCCGGCCGCGGACGAAGCCTGAAACAACCTGCGACATTCCATCCTCCACTGAGCTTGAATCGAGTCATGGCGCCGTTCGTCCGGCGCAGCACGGAGGATCGGCTCGGGAGGAAGTGCCCGGTATCCCCTGTTTTAGGGACAGCGTCCGCGGTCAGTCGCTGCGGAGGGCGATCGCGGGATCGAGGCGCGCCGCGCGTCGCGCGGGAATCCAGCTCGCGGCGATGGCCGTGACCATGAGCACGGCGGCGGCCGCGCCGAGCGGGGCTGGATCGGCGGCGCCCGCGTCCGGCGCGGCTGCCCCGATGACGTGCGAGAGCAGGAGCGCGGCGCCGACCCCGATCGCGACTCCCGCCGCCGCGTCGACGACCGCCTGTCTCGTCACGAGGCGGCGGACGTCGCCCGCCTGTGCGCCCAGCGCCAGCCGAACGCCGATCTCGCGCGTGCGCAGGCTCACGAGGTACGAGATCACGCCGTAGATCCCGCAGGCCCCGACCGCCGTGGCGACGATCGCCGCGATGCTCAATAAGAGAATGGTAAACACGGTGCGCGCGGTCGCGTTCGCGAGCAGGGCGCGCACGGGCATCAGCCGATAGAGCGGGAGCCCGGGGTCGATCGCGCGCATCGTGCGCTCGATCGGGACGGTGGCGGGCGCCGAACTGCCGCTCGACCGCACGACGAACGCCAGATCGCGCGGGATCCACGGCGCGCCCGCGGCGTTCGTCGTCACGAGCGGGCAGTAGACGTTCTCACTCGGCGGCTGATCCAGTCCGTCGCCGCGCGTGCTGCCGACCACGCCCACGATCGTGTGCCACGGGTCGCGCGCGGTCATGCGTACGCGGTGTCCGATCGCGTGCGCCGGGCCGCCTGGCCAGTAGCGCGCCGCGAACGCGGCGCTCACCACGACCTCCGGAGGTCCCTGTGCCGGCGCTCCATTCGGTTCGGGTGCCGCGAACAGGCGACCCGCGAGGAGTGGGATCCCCATCGCGCCGAAGTAGCCCGGCGTGGCGAAGTCGATCTCGTGGAGATCCGGGATCTCGCCTTTGCGGAGCGGACGATCTTCGATGAACACGGCGCTGTCCTGCCGCGCCTCCTCGTCCAACGGCAGCTTGGTGACCACGCCCGCGGTCTGCACTCCGGGCAGCGCGGAGAGGTCGGCAAGCGCGCGAACGGCGAGCTGTGCGGCATCGGCCGTGGTCGGATACGCCACGGTCGGGAGGGCTACGCGGAAGGTGACGGCGCGGTCGGCCGCGAAGCCCGGATTCACTGCGCGCAGCCGCGCGAAGCTGCGCGCGAACAGCCCGGCGGCGAACACGATCACGACCGCCATCGCCACCTGCGCGACCACGAGCAGCCGTCGCGCACGGTTGCGCGACCGGCCCGTGGCCGCGCGGCCGCTCGACACGAGCGCGCGAGCGAGCGACGCCCCGTCGAGCCTGAGCAGCGGAAGCGCGCTGACGATGAGCGCGCACGCCGCGGCGATCGCCGCCGTCGCCGCGCACACGGTGGCGTCGATGCGCACGTCGCCGAGGCGCGGGATCGCCGCCGCGGCGGTGAGCGATGCGAGCACGCGCACGCCCCCCGCGGCGAGACCGAGTCCGAGCGCTCCGCCGATCGCCGACACCACGATGCCCTCGGACATCAGCTCGAGCAGCAGCTGGCCCTGTGCCGCGCCCAGCGCGCTCCGGACCGCAAGCTCGCGCTGCCGCAGCTCGGCGCGCGCGAGAAAGAGATTCGCGACGTTCGCGCAGGCGAGCACGAGAAGCAGCGCCACGGCGCCGAGCACCACCCAGAGCACGCGGCCAACGTCGCCGACGACGACGTCGCGCAGCGAGCGCACGACCGGGTGCATGTGCGTCGCCGTGATCGCGCCGGCGGAGAGTCGGCCCGGAAAGACCTCGGGGACGTGGGGGAGGATGCGATCGAGATCGGCCGTCGCGGTCGCGAGCGACGCTCCGTCGCGCAACCGCCCGACGACCTTGTAGTCGAACGCGGCGGACCTGGTGTTCGCGGGATCGAGTTGCAGCGGCAGCCACAGCGCCGGCGCGCGGTCCGGAAACTCGAAGTCCGGCGGCAGCACCCCGACGATCTGCCGGCGCACGCCGTCCACGACGATGCCGCGATCGAGAATGCGCGGATCGGCTCCGAAGTCGCGCCGCCAGAGCGCGTCGCTGATCACCGCGACCGGCGGCGCGCCGATCTCGTCATCCCGCTCCGAGAGCAGGCGACCACGCTCGGCGCGCGCCCGCAGCACGCGGAGCGTGCTCGCCGTGGCGAGCATCGCAGGCACGCGCTTCGCCGATTGTCCGGCATCCGCGTCGTCTGCGCTCGCGGCGTTCACGGCCGTCGCGCGGTACGCACCGACGTCGGTGAAGGTGCGATTGTCGCGGCGATAGAGCAGGTACGTCGCGTCCGACTGATCGACGTGCAGCAGGCCGGAGACGACGAGCGTGTGCGAGACGTCGACGAGTCGGTCCGCGCGCGCGAACGGCAGCGGTTGAAGCAGCACGCCGTTCACCACCGTGAACACCGCGACCGTGCCGCCGATGCCCAGCGTGAGCGTGGCGATGGTGGCGGCGGTGAACGTCCGAGCGTGCAGCAGGCGGCGAACGGCGTGGCGGATCATGAGCACTCACTCGCAGCGAGGGTGGAGACCACGGGTCCGCCCCATGATACCCAGACGCCCGGGCGACGCGTGCGCGAGGAGTGTCAGAATCCTGTGCGAGAACGCTTACATGCGCTTGGCCCGCCGCGCTCAGTGCGCGGCGACGATCGGGGATGCGAGGTGCGTCGACGCGATGAACTGGATCGGATCGACGGCTGTCCCGTGCACGAGCACCTCGAAGTGCAGGTGCGGCGCCGTGGCGAGCCCGGTTGCGCCCACGGTCCCGATCGTCTGGCCCATCGCGATCGTGTCACCGCGTTGCACGAGCGCCGATCGGCAGTGCGCGTAGCGCGTGACCACGCCGCCGGTGTGCGCGAGCTCGATCGTCATGCCATACCCGATGCGCCAGCCGACCGCGGTGACCACGCCGCGGGCGGGCGCCCGGATGCGCGTGCCCGCGGCCGTGGCGAGATCCACGCCGAGGTGCGGGCGGAAGATCTGGAGGATGGGATGAAAGCGCGACCGCGAGAAGCGGCTCGTGATCTCGCCGTGCACCGGCATGATCATGCCGACTGGCGGGAGACTGAGCGCACGCTCGGCGAGCGATGCCGCGCGCAGCGACTGCACGGTGTCGTTGAGCGCGATCGTGAGCCGCTGCTGCGCCGCGAGGCGGTCAGCCATCGTCGCCGCCGATCGTGAGGCGGACATGGTCCATGCCCAGGGCACCGCGGCCACCGCGGCGAGGACCAGCGCGACGAGTCGGACGGTTCGCTTTCTCACTCCGATGCGCCGCGGCGATCCGGTGGGTCGCGACGGCACGATGATGACCGTCCACGCCGGCGTCAGTGTGTTTCGCATCGTCCGCCGATCAGCCAGGAGACAATGCTGGCGCGCCGCGGCTCGGCGTGAGCATCGGGCGCTGCGGCGCGTCGGCTTCGGCGGCCTCGAGCGACTGCACGAGCAGATGGCCGTGGACCGTGCCGCCGTCCTCGAGCACGACCGTCGCGGCGTGGATGTCGCCGCGCACCGTGGCGGTGCTCTTCACCTGGATGCGGCCGCGCACGCGGAGGTCGCCGACGAGCGTGCCCGCCACGACCACTTCATGCGCGTCGATGTCGCCAAGCACCGTCGCGCTCGCGCCGATGATGAGGCGCCCCACGCGGTGGAGCGTTCCCTCGACGGCGCCTTCCACGCGCACCGTGCCGTTCGTCTCGAGATTGCCCGCAACCGCGAGCCGTTCGTCCACGAGCGAATATCCGTCCGACACGGGCGGGGCCGATCGGCGTGCGAACCACTTCATCGCGAATGCTCCTGATGCGGGTACAGCGAACTCGAATGTTGCGAGTCATCAGAATGGCGCGATGCGCGGTCGTTCGCGTGTGGCGCAGCACACAAAATTCGCGTGGGATGTGAACGCCGGCTCCCCCTGCGGCAGACTACGGCCGGAGTGCCTGCACGAGGAGCGCCGCCGCGACGGCGATGAGACCGACATGGACGTACCGCAGAAACCGGCGGCTGTGCATGCGTCGGTTGATCCCGCGTCCCACGGGGATGGCAAGGAGCACCGCCGGAAGCGACACGAGGTAATAGTGCGTCACCGCCCGCGTCCACATGCCGTCGAGCCAGTAGCCCGCCATGATAACGACGCTCGCTGGCAGGAAATAGCCTTGAAGCGTCGCGCGAAAATGCCGGGGCGACCAGCCGCGCAGCGTGCCGTAGATCACGAGCGGCGGACCGTTCATGCCGTACGCCCCGCCGAGGACACCCGCGCTGAATCCGAACAGCCACGCGAAGCGATCATCGAGCAGTGAAGCACGCCGCTGTCCCGACAGCGAGTACATCGAGAAGATGATGATCACACAGCCCAATACCACTTTGATGATCGGTTCGGCGACCCGCGTCACGAGCAGAAGGCCGAGCGGAATCCCGAGCAGGGTGAAGAACACGAGCCATCCCGCGCTCCGCGCGTGCACCTCGGACCAGTCCTGCACGAGTACGACGGCGGCGACGGTGATCGACACGAGCACGGCGATCGGCACCGCCACGCTGACCGGCAGGAGCATGGCGAGAAGCGGCACGGCCACGAGCGCCTCACCGAAGCCGAATGCCGAGCGAATGACTGTCGCGACGAGGAGTACGCACGCGACGCCGAGCGTCGTCCAGTGCACAGTGAGTTCATCCCGCGTTGTGGTCGTGAAGTGTCGATCAGCCGATCGTGCGGGCCGCCATGTACGCCAGCACGACTGCCGCCAGGAGCGCCCAGGCGAGCGCGCCGGCGAGCGTTGCGTGCGGCCAGGTGAGCCAGCGTGCGATGCGTGCGGTGGTGGCCAGCGTGATCACGAAACCCAATCCAAGAAGGCCGAGCGCTGCGGGCACGACCCACGCCGGCAGCCCGAGTTCCGAAATCACGAGATGCAGGGCGTCGAGCACAAGGAGTGAGAGGGCGACGAATGCCGTCGCGGCCACCGCGAGACGGCGCGCCATTGCTGGGCGGGTGAGCCCGAGCGCGCGGGCGCGCAGCGCCAGCGACGGTTCCCGCCCGACCGTCAGCGACGCCTGAATGGCTTCGAGCCGATCGAGCACCTCGCGCGCGCTGCGCCACCGCCGGTCGACATCTTTATTGAGGCAACGCATGACGAGCCGGGAGAGCTCACGCGGAACCTCCGCACGCAGACGATGGAGCGGCACCGCGTGCGCACTGATGTGCGCGGCGTAGATCGCGGGAAGCGTCGCGCCCTCGAAGGGTGGTCGGCCGGCGAGTACCTCATACGCCAGCACGCCGAAGGAGTACAGGTCGGCGCGCGCGTCGAGACCGCCGTCGCCGACGACCTGCTCGGGTGCCATGTACGTGGGGGTGCCGGGCACCATCCCCGTCTGAGTGACGGGATGCGCGTCCTCGCTCGCCGTCTCGAGCGCCTTGGCGACGCCGAAGTCCGTCACGAGCGCGTGTGACTCGGCCAACAAGACGTTCCCCGGCTTGATGTCGCGATGAACGATCCCGAACTCGTGAGCGTAGGCGAGCGCATCCGCGACGTCCCGAAGCAGGCGCACGGCCTCGTTGATCGCGAGTGGCGATTCGCGCGCGAGACGCTTGTCGAGCGACTCGCCGGTGATGAACGGCATCGTGTAGTACAGCATGCCGTCCTGCTCACCGGCGCTGAGCAACGGGACGATGTGGGGGTGCTGCAGCGCGGCCGCCCATTGCACCTCGAGCCGAAACCGCTGCGCGTCCACGTGCGCCGCGGCGTCCACCTGCAGCGCTTTCACCACGATGCGGCGGCCAAGCCGTGGATCGTCCGCAACGAACACCCGCGCCATGCCGCCACCGCTGATCTCGCGCTCGATGAGGTAGGTGCCGCCGAGCGCCGACTGCACCTGACTACTGGATGGATCGAGCACCAACGAACTCTGCGCAAGGACCCAGGCAAGCTACTGGACTTGTGCGTCGGCGCTGTCGGGAGGAGTGTGAGTCGTGGACAGGATGGACCCGCAAAAAAAATCCGAGCGGCACGCTCACGGCGCGATGCGAAGGGCTTTCGTCATGCCGTGTCCGAGCTGCGGCTCGCAGAAGAGCGCGTACTCCCCGGGGGAGAGCTGCAGTGTGGTGAGCACGGAATCGCCGGGGAGGAGCGTCGCCACCGCGCCGGCGCTCTGCGCGGTGCTCGCCGCACCGGCCTTCGGTGGCGACGTAAGGTACTCTCGCGCGCTGTGCCCCGGCGGAACGCGATAGAGCTTGAACTCGTGCAACACGTGTCCGCGGTTCACGATTCGTACGAGCTGCGAGCCCGCGTGCAGCGGGCGTGAGAACTGGAAGCGGTGGTCGACGAGCGAAACCACCACGTCGGGATGTGGCAGCTTGGCCACCGGGCGCGCTCCGCCCGTGACGACGAGGCGGTGGAACATCCCCTTGCGATAGTGCGGCTGTCCATCGGCGTACGTGACGAAGCAGATCATCGCGTACTCGCCGGGCTCCAGTATCATCGTCGCGTTGGCGGAGCCGTGCGGCGGCGCAAAGCCGGGGCCGCTCAGATTGTCGGCCCACGGGGGCTTGGGCGTGCCGGCATCGTTCGCCTTCACCAGATCGGCCACGGTGTGGCCACCGTGGAGCCTGAACACCCACACCATGTGGTCGCCGACGAGCGACGACATGCGAAAGGTGGTCAGTCCCGCCGGCAGCGAGTCGGGCGCGCGGATGAAGAAGTCGCCGACGGTGATATCGACGACGTGACCGGGGAGAGGCGCTGCCAGGCGCGAAGCGGTGTTCGAAGCGGTGCTCGAAGCGGTGGGAACGGCGGCTGCGAGCAGGACCGGCGCAGCGAGGCAGAGGAGACGAGCGGTGGCGTGCACGGGCGGAGTGGGTGAAGGGAATCCGACCGCGCGACGATGTTCATCCCTGCTCCTGGACGCAAGGCCATTCCTTCCCGGCTCGTACGTGCGGCACACGGCCCGGCACCGAGCCGGCGGCTTGCGAACATGCGAACGGCAAGCGGGCGCTCGTTGCGCCCCCCTGCCGTTCGGTCATTGCTCGCGCTGATCCTGAGTTACGATCGCTGCACGGCAGTGCTTCCACGCACGCTGCCGTCCGACATCCGCTCGCTCAGATATCCAGGTTCTTCACGAACTGCGCGTTCTGCTCGATGAACACGCGCCGCGGCTCCACGTCGTCGCCCATCAGCGTCTGGAAGATCTGATCGGCGAGCACGGCCTCCTCGATGCCGACCTTGAGCAGCGTGCGGCGCTCGGGATCCATGGTGGTGTTCCAGAGCTGCTCGGGGTTCATCTCGCCCAGACCCTTGTAGCGCTGCACGCTCAGGCTGCCGCGGCCATCGCCGTTCCCGAGGCGGTTCGCGATCTCGTCGCGCTCGCTCTCGTCGTACGCGTAGTACTCTTCCTTGCCCTTGGCCACGCGATAGAGCGGCGGCTGCGCGATGTAGACGTAGCCCGCCTCGATCAGCTCCGGCATCTGGCGGAAGAAGAACGTGAGCAAGAGCGTGCGGATGTGGGCGCCGTCGACGTCGGCGTCCGTCATGATGATGATCTTGTGATAGCGCGCCTTCTCGAGCTCGAACTCTTCCTTGATGCCGCTGCCGATCGCGGTGATGATCGTCCGGATCTCCTCGTTCGAGAGGACCTTGTCGATGCGCGCCTTCTCGACGTTGATGATCTTGCCGCGGAGCGGCAGGATCGCCTGGAAGTCGCGGCGCCGGCCCTGCTTGGCCGAGCCGCCGGCCGAATCGCCCTCGACGAGATAGAGCTCGCACATCGCCGGATCGGTGAGCGAGCAGTCGGCGAGCTTGCCCGGCAGGTTGCCCACGTCGAGCGCCGACTTGCGCCGCGTGAGGTCGCGCGCCTTGCGCGCCGCTTCCCGCGCGCGCGCCGCGGACACCGCCTTGTCCACGATGATGTTCGCCGAGCGCGGATGCTCCTCGAAGTACGACGCGAGCCACTCGTTGACGAGCGTCTTCACCGCCGACTCGACTTCCGAGTTGCCGAGCTTGGTCTTGGTCTGCCCCTCGAACTGCGGCTCGCGGACCTTGACCGACAGCACCGCCGTGAGTCCTTCGCGCACGTCGTCGCCCGAGAGCGAGAAGTCGGCCTTCTTGAGGAAGTTGCCCTTCTGCGCGTAGCTGTTCACCACGCGCGTGAGCGCCGACTTGAAGCCGGTGAGGTGCGTGCCGCCCTCGTGCGTGTTGATGTTGTTCACGAACGAGAACACGTTCTCGTTGTAGCCGTCGTTGTACTGCATCGCCAGCTCGATGCCGATGTCGTCGCGCGTCGTCTCGACGTAGATGACGTCGTTGTGGAGCGGCTTGCGATTGATGTTGAGGTGCGTGACGAACTCCTTGAGCCCGCCCTTCGCGTGGAAGGTCTCGGACTTCTGCTGACCGGCGCGCTCGTCGGTCAGCGTGATCATCACGCCCTTGTTCAGGAACGACAGCTCGCGGAGCCGCATCGCGATCGTGTCGTACCGGTAGATGAGATCCGTGAAAATGAGGTGGTCCGGCTTGAACCAGACCTTCGTCCCCGTCTCCTTCTTCGGCACGTCGCGCAGGACCTTCATCTTGGTCGTCGTGTCGCCGCGCGCGAAGTCCATGTAGTGCTCCTTCCCGTCCTGCTTCACCCACACCTTGAGCAGCTCGGACAGCGCGTTCACCACCGACACGCCCACGCCGTGCAGACCGCCCGACACCGCATAGCTGTCCTTGTCGAACTTGCCGCCGGCGTGGAGCACCGTGAGCGCGAGCTCGACGCCCGGCATCTTCTCCGTCGGATGCATGTCCGTCGGAATGCCGCGCCCGTTGTCCTCCACGGTGATCGAGTTGTCCTGATGAATCGTGACCCGCACCGTGTCGGCGTAGCCGGCGAGTGCTTCGTCGATCGAGTTGTCGACGACCTCCCACACCAGATGGTGCAGACCGCGCTCCGACGTCGAGCCGATGTACATGCCGGGGCGCTTCCGGACTGCCTCGAGTCCCTTGAGGACCTGGATGTGTCCCGCGTCGTACTTCCGTGCTGCGTCGTCCGCGTTCTTGGTCGCCATGTTTCACCCTGAAAAGACTACCCGTACAAATGCCGAAAGTCGGCCCCGAATCAACCTGTTCAATTTAACGAATCGCACCGCGCGACGCAACGATTTGTGATGTTCGCAAAGCGTTGTGCCGGCGTGAGTTACAGAAGATTGTCGCCCGGAGAATTCCGCCCCCGCGCCAACCCCGCCCGACTCGTGATTCGAACCCAGCTATTTGGCCAGCACCCAGCGGATTCTGCGGATCGGTTTCCGCGCCGGATTCGCGTTCAGCGACCGCAGCAATTCCGGCTCGAGCAATGAGAGTTCGTTCATCCACGCGTTCGTCGTCACCTGCACGAACAGCGTCCCGTTCGCCGTGATCGACTGCGGGTTCGTCACCTGCGCGATCTGCGGTCCCACCAGCCGCGGCCACTCCGGGATCACTGCCGCCTGATCGACGCGATCGGCCAGTCCGCTCTCTCCGAGAAAGTTCGCGACGATCTTCCCGAGCGGCTCGGGCATTTTCTTGCGCTCGGTCATGCGTCGCTCACGGGTGAGAGCGTCCCCGCGCGCACGCGCACGCGCTCGAGCCGCGTGAGCTCACGCGGAATCTCGTTCTCGCGAGGCACCGCGAGGATCGTCTGCCCGTGGCCGCCGCCCGTGCGCGTGAGCAGATCCAGGATGCGCGACGCGCGGTGCACGTCGAGCTCGGCGAACGGATCGTCGAGCAGGAACACGGGCGCCCTTCCCATCCGCTCGGCGAACGTCGACGCCTCGAGCATCCGGAGCGCGATCGCCGCCGTGCGCTGCTGGCCGGCCGAGCCGAACGTGCGCAGATCGCGCCCGTCGAGCGTGATCACGAGATCGTCGCGATGCGGACCGGCGTGCGTCAGCGCGCGCCGGATGTCCTGCGCGCGCTTGCTCTCGAACGCCGCGGTCAGCGCGGCGCGCGGATCGCCGGTCTCCCCGATCGTCGATGCGTAGCGGAGCTGCATGCGGCTCGATTCGCCGATGTCGTGGCCGAGCGCGGTGAAGCGCTCCGCCACGGCCGCGAGCCAGGCGCGCCGTTCGGCGATGATCGTCGCGCCGTCGCGCGCGAGCGTCGGTTCCCACACGCTGATGCTGTCCGGCGACGGCCGATGTGCGCGCGCGGCGTCGCGCAGCGCCGCGTTGCGCTGCGCGAGCGCCGAACGATAGCGCTGCAACACACCCAGGTAGCCTCGCGACGTGAGCGCGAGCATGATGTCGAGAAACCGGCGCCGCGCCGCTGGCGAGCCCGCGATCAGCTCCACGTCCGCCGGCGAGAACATCACTGACGGAAGCGCGCCGAGCGCGTCGCTCAGCTTCGGTGGCACCACGCCGTCGAGCCGCACGCGCTTGCGCCGGCTCGACCGCTCGAACCCGACGCCGACCTCGTGCGCCGCATCGGTCTCGACGCGCGCGCCGACGTGGAACGCGTCCGCGCCGAAGCGCACGAGATCCTGATCGCGCGCGCCGCGCACGGAGCGTAGAATCTGCAGATACGCGATCGACTCGAGCACGTTGGTCTTTCCCTGGCCGTTGTCGCCGACGAGGACCACTCCGTCGGCGGGCGGCGCGAGCTCGGCGTGCGCGAAGTTGCGGAAGTCGCGCAGCTCGAGGTGCACGAGCCGCGCCGCGTCCAGCATCACGCGCCCTTGAACGCGGCGGCGCGCTTCTCGAGAAAGGCGCGCGTGCCCTCGCGCTTGTCTTCGGTCGCGGCGAGCAGGCCGAAGGCCGTCGCCTCGAGCGTGAGCGCGTCGCCAAGCGGAAGATCGTAGCCGGCGTTCACGGCCTCGATGCAGTGCGCGAGGGCGAGCGGTGCGTTGGCGAGCATCGCGTGGAGCATCGCCGTTGCCGTGGCGAGCACCTCGGCCGCGGGCACGACCTTGTTCACCAGCCCGATGCGAAGCGCCTCGTTGGCGTCGATCATCTCGCCGGAGAGCAGAAGCTGCAGCGCGCGTCCCTTGCCGACGAGCCGCGGCAAACGCTGCGTGCCGCCGTAGCCGGGCACGAGCCCCAGCTTCACCTCGGGCTGGCCGAACTTGGCCGATTCGGACGCGATCCGCACGTGGCACGACATCGCGAGCTCGCAGCCGCCGCCGAGCGCGAACCCGTTCACGGCGGCGATCACCGGCTTGGGCGAGGTCTCGAAGCGGCGAAAGACGTCCTGTCCGCGCTGCGCGAGCGCCTTCGCGGAGATGGCGTCGTGCGACTCGAGCTCGGCGATGTCCGCGCCGGCGACGAAGGCGCGCCCCGCGCCGGTGAGGATCACGCCGCCGACGTCGGCACTCGATCGTGCCTCGTCGATCGCCTGGCCCAACTCGGCGATCACGCGGTCGTTCAGGGCGTTGAGCTTGTCGGGGCGATTGACCGTGATCGTCGCGACGCGGTCCGCGACGGCGTAGGTGATGGTGTCGTAGGCCATGCGTGGAATCTGGAGCGGTGCGGCTGGGGACGGGAGTGCGCCCCGATGCTCGGACTGGTTCTTGCCGACTCGGCGCACACGATGGCCACGGCATGGATCCGCCGGCTCGGGAGCAAGCGCTCCGGGTTCCGCTACGTCGACGAACGCGATCGCGCGCTCCGCGACCGGCGGCAGCTCGCGCGCATCGACGCGCTCCGGGTGCCGCCCGCCTGGCGCGACGTACACATCGCCGCCTCGCCGCGCTCGGCCATTCAGGCGTGGGGCTTCGACGCGCGCGGGCGCAAGCAGTACCGCTACAACGACCGCGCCGTGGAGCGCCGCGAGCTGCGCAAGTATCATCGCGTGCGGCAGCTCGCCAAGGAGCTGCCGCGCGTGCGTCGCACGCTCGCCGTGGACGCCAAGCCTCGCGCGCGCGTCGAGACCCTCGACGTCGACGCCGTCGCCGCCACGGTGCTGCGCCTCATCAGCGAGACGTTCTGCCGCGTGGGCGGCGAGCGGTATCTGCGCGAGAACGGCACGTTCGGGATCACGACGCTTCGCAAGTCGCACGTCGAGGATTCGGGCGACGTGATCCGCCTCGAGTACCGCGGCAAGGGGAGCATCCGGCAACGGCAGGTGATCGCGCAGCCGGAGCTGGTGCGGCTGGTGCGGCGGCAGCTGCGCACGCCCGGGCGCCAACTCTTCGCGTATCGATGCGACGGCGAGTGGCGCGTGATCAACGCGCGCGACGTGAACGAGTACTTGCAGCGGCGCATCGGCGGCTACAGCGCGAAAGACTTTCGCACGTGGGGCGGCACCCTGCGCGCGGCGACCGTGCTCGCGGAGCTCGGACCCGCGCGCACGGCCACGGAGGCCAAGCGGAACGTGGCGCTGGCGATGCGCCTCGTGTCGTCGGAGCTGGGAAACACGCCGACGATCTGCCGCAAATCGTACGTACACCCGATGATCGTCGCGCGGTATCTGGACGAGGGCGAGACGATCCCGCTGCCGCGCGGGCGGCGGCAGGCCGCCGATCGCGGCCAGGCGCACTCGCCGGAGGAGCGCGCGCTGATCGCGTTCCTCGATCGCCATTTTCCCGACCGCCGGAGGGCGCCCCGTCGGGAATCGTAGTACGTTGGAAGCATGGAGGTCATCGAGCCCATCACGTGGTCGCAGGACGGCCACGGCGTCCGCATCCTCGACCAGCGCGAGCTGCCCGAGCGCGAGGTGTACCGCGACCTGCGCACGGTGGACGAGGTGTACGACGCGATACGAACGCTCGCCGTGCGCGGCGCCCCGGCGATCGGCATCGCCGGCGCCATGGGAGTGACGCTGGCGCTCGACGGCCGCGAGTACGATCGCGTGGAGGCAGGCACGCGACTCGGCGTGGCCGCCGCGCGACTGCGCTCGGCGCGGCCCACCGCCGTGAACCTTGCCTGGGCCATCGACCGCGTGGAGAGCATCGCGCTGAGGCACCGCGGCCATCCGCGCGAGCTGCCGTCGATGCTCCGCGACGAAGCCACGCGCATCCTCGAGGAAGATCGCGCGATGTGTCGCCGCATCGGCGAGCACGGCGCGTCCCTCATCCCCGACGGTGCGCGCATCCTCACGCACTGCAACGCCGGCGCGCTCGCGACCGGTGGCATGGGCACCGCGCTCGCCGCGATCTATGTGGCGCGCGAGCAGGGGAAGAAGCTCGAAGTCTACGCCGACGAGACGCGGCCGCTGTTGCAGGGCAGCCGGCTCACCGCGTGGGAGCTTCACCGCGCCGGCATTCCGGTCACCGTGCTCGTGGACGGCGCGGCCGCGTCGCTCATGCGCGACGGAGAGGTCGACCTGTGCATCGTCGGCGCGGACCGCATCGCGGTGAACGGCGACGTGGCGAACAAGATCGGCACGTACCAACTGGCGATCGCGGCGAAGCATCACGGCGTGCCGTTCTACGTCGCCGCTCCGGCGAGCACGTTCGACGCGACCACGCGCACCGGTGATGAGATTCTCATCGAGCAGCGCGATTCCGACGAGGTGCGCCGCGGTTTCGGGACGCCCACGGCGCCGAGCGGCGTTGCGATCCACAACCCGGCATTCGACGTGACGCCCGCGGCGCTCATCACCGCCATCGTGAGCGATCGCGGCGTGCACGAACCTCCATTCCACTTCGCATGAAGCACGTGCTCGCGATCGACGCCGGCACCACCGGCGCCACCTGTCTCATGATCGCGCGCGACGGGCGCATCGCGGGGCGGGGCTATCGGGAGATCCCACAGCACTTCCCGCAACCCGGCTGGGTGGAACACGACGCACTCGAGATCTTCGAGTGCGTCCTCGGCGCCGCGCACGACGCCGTGCACGCCGCCAGCGTGCGGCCGGAGGCGATCGGCATCACCAACCAGCGCGAGACCGTCGTGATCTGGGAGCGCGCAACCGGCCGTCCGGTGCACCGCGCGATCGTCTGGCAGGACCGGCGCACGGCCGCGCGCTGCGCGCAGCTCGCGCCGCGCGCGGCGTGGATCGCCGAGCGCACCGGGCTCATTCCCGATCCGTATTTCTCGGCGACGAAGATCGAGTGGCTGCTCGAGCACGGCCGACTGCGCGAGCGCTTCCGGCCCGGAGAGCTGGCGATGGGCACCATCGACGCGTGGCTCGTCTGGAAGCTGACCGGCGGCGCGGTGCACGCGACGGATCCGACCAACGCGTCCCGCACGATGCTCTACGACATCGATCGGCTCGCGTGGAGCGATGAGCTGTGCGCGCTGTTCGGCGTGCATCCCGAGCTGCTGCCCGAAGTGCGCCCGTCGAGCGGATCGTTCGGCGCGGCGCGCGACGACGTGATCGGGTTCGAGGCACCGATCCTCGGGATCGCCGGCGATCAGCAATCGGCACTCTTCGGCCAGGGCTGCTGGACGCGCGGCTCGGGCAAGAACACGTACGGCACCGGCGCGTTCCTGCTGCTCAACGCGGGACAGGAGCGCCCGACAGCGGAGGACGGTCTGCTCACCACGATCGCGTGCGATGCCTCGGGCAGCGTCGCGTACGCGCTCGAGGCGGCGATCTTCATCGCCGGCGCCGCGGTGCAGTGGCTGCGCGACGGGCTCGGCATCATCGAGCGAGCCGGCGAGACCGAGGCGCTCGCGCGTTCCGTTCCGTCGACGGACGGCGTGTACTTCGTGCCCGCGCTCACCGGGTTGGGCGCGCCCAACTGGGAAGCGAACGCGCGCGGCACGATCGTCGGCCTCACGCGGGGAACGACTCGTGCGCACCTCGCGCGCGCCGCGCTCGAGGCGATGGCGTACGGTACCGCCGACGTGCTCGGCAGCATGCGTCGGGCGAGCGGCGCTCCCTTCGAGTGTCTCCGGGTGGACGGAGGCGCGACGACCAATGACTGGCTGATGCAATTTCAGGCGGACGTGCTCGGCGTTCCCGTCGAGCGGCCGGACATGGTCGAGACGACCGCGCTCGGCGCGGCCGGGCTCGCGGGACTCGCGGCCGGCGTGTGGGGAAGCGCGGACGAGTTTCTGGCAACGCGCCGGTTCACCACGTTCACGCCCGCAATGGATCGCGCACGGGCCGATGAACTGACCGCGGGATGGCGGCGCGCAGTGCGCGCGACATTGTCGTGGGCGCGCGACACGGACGCGCCAACGTGACGCCGCGGTCGCTCGACGCGCTGGAGACGCACTGCCGCGCGCTCGCCGACTGCCGCATGTGCGGCCACGCCGCGCACATCCGGCCCATTCTCTCGCACGCCGAGCAGCCGCGCGTGATGATCGTGGGCCAGGCGCCGGGCAAGGTGGAGATGGAAGGCGGGAAGCCGTTCGCCGGTCGTGCCGGGCGAACCCTCTTCCGCTGGCTCGAGCGCGCCGGCATCGGTGAAGCGGATGCGCGCCGCACGATCTACATCGCGGCGATCACGCGGTGCTATCCGGGACCGAGCGCGAGTGGGCGCGGCGACCGGGTGCCGTCACCGAGCGAGCAGGACGCGTGCGCCGTCTGGCTGGACACCGAGCTGCGAATTATTCGCCCAAAGTTACTAATTCCGATCGGGAAGCTGGCGATCACGCGGTTTCTCCCCAACCGTCCACTGGAGGAGCTGATCGGACGGCGGCACGTGGTGGCGCACGCGGGCGGCCAGTGCGATGCGATCCCGCTGCCGCACCCGTCCGGCGCGAGCAGTTGGGTGCACCAGGGCGACCATCCGCAGCTGCTCGACCGCGCGCTGCGGCTGATCGCACGGGATCTGCGCGCGCTCGGCGTGGCGCCGCGCCCGCGCCGACGGAGCGTGGCATGACTCGCGCGCTCCTGCTGGCTCTGGCCTGTCACACGGGAGTGTGGAGCATGGACCCAGGAGCGCGGGACAGGACGATGCGGCCTCAGCTGATGGCGCCTCGCGTCGCACCGTCGCAGCCCGACCGGTGGCTCGCACCGGACAAGGCGAAGCATTTCTTCATGGCCGCTTTCGTCCAGAGCGTGTCATTTGGCGCATTGCGCACCGCAGGCGCGAGCCGCCGGACCGGGCTCGCCGGCGCGGCGGCCGTGACGGCGGCCGTGAGCATCGGGAAGGAGTTGTACGACCGGCGCTCGGGCGGCGACCCGAGCTGGAAGGATCTTGCCTGGGACGCGGCGGGTTTATTGGTGGCAAGCGCAATGCTGCACCAGACGAAGCCTTAGCGGCATGGGGCGCGAGCCAACCATTATATTGGGATCGACAGAACCGTCGCGTAGCGATCGCGGCGGGACCGCTCCGTTCCGGAGCAGGGGCACAGATATGAAGCCGCGCACGAAATTTCTGATTGGCGGCGCCATCATCCTTGGCGTCGCCGCGTATCTCATGGTGAGCTCGATCCGCCAGACCGGCGTGGCGTATCTCACGCCGACCGAGCTGGCGCAACGCGTCAAAGCGGATCCGACGTTCGTCGACGCCGGTGTGAAGGTCGGCGCGCGCGTCGTGCCGGGCTCCATTCAGCGCATGCCGGGCGGAAAGGAGTACCTGTTCCGCGTCACGGACGGGAGCTACACGTTCCCGGTCGTGTATCGCGGGATCGCGCCGGACACCTTCACGGACAGCGTCGACGTGGTCGTCGGCGGCCGGATGGGAACCAACGGCACGTTCCAGGCGACCGAGCTGCTCGCCAAGTGCGCGTCGCGATACGAGAACGCACCCACGCCCAAGTATCGCAACACGGCGGGCTACAAGGCCGGAGCGAACCGGGCGTGATTCTCATTGGAGAGTTGTCGCTGTGGGTCGCGCTGTTGATGACGGCGTGGTCCGCGACCGTGTCGTTCGCTGGTGGCGCCCTCCGGCGCGATGACCTGATCGCGAGCGGCGTCCGCGGGGTGTACGCGACGTTCGCGATGGTGCTGCTCGCGTCGATCGGCCTGTGGACCGCGCTGCTGACGAAGGATTTCTCCGTCGCGTACGTCGCCGGCCACATCAGCTCGAACATGCCAAGCGCGTACATCTTCACCGCGTTCTGGAGCGGCCAGGAAGGCTCGATGCTCTTCTGGGCGTTGATCCTGTCGATGTATGCGTCGGTCGCGATGTTCACGAATCGCAAAAAGAATCGCGAGCTCGTGCCGTGGGCGGCGGGGACGCTCTCGGCGATCCTGCTCTTCTTCATCGTGACGATCTGCCTCAAGGCGAATCCGTTCACGCGCCTCGGCTTCATCCCCGCGGATGGGCGCGGGATGAATCCGCAGCTGCAGAATCCCGGCATGGCGTTCCATCCGCCCAATCTGTACCTGGGCTACGTGGCGACGGCGGTGCCGTTCTCGTTCGCGATCGCCGCGCTCTTCACGCGCCGGCTCGACGCCGAGTGGCTCGGGGTCGTGCGCCGCTGGTCGCTGCTGTCGTGGTTCTTCCTCACGGTCGGCATCCTGCTCGGCATGTGGTGGGCGTACGTGGAGCTTGGCTGGGGCGGCTACTGGGCGTGGGATCCGGTGGAGAATTCCTCCTTCCTGCCGTGGCTCACGACGACCGCGTTCCTGCATTCGATCATGATTCAGGAAAAGCGCGGCATGCTGCGGAAGTGGAACGTGGTGCTCGTGGTCATGAGCTTCCTGCTCGCGATCTTCGGCACGTTCATCACGCGCAGCGGCGTCATCGAGAGCGTCCACTCGTTCGCGCAGTCGCCGGTGGGCCCCTGGTTCGCGACGTTCTTCTTCATGTCGGTCGGGATCACGGCGTATCTCGTGGGCACGCGCCTGAAGGATCTCGAGGCCAAGGCGGAGCTCGAGAGCCTCGTGAGCCGCGAGGCGGCGTTCCTGTACAACAACCTCGTGCTGATCGGGATCGCGTTCGCCGTGATGTGGGGAACGATCTTCCCGATCATCTCCGAGTGGGTGAAGGGGACGAAGATCACCGTCGGGCCGCCGTTCTTCAATTCGGTGAACGTGCCGCTCGGCTTGCTGCTCCTTCTGCTCACGGGCATCGGGCCGCTCATCGCGTGGCGCCGAGCGTCGGCGTCGAACCTCAAGCGGCAGTTCCTCACGCCGGCATTCGTCGGCGTGGTGGTCGGCGTGACCCTGCTCGCGCTCGGCATGCGCAACGGCTACGCGCTCATGGCGTACGCGCTCTGCGGCTTCGTCACCGGCACGATCGTGCAGGAGTTCTACAAGGGGATCCGGGCGCGGCAGACGATTCACAACGAGTCCGTGTTCAAGGCGTTCTTCCGGCTGATCGGACGCAACCGCCGCCGCTACGGCGGCTACATCGTGCACGCGGGCGTGGTGCTGTTGTTCGCGTCGTTCGCGGGGCTCGCGTTCAAGACGGACCATGACGTGACGCTGCGGCCGGGCGAGTCCTATCAGGTGGTCGATCCCTATGGCCACAAATGGCGGTTCGTGAGCCAGGGCGTCTCGACGTCGAACAAGCCGGACCGCGACGTGATCGCCGTCGCCCTCGAGACGTATCGCGACGGGAAGCCGATGGGGCTCACGACGAGCGAGAAGCGGCAGTATCTCGACTCGCAGGGGCAGCCGCTCTTCCAGCCGATCACGGAAGTCGCGATTCGCACGACTCCACAGCTCGACACGTACGTCGTGCTGGCCGGGGTCCGCGGCACCGACACGGCGGAATTCCGCGTCACGTTCAATCCGCTGGTCGTGTGGGTCTGGATCGGCGGCTATCTGATGATCATCGGCGGCCTGATCGTGATGTGGCCGCAAGCCGAGAAGCGGCGCGCGCAGCCGGGCTACGTCGCGGTGATGCCGCCGAAGGGTGCCGGGGTCTCGGCCGAGGTGCCGGTGGGCGTATGACGATTTCGAGAAGAGCATTCTTTGTACAAGCGCTCACTGGCTCGGCGGCGCTCGTGGGCGGTGCGGGCTACCTCGGCGCGCAGCAGCAGGCGGTGCATGACTCGAGTCTCATCCAGACGGATACCGGCAATCTGTTCGCGATGAATCAGATGGCCGCGAAGTCGGTGACGCTGCCGCCCAAACCGGGCGCCGCGCCGTCGATGACGGCCGACGAACGCGACGCGCTGGAGCACAAGATCCGCTGCCAGTGCGGCTGCACGCTCGACGTGTACACCTGCCGCACGACCGACTTCTCGTGCCAGGTCTCGCCGGCGATGCACCGCGACGTCATGGCGCTCGTCGAGGGCGGCCACTCGGCGCAGGAGATCATCGACGCGTTCGTGGGCGCGTACGGCGAACGCGCGCTGATGGCGCCGACGAAGTCCGGCTTCAATCTCGTCGCGTGGTTCACGCCCGGCATCGCGCTCGTGCTCGGCGGGATCGGCGTGGCGTTCCTGCTCCGTCGCTGGCGCGAGCGGCCAGCACCGGCGGCTACCGCGCCGAGCGTGGGCATGCCCACCGACGCGACGGCAGATGAGCTGGCGCAACTCGAGGCCGCCGTGCGCGGCGAAGACGACCGCTGATGGGCGCGCTGATCATCGGAACGCTGCTCGCCGTCGGCGCGCTCGCGTTCGTGCTCTATCCGATCTTCTTCGGGGTGTCGCGCACAGTCGTGTGCGACGCCGGCGCCACCGTGCGGAACGAGCGGGAATCGGCCGTCGTCGCGCTGCGCGAGATCGAGTTCGACCGCGCGACCGGCAAACTCTCGGACGCGGACTACGCCGAGCTCAAGGCGCGCTACACGAAGGAGGCGATCGCCGCGATGCGCGAAGCGCGCGACGGCTCCGCCGCGGCCGCCGCGCCGAGCGATGACGAGATCGAAGCGGCGGTGCAGGCGTACCGCTCGCGCACGAAAGGCGCCGCCGTGTGTGTGTCATGCGGTCCGCGTCCCGAGGCGGATGCGGTCTTCTGCTCCAGCTGCGGGCGGTACCTGCGCGACAGGTGCGCCGGTTGCGGCGCACCTGTCGTCGCGCCTGACGCGCGATACTGCCTGAGCTGCGGCGGCGCGCTCGCCGCCTGAGGCGGCGGAGCGGCACGGACTCGCGTTAGGGTTTCTTCGCGGTCGAGTCCTTCTTCGCCATCGCCTTCTTGCCGGCCTTCTTCATCGCGGGCTTGGCTCCGGCCTTCGCGACGGCCTTCGCCGCGGGCTTCGCTTCAGATTTCGCCGCGGGCTTGGCGGCGGGCTTGGCCGCCTCCTTGTGCTCCATCTTTGCGGCGGCTTTGCTCTCCGCCTTCGCCATCGGCTTCGCGGCCGACTTCGCGGCTGGCTTCGCCGCGGACTTGGCGGCGCTCTTCGCCATGCCCGACTGCTTGGCGGTGGCGGCCGCCTTCTTCGCTGAATCCTGCTTCGTCGCCTGCGCGTGGAGCTGGGCGCCCGCGAACAACAGCGCGGCCGCGGCCAGGAAAGACAGACGCTTCATGCCACTCCTCCGGAGGGTGGTTCGGTGCCTCGCTCCAGTCAGGGAGCGGGTATGGAATTACGGGCCCGACGCAGCTCGGAGCCCGACTAGCCAGACCCCATGTCCCGAATTCCCGTCACACCGCCATCGACAGCTGACGGCGCAACGGAGCGGCGAACGCCGCAAACCACTAACGTCGCAAACAACTAACGGCGCTGACTTCCAAACGACGCTGACTTCCGAACGACGCCAACTTCCAAACGGCGCTGACTTCCGAACGGCGCGAACTTCCAAACGGCGCGGCACGAACGCGCTGCGCGGTTCGGCAGACCCGGACCGGCGCAAAAAGCAGAAGGCGCGAGGCGAACGGCGAAACGCGAACGGCGAAACGCGAACGGCGAAACGCAAACGGCGAACCGCTGACTGCGTGGGCGAACCGCGCACCCGCCACGGCGTGACCGGTGACGGCCGCGGCGGCGCGCGTTGCGCGCTACGCCGCGCCCGCAGTTCGCCGTTGCGCCGTTAGTTGTTTGCGGCGTTACGGGTCTGCCGAACCGCGCAGCGCGTTCGTGCCGCGCCGTTTGGAAGTCAGCGCCGTGTGGGAGTTCGCGCCGT
>DASZUN010000170.1:0-16621 GCA_035547615.1 Gemmatimonadaceae bacterium | reverse complement strand
CGATCGTCATTCACGCGCGAGCCGCCGAGCCCCGCGTCTTCGCGGATCCGGTGCAGATCGAGCAGATACTGATGAAGCTCGTCGTGAACGCGCGGGACGCGATGCCGTCGGGCGGCACGATCACGATCGCCGTTCCCTTTGCGCTCTCCGCGGCCGCCGCGGTCAAATGCCGTTGCTACTTCCCGCGCACGATCCCTTCCACGCGACGGCTCTGATCGAAGTACTCGTTCGCCACGCGCTGCATCTCGGCGGCCGTGACCGCATTCACGCGCGCATCGTGCTCCACGAGCTCCTGCAGCGTCCCGAAGAGATACGCGTCGATCACGTCACCGAGCACAGCCCCGCCGCTCTGCTGCCGGATGGCGTGCGAGCCAACCGCGTAGCGCTGCGCGCGGCGCAGCTCCTCGGCGGTCACCGGCTCGTCGCGCAGGCGGCGGAATTCGCCGAGCAGCCCTTCGCGCGCCGCGTCCTCCTGCGCCGGCGACGTCGCGATGTACGCGGCGAACGTCCCGGCGAGGCTCCGGTCCGACGCAAACGCGTGCACCGTGTAGCAGAGCGAGCGCTTGTCGCGGAGCTCGTCGAAGAATCGACCGCCCAATCCGCTCGCGACGCTCGAGATCATTGCGGCCGCGTAGCGCGCGGGATCCGTCCGCGTGGGTCCCGGGAACATGAGCACGAGCGCCGTCTGCGCGCGATCGCGCGTTTCGACCGCAGTCGTCACCCGGCGCGGCCACGTCGGCGCGGGCAGCGGATCGGCCGCGCGCGCGCGGAGGTCGCCGAAGGCGCGCGCCGCGAGATTCGCCAGCTCGTCCGGATCGCCGTCGCCCACCAGTGCGATCACCGCCGGCGCGACGAGCGCGTGCTCGGCGTGCCAGCGCTTCACGGCGTCGGCGGTGATGCGTGCGAGCGAGTCCTCGGTTCCCGCGGCCGGGATGCCGTAGGGGTGTCCGTCGAACGCAGCGGTGTTCGCGAGACGCATCGGATAGCGATACATGTCGTCGCGCAGCGCGATCACGTCGGCCATCGCGATCGAGCGCTCCGTCTCGAGCGCGCGCTCGTCGAACGTGGGATGCTGCACGACGTCGGCGAGCAATTCGATCGCCGCGGGGCCGTAGTGGCGCGGCACCGAGATCGACCAGCCGAGCGTCTCCGATCCCGCCGCGGCGGACACGCTGCCGCCGAGCATCTCGCCTTCTTCCGCGATCTGGAGCGCGGTGCGCGACGCCGTGCCCTTCACCGACGTGCGCACCATCAGCGTGGTGAGACCCGCGAGATCGGGCGCTTCACGGCTCGCGCCGCCGATCATGTACACGCCCGCATGGAGCAGCGGTGCCTCGGGCTTGATGCGGACGAGCACCGGCACGCCGCGCGCGGTGCGGTACACGCGAACGCCCGCCTCCTCGCGCTCGAAGGTCGCGCCGGCACCTTCCGGAGCCGCGTGCGCCGCATAGGGCACCGCGGCGGGGAGCGGCTCCGGCCGCGGCTCGGCATCGAGCAGCTCGCGCATCGCGTCGGCGCCCGCCGCCACTGGCGCGCTCGACGCCGGGCGGTAGACGACGATCCCCGCGTTGTCCGCCCCGAGATAGCGATTCGCCACCGCCACGAGATCGTCGCGCGACGTCGCGAGCAAACGCTCGAGGTAGCGATCGCCCATGCGCCAGTCGCCGAGCGCTTCCCACTCGGCGAGATAGTTGGCCTGGCCCTCCATGTCCTCCAGCCGCCGCACCCACTGCGATTCGTACACGCGCTTGGCGCGCTCGACTTCCAGCTCGCCCACGTCGCCCTCGCGCACGGCGCGCAGCTGCGCCCATACCGCTCGGGCCGCGTCCGCCGTCGACCCCGGCGGCGTCTCGGCCTGCACGACGAAGACGCCGATGTCGGTCGGCGTGTAGTTGTACGCCGTGATCGACGAGGCGAGCCGGCGCTCGCGCACCGCGCGGTAGAGACGCGACGCGCGGCCGCTCCCGAGTACCGCCGCGAGCAGATCGAGCGCCGGCGTGTCGGGATGCGTCGTGCCCGGCGTGCGCCAGCCGAACGCGAGCTGCGTCTGGCCGATGTCTCCGGTCCATTCGCGGTAGCGGAAGCCGGCGACGCCCTCCTCGATCGGGCCGGGCTGCCGCATCGGCTCGCCCGACGGCAGCGGGCCGTACAGCCGCTGTACCTCGGCGAGGGCCTCGTCCGGATCGACGTCGCCGACGATTGAGAGGACTGTATTACCAGGATGATAAAAATTGCGGTAGAAGTACAGCAGCTGGTCGCGCGTCAGCTCGCGCAGCCCCTGCTCCCGCCCGATCCGCCAGCGCCGGATGCGGTGCCGGTCGTGCAGCAGCTCGTAGAGCGTCTCGTTCGCGACCGCGCCGGGATTGTCCGCCTTGCGCTTGGCTTCCTGGATGATGACCTCGAGCTCGCGCGCCAGCTCGTCGGCGTCGATGAGCGACCGCGCGTAGGCGTCGGCCTGCACGTCGAGCCCCTGCGCGAAGCCCGACGCCGGCAGCACCGTGTAGTAGCTGGTGTGGTCGTAGATCGTCGCGGCGTTCAGGTAGCCGCCCACCGCCTTGGTCTGCTTCGCGATCTCGCCGACCCCGCGCGTCGGCGTGCCCTTGAAGTACATGTGCTCGAGCACGTGGGCGATGCCGACGATCTCGTCGGTCTCGTCGAAGTAGCCGGCGTTCACGTACGTGACGATGGCGACCACCGGCGCCGATCGATCGCGGCGAACGAGCACGGTGAGGCCGTTGGCGAGCCGCGTCCGTACCACGGTTGCCGGGTCGAGCGCGAAAGCTTCTGCTGAAGTGCTCACGTAGGCTGAGATCGAGGTTCCGCCGCCGCGGTCGCGGGGGCGCATCTCTGCAATCTCATCGGACCCGCCGGGCGATGGTAGCCGCGCGCGGCGAGCTCAGGCCTTGGTGAGCGACCGCTTGCGCAGGATCACGAAGCCGATCGCGAACATCGCGAGGCCGTAACCGACGTTCCACCAGAAGGAGCCCGCGGGGAACGGGAGCGACTGCAGCCGATCGCTCGTGCCGTCGAAGCCGAGAGACCACGATTGCACGTCCACGAGCTTCCCGAGCGGCGGGAAGAGATAGGACAGGTAGTGCAGCGGGCCGGTCTTGGCGTACCAGCGATCCCGCAGGAGCGCGGTGAGCAGCATGAATACCACGGCGATGAGGCCGTCGTACTTCGTCGCGGCGGACAGCACGAACACGATGCCGCCGACCGTGATCACGAACGCGGTCATGTCGACGACGAACTTCCACGTGAGCGCCGGCGGCTCGAAGGCAGCCCAGAGCGCCTGGAGCACGCACGCGACCACGAGGAATCCGATCACGCGCACGACGGCGCTCTGGCCGTAGAAGGCGAGCGGCGACACGGGCTTGGCGAACAGAAAGCGCGTGTATCCCGACGCGCGGTCGGTGGCCAGGACGCCGTTCAACGCGAGGATCGGCGCGGTGAACGAGAACATGGACAGCAGCTCCATGAACGTCCGCAGGGCCAGGTTCGGCGGCATGTCGCGGTGCATGTTCGCGAACATCTCCGTCTGCGCATGGATCTGCAGCACGAAGATGGTGCCCAGCAGCCCGAACAGCACGATCGACATGATGCCGGTGTTGAGCACGAAGTCGCGGATCTGCCAGAGCGAGTAGTACCCGAGCCGCGCGCGGCGGCGCTGGAGCGGAATCGACGGCGCGGTCATTGGGCCACGGCCTCGCGGAATTGTTGTTCGAGCGCGCTGTGCACCGGCGAGAGCGACGCGATGAGCGCGCCCCGCGCCATGAGCTCGGCTATCTGCGCGTTCAGCGCCGCGAGCGGGCGCTCGGGGATGTCGAACTCCGCCGGCCCGACCCGGACGGCGTCGGGGAACACGGCCGCGACGTGCTCGGCGCCGGCGCCGAGCGTCAGGCGGTACGGCGAGGCGACGGCCACCGGCGCGCCGCGGAAGTCGACCACGCGCTGCAGGCGCCCGCGGTCGATGATCGCCACCCGATCCGAGATCCGCTGCAGCTCGTCCAGGTTGTGCGACGCGATGAAGATCAGGCGCTCGGGCCGGCGCAGCGTCTGCACCAGCTCGCGAAAGCGCTGCGTCCACATCGGGTCGAGCCCATGCGTGGGCTCGTCGAGGATCAGCACGCGCTCCTCGCACAAGAGCGCCTGGGCCAGGCCGACGCGCTGCAGGTTGCCCTTTGATAGTTGTTTAATGAGTTTTTTACGATGCTCGCCGAGCCCGAGCAGGTCGACGATCTCGTCGACGCGCCGGGGCACGTCGCGCGGCGCGATGCCGGCGAGCAGGGCGTAGCGCCGGAGCGCGTTCTCGGTGCGCCAGGCGGTCGGGATCGCGATCAGCTCCGACAGGTAGCCGATCCCGTGCCGCTCGATGAAGTCGCGCGGGCGCATCCCGTGGATCGTCACGGATCCGGCGCTCGGCGGCAGATAGCCGAGCAGCAGCGCGATCAGGGTGCTCTTGCCGGCGCCGTTCGGCCCGGCGAGGCCGAACACTTCGCCTTCGCGAAGCTCCAGCGTGAAGTCGACGACCGCGTCGACGGGGCGGCCGAGCAGACTGCGGTAGGTCTTGCTGACGCCGTTGAACTGGATCACGCGCGGGCGGGCTGACGGGGTGGGAGCAGCCGGGGCGGGCAGAATGTAATACGAAAACTCGAATGGCGCTGCCCCGCGCTGCCCGTCCCTGGTCCGTAACCACGGACCAGCCTACGGCCTCGGCACCACGCCCGGCGGATTCGTCAGCGTCCCGCCGGGAACCGGCGCGCCCGGATTGTTCGCGGGCTGCGTTCCCGGTGCGACCGGGGTGCAGTTGCTCCACGGCCCCGGACCGGCGCGGGTGAGGAACGTCGCCGCCTCGCTCGCGCGGTTGAGGCGCGTCAACGTGCAGCCCAGATATCCCAGCGCCACCTTGTCCGTGGGATCGGCGCGCACGGCCTTCACATAGAAGTTGCGCGCGAGATCGTAGTTGCCCTGCGTGAGCAGGTTCGCGCCCATCTCCCGCAGCGCGAGCGCGTTCGTCGGATCGTCCTGGATCGCGACGGTCAGCTCCTGGGTCGCGAGCGGGTAGTTGCCGACTTCACGCGCCATCCGGCCGAGGTAAATGTGCGGCACCGGGTTCTTCGGGTCCTCGCGCGCCGCCTTGTTGAAGTCGCTCACCGCGACCTCGCGCTGTCCCGCCTGATACGCGGTGATCCCGGCCTGCAGCGACCCGCTCGTGCCGCGATTGCCGAACGCGTAATACGCGATGACGCCGAGAATGGCGACGATGACGATGGCCGCGACGACCCACGCCGCCACCGGCACGCGCCGGCGTGTTCCGACGGGTGCGGTCGTGACCGTCGCCGGCGGCGGGATGATCGGCGCCGTCGCCGCGGGGGCGGCCGGCGCACTCGCCGTGACGCGCGGGGACTCCACGCCGGTGTCCCCCATCAATGCGCTGTCGAGCTTGAGGAACGCGGTCCGGGTCGCGTTGATGTCCGCTTGCGTCGGCCGATACGTGGTGTTGTGCACGCGGTCGTGCACGGCAAGCAGCTCGGCGAGCGAGTTTGCCTGATCGAAATCGATGAGCTGGCGCTGCCTGGCTTCTCTGATGAGCGCTTGGCCACTCAGGACCGAGCTGCCGACGAGCGACCGCAGGGCGTCCTCGACGGCGCCCCACGTTTCGATCAGGTCGGCGGCCAGGTCTTCACTTCCGCGGTTGACATCCAGGCGCGCCACCGCGGGGCGCGCCGCATCGAGTGCGGCGCGCGCGCTCCGCTGTGCGAGCGTGCTCACCGGACGATCCGGAGCAACCCCGCGACAGCGCTACCGCGGACGAAGCTCTCCGCGTCGTGAGTCGGAATGCGAACCCCGGTCTGACGGAAGCCGTGCTGCGACATTCCGTTCATGAATTCCTGCATCGAGTGCGAGGGGTTGCCCTTTTCATCCCGCATGCGGCGCACGATCTCCTCCCAGGAACCCTGAAACTCGGTTCCGTCGGACACGATGATCTGGTGCTCCGGCGTCACGTCCTCGTCCTGCCGCTCCTGCACGAGCGAGCTGAGGAGTGAACCGAAGAGCTCGAGCTGGCCCCGAGCCGTCTCAGCGGCCGGTGCAGTATCCGCGCCGGAGCGCGGCTCGAGGTCCATGAGCATCGTGTCGATCTCGTCGAGATCGCCGGCGAGCTCCGCGAGGCGATCGTCCCAGGGCTTGAGCTCCGGGTCGTTCTCCTCGAGGCGGTAGAGCGAGCGCTTCAGCTCGATCAACCGCCAGATGCCAAGCTCGTCCCAGTGGTCGTCCGGGTTCGTGCGCTCGAAGTGATAGAGCGCCGCCTCGAACTCGCTCTGGTCGTAGAGAATGTTGGCGAGATAGATACGCGCTTCGGCGTGGTCGCCGTCGAGCTGCAGCGCACGGCGCAGCGAGCCGATCGCCGCGTCGTCGTCGCCCATGCGATGCTGCGCGTACCCGATGCACGCCATCGCTTCCGCCGAGTCCGGCACCTGCTGGGCGGCGGTCTGGAAGAATTCCTTCGCTTCCTGGAACAGCTCCGCGCGCTCGCGGATCGAGCCTTCGCGGAAGAGCGACCGACCGACCTGCAGCATGAGGTCGGTGTCGTCGGCGTAGCCAAGCTCGAGCGTGCGGCGGAAGCAGCGCAGCGCCGCCTCGTCCTGGCCCAGCTTGAGGAGCGTTTCGCCGAGACCGGCGAGCCCGTCTTCGTGCTCGGGCTCGAGGACCAGCGCCTGCTCGAAGCTGTGGCGCGCCCAAGCGTACTCTTCACGAGCCAACTGGGCGTACCCGACCCCTACATGCAACTCCACCGAATTCGGATAGAGCGTGAGTCCTTCGCGGAGTACGTCGAGCGCCTCGTCGAACTGCCCTTCGTTGTAGAGCTGATGCGCACGCTCGTCGTACTCTTCAGAACTCAGGAACGGGGTGGCCATCGTCAGCAAGCCTCCAGCTCATGAGGGTATGCCTATGATACCATCACGACACGGCGAAGTTCAATGCCGAATTGCGTTTGTTTGCGTGGTTCACCAGCTAGTATCGCGCCCCCATCCGGTCACGCGTCGGCGCGGGAATACATTGTTGCAATCTCACCGGCGAGCGCGGCGTTTCGCTCCAGCAACGCCAGGTTTGCCGAGAGGGAACTCCCTTCCGTCAAACGAGTTACGGCCGCGAGCAAATACGGTGTCACGGCGGCGCCTCTGATCCCGTCGCGATGCGCGTCCGCCTGGGCCCGCGCCACCGCCGACTCGACACGCTCGCGCGGCAGCGCATGCTCCCGCGGCGGCGCCTGCACCACCAGCAACGACTGGTTTCGCCCGAGCGCACGATGTGCGCGATGCAGCGCCACGAGCTCGCTGACGTCGTCGACCCGACAGTGGAGTGGAATGCCGGTTTCGGCGGAAAAGAATCCCGGCAGCTCGTCGGTCTGGTAACCGACGACGGGCACGCCCATGCTCTCGAGGCGCTCCCACGTCGCGGGCAGATCGAGGATCGACTTGGCGCCCGCGCACACGACGATCATCGGCGTGCGCGCGAGCTCGGCGAGGTCGGCGGATTCGTCGTACGGCGCGTCGCGATGCACGCCGCCGATCCCGCCCGTCGCGAACACGGTGATGCTTGCCGCGGACGCGAGCGCGATCGAAGCAGCGACCGTCGTCGCGCCATCAGCATGCTTCACCACCGCCGCCGGGATGTCGCGCGCCGACACCTTCCGCACACCGTCGCGCCGGAGAAATCGCTCCAGCTCTTCATCCGTCAGCCCGATCGTCGGAGTGCCCGACACAACCGCGGTGATCGCCGGCATTGCGCCCGCGCGCTTCACCGCCGTCGTCATCCGCTCGGCGGCTTCGCGATTCTGCGGAATCGGCAGCCCTTGCGCGAGCACGGAGCTCTCGAGCGCGACGACAGGTTGTTTGTCGCGAATGGCCGCAGCGATTTGCGGCAGGATTCTGATGAACTCGGCCATCCCGAAATGTAGACGCGGCCGTCTCGTCCGACTCGAGGCGGGTCTCCCTCTGAAACCTGAATGCTCGATGCTCGCGAGCATACAGGCTGGAGATGGAGACCAGCCTGCTAGGCGCGAGAAGGCGCGTGCGTCACGATCGGCTTCGCCGTCACGATCAACCGATCCGGCGCTGGCCCGAGGTACCGAATCGGCCAGCACGTCGTGAGCGTGAGCGTCGCATCCTTCGTGTGAAACAACGCGGGCGCATCCTTGTCGATCACGCGCGTCGCGACGACCACCCACGCATTGCGGCGCGCGCCGGACTCCGTGTAGATCGTGTCGCCGACGTCGAGCGCATCGAGGTGGTTGAAATGGCGATCGCGATGCGCCGAGATGATCGCGTTGCCGGGCTCGCCCGGGAACGCGCTGCCCGGGAGATGACCCGGCCCCGCGTTGAGATCGTCGCCGTCCACACCCTCGAGCACGATGGCGTCGAAGTCGAGCTTGGGAATGACGAGCCGCGCGACGGGCGCGCCGTCGACGAGCGGCTCGCGACGGCCGTGGTGCAGCGCGACCGAGCGCGCGAGCGCCACGGCGGCCTGTGCTTCGGAGTCATTCCACGCGGCGCGCGCTTCGTCGGCACGCACCGCGCCCACACCGTAGCGGCCCGCGGCGAACGAGAGCAGCAGCCCGCCGCCGACATACAGGACGAGCCCGGCGGCTCTACGCACGTGTTCGCGGCGCATCGCCGCCACCGAGGAGCAGCGTGCCGAGCCCGAGCGCGGCGACGCCGATCACGATCAGCAATGGCAGGTCGCTCGCCGTCTCCGGCGCGCGCATGCCGTTTCGGAACGCGGCGGTATCGCCGTTGTTCGTCGCGGCGAGCGCGCTGGCGACGGAGTCGGCCGTGACCGGCGGCGGCGTCACACCGGCCGCGGAATCGACCCACGTCTTCATGTTCGTGAGCTGCGCCTGCGCACTGCTGTCCTGCTGCACCTTCTGTTGCGCCGCCACCACCGCCTTCACCGAGTCGGCGACTCTGGTCTGCGGCGGAATGAACGTGGTGAATTGCGCGGCGGCCGTTCCCGGAAGGCTCGCGATCAACGCGAGCACGAGCAAACTGCGAAGCGACACGATGAGTCCCCTCCTGCAAACAGGAAGGGCATAGCCTGTACCACGAACGCGCTACTCTTCCTTCTTCGGCCACGCGGCGACGATCGCCGCGCCGATCTTCCCGAGCGAGACCTGGGCTTCGTTGTCGACCACCCAGCGGATATCCTGATTCTCCTTGGTGAAACCGCACGCGACCACGCGCGACTGCAGACGGAAGAGCGCGCATTCCGTGCGCACCGAATCGGTCGCGCCGGTCTTGTGCGGCACCGCCATGCCGGAGATCGTGCGCTGCATCGATTCCATGTCCGCGTTGTCCGCGAGCAGCGCGAGCATGGCCGAGTCCGCCGCCGGGCTCACGGCCTGGCCGCGCGCGAGCAGCTCGAAGAGGTGCGCCATCTCGTTCGGCGTGCTCACGCCGAGCCCGTACTTGGCCGAGCTGTCCATCGCGACGCTCGAGATCCGCAGGAAGGTCTTCGAGTGCACCTTGGTGTGCGGCAGGCCGAGCGCTTCCATCTTCTGCCACACGCGGCGGATGATGATCCGGTCGAGCAGCAGGTTCGTCGCGGTGTTGTCGCTCAGAATGATCATCAGCGCCGCCGCGTCGTGGACGCTCAACTCCATCCCGGGGTGCATGAACTGGAGCACGCCGCTGCCGGGCTCCTGATCGATCTTGAGCACCGTGAGCGGATCGTCGAGCGAGAGCATGTGCTGCCCGACGAGATCGTAGAGGGTGACGAGGATCGGCACCTTGATGAGGCTCGCCGTCGGGAACGTCTCGTCGCCGCGCAGCGACAGCCGCTCGCCGGTGTCGAGGTTGATCACCGAGTAGCCGAGCACGCCGTGGTGCGCCGCGGCGATCGCGTCGAGCTGCTTGTGCAGCGCGGCGGTGTCGGCGCGGGTGAACTGGGCGGCGGCGGGCGCCGCCAGAAGCGCTGTCATTCCGAGCCAAGCCCCCACGGTCATTCCGAGCCAAGCCCCCACGGTCATTCCGAGCGAAGCGAGGAACCGCGCGTACCATGCGCGATGCACGCCGCGCGACCTGGATGGGAGATCCCTCGCGTCGCTCGGGATGACGGTCCTCGATTCACCACTTCTCGTCTGCATCACGTCACCGTGCTCCTCTTGTCCTCGTAGGTTCGCCAGGCTTCGTCCCGCAGGATGTCGTCGATCATCGACACCGCGCGCTCGATCTCGTCGTCCGTCGTATAGAAGTGCGGCGCCAGTCGAATGCCCGCGTTCGGGCGGTAGTCCACGATCACGTCGTTCGCCAGCAGCGCCTGCGCCACACCATACGCGTGCGGAACGTCGAACGCCACCGTCCCGCCGCGTCGCGCCGCGTCGCGCGGCGCCGTGACGCGATAGCCGCGCGCGTCCGCCAGCGCGACCAAGCGTGACGTCTGCCGCACGCTCTTCTCTCGAACGCGCGCGATCCCCGCGCGGCGCACGAGGCGCGGGCCTTCGATCGCCGCGAACAGCGCGGGAATCGGCGGCGTGCCGTTCAACCACCGCCACGCGTGCTCGGCGTATTCCATCTCCGGCGCGAACGCGAACGGATGCGTGTGCGCCTGCCAGCCGGTGAACGACGGCGACAGCGCGCGGCTCGCCTCGGGCGACGCGTAGAGAAACGCGCCGCCCGGTCCGCCGCACAACCACTTCAACACGCCACCGCTCAGGAAGTCCACGCCGAGCGCCTTCACGTCCACCGGAATCACGCCGACGGAGTGAAAGGCGTCGAGCGACACGAGCGCGCCGACCTCCTTCGCCCGCGCGCAGATCGCCGCCGCATCCATGATGTACGCCGACCGGAAGAGCACGTGCGAGATCGCCACGAGCCGCGTCCGCTCGTCGATCGCCTCGATCACGCGCTGCGCGTCGATCCCGATGCCGTCGTCGCTCGGCACCACGACGATGCGCGCGCCGAGCCGCGTCGCGAGCTGGTCGTACACGTACCGCACCGACGGGAAATCGAGCTCCGTCATCACGATCGTGTCGCGGCCGTTTCCATACTCGAGCGCCGAGAGCACCGACGTCTGCGCGATCGTCACGTTCGGCAGCATCGCGATCTCGCCGGCCGACGCGCCGATCAGCGGCGCGATCTCGTTGCCGACGGACACGGGCATCTCCCACCAGCCCTTCGCCCACGCGCGCACGCCGAGCTCCGCCCACTGATCCACGTACTCCGCGAGCCGATCGGGGACGCCGCGCGGCATCGCGCCGAGCGAGTTCGAGACGAGATACGTGGTGCGTTCCAGAATCGGGAATTCCGCGCGCAAAGCGAGCAGCGGATCGGATGCGACGTGCTCCGTCATGATTGCGCCTCGACCGCCGCCGCGCGACGCGACGGCATGCTTCCCATGTACACGATGATGGCGACGCCGAGCACGACCAGCAGCGCCTTCCACTCGCTCGCCGAGAGGCTCGTGAGCAGCCACGCGATGATCGCGAACGCGAGCACGGGGACGACGGCGGACATCGGCACCCGGAACGGCGCGCCGCTCCCGCGCACGCCGCGGCGGCGCAGCTCGAGCACCGCCGCGCAGCACGCGGCGTACACGAGCAGGATCGACCCGTTGGCGATGATGGCCAGCTTCTCGAAGCTCCCCGACACCGCGAGCGCGATCACGATCGCCGTCTGGATCGCGATGGCGATCCACGGCGTGTGAAACCGCGAGTGCACCGCCGCGAGCGGCGCCGGCAGGAATCCGTCGCGCCCGAACGCGAAGAGCATGCGCGGCACCGCGAGCGTCATCCCGCTCACGTAGCCGAACATCGAGATCACCGAGCCGGCGAGGATCAGCGTGCGCCCCGGCACGCCCATCACCACGGCCGCGGCTTCGGCGAGCGGCGTCTTCTGTCCGGCGAGCGACGGCCCAAGAATGCCCTGCGTGACGATCTGCACCGCGAGGTAGAGCACGGTCACCGCGAGCATCGCGATGAAGATCGCGCGCGGCACCGTGCGCGACGGCTCGTGCACCTCGCCGCTCGGCACCAGCGCGGACTCGACCCCGAGGAACGCGAAGATCAGCACGGCCGACGCACGCGCGAGCTGGCCGCCCGAGGGGGCCTGCGTCACCGCGAGATTCGGCGCGTGCACGGCGGCCAGGCCGACCACGACCAGCAGGAGCAGGGGCAGCAGCTTGGCCACGGTCATCACGACATTGAAGCGGTTCGCGCCGCGCACGCCGGCGATGTTCAGCACCGCCAGCGCAACGAGGATCACCACGAGCACGGCGGATCGCGCGGCGCCGCCGGCGAGCGCCGGCACCAGGGCGACGAGCGCATCGGCGAAGAAGGAGGACACCGCCGCCGTTGCCGCGGTGATTCCCGCCCAGAGCATCACGCCGGTGAGAAACCCGACGAGCGGACCGAACGCCACCTCGACGTACGCGTACAGTCCGCCCGTGAGCGAGACGCGGCTGCCGGCCTCGGCAAAACAGAGCACGATCAGCCCCATCGCCACGGCGCAGATCGCGTAGGCGATCGGCGCCGAGCCGCCGAGCGCCTCGTAGGCGGCGGTGGGCAGTCGGAAGATCCCGCCGCCGACCGTGATGTTGACGATGTTGGCCGCGAGGCCCCAGACCCCGAGCGCGCGGACGAGCGAGCCTTCGGTGCGCTCGCGCGTCATCCGAGCGCCTGGTGGAGAAGCATGGACTGTAGGGCGAAGGTGAGGAACGACGCGTAAGACTAGGCCGACGAATGTGTGTCCGCCACCATTGACGCCACGCGTGGGGGGCGGCGCATTTTTCTTCCGCGTCTCCACTGGCGCGTTTCTTTCGCAGGTGTCGGCACCCCCTTCGAGGAGAACACATGCGTGTACCCGTACGTCTGATCGCGGTGGGCCTCTCCCTGGCCATCGCGGCTCCCTTGCGCGCGCAGATCGCCGCGAACACGGCCATCGCGGATACCGCCCGCGCGGCCGCGGCCGAGAGCGCACCGTCAGCGGCGAGTGTGACGGAGCGCACACCGGCGCCGTCGATGACCATGCCGAGCGCGTCGTCGGCCACGATGACGAGCATGCGCGCGGGCGTTCACTCGCGCGAGACGAGCCGGCCGGCCCAGCCCCTGATGGCGCGGGCGAACCTCGGCCAGTCGCGCGCGATGATGGTGGTCGGCGTCGCGGCGCTGATCACGGGGGCGATCATCGGCGGCACACCGGGGACGGTGATCATGGTCGGCGGCGCCGTGGTGGGACTCCTCGGCTTGTACGACTATCTGCAGTGACGTGATCCCCGCCGCGCGCGCCGCGGTGTACGCCCCGATGCTTCGTGCGCCGATACTCATAGAACCATGACTCGTTCCGCTTCCCCGTCTCGTCGCATCGCCCTCGTCCTCGGCGGGGGCGGAATGAAGGGGTTTGCCCACATCGGCGTCATGAAGGCGCTCGAGGAGCGCGGGATCGTGCCGACGACCTACGCCGGCACGAGCATCGGTGCGCTCCTCGCGGCGGCGCGGGTCGGCGGCTTCACGCCCGACCAGCTCGCCGAGCGCGCGGGATCGCTCAAGCGCCGCGATTTATTCAGGATCAATCATTTCGGAATGCTCATGGAGCGGATGCGGTCGCCCTCGATCTACCTCGAGGAGCCGCTCCGCGACCTGTGCCGCGCCGTCGTGCCGGCGGGCACGTTCGCCGACCTCCCGGCGCCGCTGCTCGTGAACACGGTCGATCTCGAGCGCGGCTCGCCCGTGATCTGGGGCTCGCCGGGGCTGCGCAACGTGTACGTGCAGGACGCCGTGTACGCGTCGTGCGCGCTGCCGGGCTACTTCCCGCCGGGCAAGGTGGGCGAGCGGCTGTGCGTGGACGGCGGCGTGATCGACAATCTGCCGGTGGCGATCGCCGCGCTCGACGCGGACCTCATCATCGCGGTCGACGTCGGGAGCAACGACCTGCGGCCGATCCATGACGGGCTGTCGCTGGGGTTCGCCAACATCTACATCCGCGCGGCGACGACGATGATGCACGCGCTGCAGCAGTTCCCGCTCACGCACTGGCAGGGGCCGCCGATGGTCCTCATCCGCCCGCGCTGCGGCGAGGACTGGCTCAGCTTCGCCAACCTCGAGGCGACGATCCACGAGGGGCACCGCGCCGCGCACAAGGCGCTCGAGGACATCGACGCGTTCTACGACCAGCCGGGCGGCGTGTACCCGCGGCGCCGGTTCGAGATCGAGGTCGACCGCGACCGCTGCATCGGCTGCGGACTGTGCGCCGCGCTCGCGCCGTCGATGATGGGGCTCGACGCGCAGGGGAAGGCGTACTCGCGCACGCGCACCGCGGACTGGTCGCCGGCGGACGGCGAGTTCGTGCACCAATGCCCGACGCACGCGATCATCGCGCGGAAGGTCGATCGCATCGTCCCGCTGAAGGCGGGCGAGCGGGGCGCGGCGTAGGGATCATCCTCCCGAGCGAGTCCCTGTCATCCCGAGCGAGCCACAGGCGAGTCGAGGGAGCTGGGCTCGTCGCGCACATCAGCTCGTCGGCGCCGAATCGGCTTGGATTGTTTTGGGACGCTGGTTCGCTGTGCCGCAGAGCGGCACAGCGAACTCGCGAACGCTGCGGGAACTTCCGCGGACCGCTCCGAGTGGCGGGGTAGTCCCACCGGCCCAGGGCCGGGTGAACTTTGGCTGAACCCTCGGGATGCATCTCGGTGACGTCCCGAGCAACGATCGGCAATAAATCATCAGTTGCGGCGCACGAAGCCTGCGCTCCGCGTGCAACAATCCGTCCGCTTCGTGCCGTCATCCGTTCAAGTGGCAGTTCCCTAACTCATCGGACGCGATTCGCGCGTATGCGGCCACCCATGCGCCACGGCGCGTAGTATCAAGCCAGGGAATCGCGCCACGAGCCCAGATCCCTCGACTCGCCTTCGGCTCGCTCGGGATGACACGGGCTCCCCTACGGCTCGCTCGGGATGACACGGGCTCGCCTACCGCTCGCTCGGGATGACGCGGAGCTCGACTAACCGACCAATCCCTCGACCAGCCGCTCGTACGTCTCCACGGCGCGCCGCAGCTCGCCGATCTCCACGAACTCGTCGTCCCGGTGCGCCACGTGGATCGATCCCGGGCCGAAGAGATACGGCGTCCCCCAGTTCGTCAGCACCGGGATGTCCGTCGCGAACGCGGCGATCGACGTCTCGAATCCCGCCGCCGCGCCGAGCTTGACCGGCGGCACCATCGGACCCCACTCGAGCGTGGCGCGGCCGTCGGCCCATCGTTCGAGAATACTCATGACCTCCGCCGCCGGACTCACGAGGCGGATCATGATCCGCGCTTCCGCCCACGGCGCGACGACGTTGTCCGCGACGCCGCCGCTCAGCGAACCGATGTTCACGGTCGTCTCGCCGAGCAGCTCGTCGCGCGGGAACGCGATCGCGTCGAGCTCCGCGAGCAGCCGCACGAGATCGCGCGTCGCCGAGCGGCCGAGGTGCGGGTACGCGGAGTGCGCCGCCTGGCCGGCGGTGCGCACGGTGACGCGGACCGCGCCCTTGGTGCCCAGAGCGAGCGTGCTCTCCGTGGGCTCGCCGTCGATCAGCGCGCGGCTCGTCGCCGGGACGACCCTGGCCGCGAATGCCTCGTTCGCCGCGTGCGCGCCGTCGTGCGTGACCTCTTCGCCGACGACGAACAGTAATGCAACCGGAAGGTTGCGCATTCGCAGGCGCTCGGCGGCGCAGATCATCGCCGCGGCAATCCCCTTGGCGTCGCAGGCGCCGCGGCCGAGGATGCGATCGCCGTCGATCCGCGGCGGGATGAATGGCGGCACCGTGTCGAGGTGCGTCGAGAGCGTGACCAGGGGCGCGTCGACGGCGGTCGCGAACAGGTCGTCGCGGCCCGCGCTCACCGGGATGCGCTGCGTGCGCCAGCCGCGGGCGGCGAGGTAGGTGTCCAGCCAGGCGATCACTTCGCCCTCGTGGCCGCTCGTCGAGTCGATCGACATGAGCTGCACCGTCAGATCGACCGGATCACTGGGATTGAGCATCGTGGCAAGATCGGCTGGGGCCGCCGGTCGACGCAACGGCTGCGTGGCCGCGGGCCGTGGCCGCGACCCGCGACCGCCGCCGGACTCCGTTACATTATCGGTAGCCTGGCAGCCGGCGTGCGCGCCCAAGCCAGTGGCTCCGTTTGTCACGCTCGGCCCCATGAGAGAGCCGAACCGAAAGACAACTTCCATGACAAGCAAGAATTCCTTCGACAGCCGCGCGACTGTCACCGTCGACGGGAAGCAGTACACCGTCTATCGCCTCGCCGCGCTCGACCAGCTCTCCGGCGGCAACGCCGCGAAGCTTCCGTTCAGCCTCAAGATTCTTCTGGAGAATCTGCTCCGGAACGAAGACGACGCGTTCGTGAAGCGCGGCGACGTCGAGGCGCTCGCCAAGTGGGACGTCAAGGCGCACCGCGAAAAGGAGATCGCGTTCCGCACGAGCCGCGTGCTGCTCCAGGACTTCACCGGCGTGCCGGCGGTCGTCGACCTCGCCGCAATGCGCGACGCGCTCAAATCGCTCGGCGGCGATGCGCAGCGAATCAATCCGCTGCAGCCGGTCGACCTCGTGATCGATCACTCGGTGCAGGTCGACGAATTCGGCAGTC
>DASZUN010000169.1:0-5007 GCA_035547615.1 Gemmatimonadaceae bacterium | reverse complement strand
CCGTCGCGGCGAACGCGATCGGCAGGACGGCGAGACGCCAGGTGCGGAGAGCCCGCATGGACATCCAAAACCTCCGGTGAGGTGGGAAGCATCAGCGTGGGCCAGACGGCAGCGCCACGCGCTCGAGCGGCTTGGGGCCGGGATACGTTAGCCCAAGGAGCTACGCGCCAGAAGAGGCAAGCGCTGGCGAGCCGCAATGCGCCGGACAGGGTTGGATTGAAATGGTGACGCGGACTTGGGCGGACTGGCGATAGACTGGGCGCGGAATGACGACACACAGAACATCGCGCCTGGTCGAGGCGGAACTCACCAAATCCATCATTGGTGGGTTCTATGCTGTTTATCGCGCGCTCGGGTTTGGGTTCTTGGAGCACGTGTACTCGGCGGTCTTCGAGCGCGAGTTGGTGCGCCGCGGCCACTCCGTCGGGCGAGAGGTGCTCGTGCCCATCTACTACTGCGGCGAGCTGGCGGCGTATCAGCGGCTCGACATGCTCGTTGACGATCGCGTGGTAATCGAGAACAAGACCGGCGAGCGCCTGCACCCCATCGCCGAGCGTCAACTCTACAATTACCTGCGCTGCACGAACCTGGCAATCGGCCTGCTATTCCACTTCGGCCACGAGCCCAAGTTTCACCGCGTCATTCACACGGTCGAGTACAAGAATCCAACACGCGCGGCGAACGCCGGTGAAGGTCCTCCGCGCCTTGTCCAACCAGAGTCCGCCCAATCCGCGTCCCCATTTCAATCCAACCCACCTCGGCACGCCGAGTCTACGCCCGCGTCAACACCCTCGGGCCCTCGTCCGTGATCGCCACCGTGTGCTCGAAGTGCGCGGAGAGCGATCCGTCCAGCGTCACGATCGTCCATCGGTCGGCGAGGGTGCGCGTCGCGGGGCCGCCCACGTTCACCATCGGCTCGATCGCGATCGTGAGACCGGGCACCAGCTTCTCGCGCCGCTTCGGCTTGCCGTAATTCGGCACCTGCGGCTCCTCGTGGAATTCCACGCCGATCCCGTGCCCCACGAGATCGCGCACCACGCTGAAGCCCGCCGCGCGCACGACGGTCTCCACCGCGTGCCCGATGTCGCCGATGTGGTTGCCGACCACCGCCGCCGCGATCCCCGCCTCGAGCGATTCCTGCGTCACCGCGAGCAGCCGCTTCGCTTCGGCGTTGATCTCGCCGACCGGCACCGTCGTCGCGCTGTCGGTGAAGTAGCCCTTGTAGCCCACCCCCACGTCGAGCGACACGATATCCCCGTCGTGCAGCACGCGCTTGCGGCTCGGGATGCCGTGCACGATCTCGTTGTTCACCGACGAGCAGATGCTCCCCGGAAATCCGTACAGCCCCTTGAACGCCGGCGTCGCGCCGTCGTGGCTGCGGATGAACTCCTCGGCGATCGCGTCGAGCTCTCCCGTGCTGATGCCGGGCCGCACCGCGGCGCGCAGATGCTCCACCGTGGCGCCGAGGATCTTCCCTCCCTGCGCCATGAGCTCGATCTCGCGCGCCGACTTGAGCTGGATCACGGCTTCAATGCCTCGAGCGTGCGCTTGGTGATCTCCTCCACCGGTCCCACCGCGTCGACCACCACCACGCGACCGCCGTTCGCGTTGTACCAGTCGAGCACGGGCGCCGTCTGCTCGTCGTACACGCGGAGCCGCGTGCGGATCGCCTCGGGCTCGTCGTCCTTGCGCCGGACGAGCGCGCCGCCGCACTTGTCGCACACGCTCCCGACCGCGCGCCCCGTGTACGGCGTCTGGCACTTCTCGCACACCGTGCGTCCGCTCAGCCGCCGCACGATCTCGTCGTTGTCGATGTCGAACGCCAGCACCGCGTCCACCGTCCGGCCCAGGACCTTGAGCATTCTCTGAAGTCCCTCGGCTTGTGGCACGGTCCGGACCACGCCGTCCAGGATCACGCCCTTGGCGTACTGCGGCTGGCCGAGCTCTTCGGCGACGATCCCGAGAATGACGGAGTCGGGCACCAGCTCGCCGCGCTCCATGAAGCCCTTGGCCTCGAGGCCGAGCTTGGTGCCCACGCGCACCGCCGCGCGCAGCACGTCGCCGGTCGCGAGAGTCGGCACGTCGAGCGCCTGGGCGAGCAGCGGCGCCTGCGTGCCCTTGCCGGCACCGGGTTTTCCGAACAGGACGATGATCATGATCTGTGAGTGAGCGGGATGCCGGAAAACTAAAGGGCCCGGTTCATCGCCGGGCCCTCGAAAAGTCCTACGTGCGTCGTCGGGGCCGGATCAGTACCCGCCGCCCGGAACGCCCTGGTACCCGCCGCGGAACCGCACGCGGCCCTTCTTCATGAAGCCGTCGTATTTCCGGAGCAGCAGGTGCTGGTTCATCTGCTGGATCGTGTCGAGCGCGACGCCCACCACGATCAGGAGCGACGTGCCGCCGAACGCGAACTGGATGTGCAGCAGGTCCGAGATCCAGATCGGCAGCAGCGCGATCAGCGTCAGGAAGATGGCGCCCGGCAGCGTGATCTTGGACACGACGTCGTCGATGTACTCGGCCGTCTTCGCGCCGGGCTTCACGCCCGGAATGAAGCCGCCCTGCTTCTTCAGGTTCTCCGCCAGGTCGACCGGGTTGAAGATGATCGACGTGTAGAAGTACGTGAAGAAGAGGATGAGCACCGCCATGATCACGAAATAGACCGTCGTGCCCGGCCCCATGAGGTCGGCGAAATCGCGCGCCCGCACGTTGCCCGAGAACTGCGCCATCGCGCCCGGAATCACGACGACCGACTGCGCGAACACGATCGGCATCACGCCCGACGAGTTGATGCGGAGCGGGATGAAGCTCCGGCTCGCCTCGCGCATGCGTCCCCGCGCCATCGTGCGCTGCGGGATCTGGATCAGCACGCGGCGGGCGGCCATGGTCACGGCGACGATCGCCGCCACCACGAGCACCATGATCACGACGAGCACGAGCAGCGAGAACGAGCCGATCGCGCCCGTCGAGAGGAACGCGAACGCCTCGCCGATCCCCGGCCAGATGCGCTCGCAGATGGAGAAGAAGATCATCAAGCTGGCGCCGTTGCCGATGCCGCGCGCGGTGATCTGCTCGCCCAGCCACATGACGAAGATCGCGCCGACGGTGAGGAAGAACGTCATCGACATGCGGAAGCCGAAGCCCGGGTGCGCGACGGCGCCCGGCAGCGACTCCGCGAAGAGCGCGAAGCCCCACGCCTGCACCACGGCCAGGATCACCGTGGCGTAGCGCGACCACTGGTCGATCTTTTTCCGCCCTTCCTCGTCCTTCGACATCTTGTCGATCTGCGGCACCACGGCCTGCGCGATCTGCTGGAAGATCGACGCCGAGATGTACGGCATGATCCCCAGCGCGAACACCGTGGCGCGCTCGAGCTGTCCACCCGTGAACAGGTTGTACAGCCCGAGCAGGCCGCCGCCGTTCGACTGCTGATTCATGAAGTCGGCGATGGCCTGCGGGTTGACCCCCGGCGCCGTCACCGCCGCGCCGATCCGATAGACCAGCAGGCAGAGCAACGTGAAGAGGATCTTGTCCTTCAGCTCGGGCGTCCGGAACAGGTTCTGGACCGCCGCGGCGGCGTTGTTTTGAGCCATGGAGCTCCTTTTACTCCTCGACGCGGCCTCCGGCCGCGACAATCTTCTCGCGTGCGCCGGCGCTGACCTTCAGCCCCCGCACCGTGACGGCCTGGGCGATCTGGCCGTTCGCGAGCACCTTGACCTGCCCCTTGTTCGCGTCGACCAGACCCGCCTCGACGAGCGCGTCGCGCGTGATCTCGCCGCCGGCGACCTTGGCCAGGTCATCGAGACGGACGATCTGCGACTCCTCGCGGAACGGATTGGTGAAGCCGCGCTTGGGCAGACGGCGCGTGATCGGCATCTGGCCGCCCTCGAAGTGCGGCTTGCCGCCGCCCGGGCCGTGATGGCCCGCGCGCGCCTTGATACCCTTGTGGCCCTTGCCCGACGTCTTGCCGGTGCCCGAGCCCGGGCCGCGGCCGAGCCGCTTCCGGTTCTTCGTCGAGCCCGGCGCCGCCGAGAGGTTGTGCAGCCCGATCTTATTTGCGACCGGGCTGGCCTCGGTGGACGTCTCGGAATTTGACTGGCGTGCCATTACTTACCCCCTTCGACCGGCGTCACCTCGACGAGGTGACGAACCTGCTTGAGTTGACCGCGCAGGCCCGGCGTGATCTCCTTCACCACCACGTCCTGGTGGTGCTTGAGACCGATCGCCTCCAGCGTGGCGCGCATGCGCCACGAATGGCCGATCCCGCTGCGAATCTGCTTGATCTGTACGCTTCCGGACTCCGGAAGGTTCTGCTTGGGCGTCTTGCCCGGCCCCTTGGACGGGTGCCACACGAACGTGCGCGCCATCAGACCGTCTCCTTGCTCTTCGCGCGCGACCGGTAGCCGAGGCTCGACGGCTCCACGCCGCGCTCGCGCGCGACCTGCTCCACCGTCGTGAGCTGCTGCAGACCGTCCATCGCGGCGCGCACCATGTTGTGCGGGTTCGTCGAGCCGAGGCTCTTCGTGAGAATGTCGGAGATGCCGGCGCACTCCATGATCGCGCGCACCGCACCACCGGCGATCACGCCGGCGCCCGGCGCCGCGGGCTTCATGAGGACCTTGCCCGCGCCGTGCGAGCCGACGATCTCGTGCGGGATCGTGCTCCCCGTGAGCGGGATCGCCACCATCTTGCGACGCGCCGCGTCGACGGCCTTGCGGACCGCCTCCGAGACTTCGTTCGCCTTGCCCGACGCGAAGCCGACCTTGCCCTGGCCGTCGCCGACCGCGACGAGCGCGTTGAACGAGAAGCGCCGGCCGCCCTTCACGACCTTGGCGACGCGGTTGATGGCGATCACGTTCTCGACGAGCTCGCTGCCTTCACCCCGGCCGCGCTCGTCGCCGCCGCGGCCGCCTTCGCCGCCGCGCCCGCGCCCTTCCCGACCGCCGCGATCGGCGCCGCCCGGCCCGCCGTGGCCACCGCGTCCACCGCGTCCACCGCCCGGACCACCGC
>DASZUN010000168.1:0-13901 GCA_035547615.1 Gemmatimonadaceae bacterium | reverse complement strand
TGTAGGGTCGCTGTGCGGTAGGGTCGCTGTGCTGTAGGGTCGCTGTGCTGTAGGGTGGTCGCGCTGCCGAGCCGACGCACTCACGCCGTCACACCCTACCGCCAGGCGGCACAGCCGCCGAAGCGCAACCCTACAGGCGCGCGACAGCGCCGCCGACCCTACAGCGCAGCGACCCGACCGTGTTTTACTTTTCGCCCCATGCCCGTTCACGACATCAAGGACATCACGATCATCGGCGCCGGCCCGACCGGGATCTTCGCGCAGTTCTACGCCGGAATGCGCAGCGCGACATCGCAGGTCGTCGATGCGCTGCCGGAGCTCGGCGGCCAGCTCACGGCGCTCTACCCCGAGAAATACATCTTCGACGTCGCGGGCTTCCCGAAGGTGCTCGCGAAGGATCTCGTGCGATCGCTCGCCGAGCAGGCCGCGCAGTTCCAGCAGCCGATTCATCTCGGGCAGCGCGTGACCGGGCTCGAGGAGGAGGACGGGCATTTCGTGCTCGTGACGGAGCGCGATCGGTTCCCGACGCGCGCGATCGTGATCGCGGCAGGCATCGGCGCGTTCTCGCCGCGGCGTCTGCCACAGGCGTGCGCGGAGCCGTGGTACGGGCGCGGGATCTACGACGTCGTCACCGATCCGGAGGCTTTCCGCGGCAAGCGGGTGGTGATCATCGGCGGCGGCGACTCGGCATTCGACTGGGGCACGCAGCTCCTCGATCGCGCGACGCGGGTGACGATCGTCCATCGGAGCGACCGGTTCCGGGCGCATGCGGCCACGGTCGAGCAGTATCAGGCTGCCGTGAGCGGCGGGCGCGCCGACCTGTTCACCTTCCACGAGCTGTTCGACATCCGCTGCGAATCCGGGCCGGACGCCTTCACGCACCTCGAGCTGCGCGACGTGAAGGCGAAGACCACGCGCGTGATCGACGCCGACGTGGTGCTGCCGATGCTCGGCTTCGTGAGCGACATCGGTCCGCTCGCCGAGTGGGGGCTGCACCTGGAGAAGGACGAGATCGTCGTGAACAGCATGATGGAAACGGGTCGCGCCGGGATGTACGCGGCGGGCGACGTCACGACCTATCCGGGAAAGCTCAAGCTCATCGCGACGGGATTCGCCGAAGCGGCGGTGGCGGTGAACCAGGCGGTGCACTGGATCTATCCCGAGCGGAAGGTCACGCCCGGGCACTCGTCGAACATGAAGCTGTTCGGGCAGAGCGAGGATTAGCGCGTCACTCGCGATGTGATCGCGACCAGTCCTCGGGCCCGCGCGGGCGCGGCGGCTTGAATCCTTCGGGGTGGCGCGCGGCGAGCTTGGCCTGATTCGCCTGCGCGACACCGTCGAGCGACAGGCCGAGCGCGTGCGCGGTCACGGCGAGACACCAGAGCACGTCGCCCAGCTCCTCCGACAGGCGCGCGGCGTCGACGTCGCGCCGCTGGAAGACCCGTTTGCGCACGAGGCCGAGCACTTCGGCCGCTTCCTCCGACAGGCCCATCGCGGCGTCGAGCAGGCGTTCGCGGTCGTCGAGCGCGGGGTTGAGCGTGCGCAGCGCGGCGCGCTGATACTCGTCGAGATTCATAGTTTACTCATAGCTCACGCGCGGATCCGCCTTGGCGTAGGCGAGGTCGGTGATCAGGTTCACGACCACGAACACGGTGCTCAGGAAGAGGACCGCGCCCTGGATGGCCGGGAGGTCGCGGCGCTCGATCGCGTTCACGACGTAGCGGCCGAGGCCGGGCCAGGAGAAGATGGTCTCGGTGAGAATGCTGCCGGTGAGGTAGGCGCCGAAGTCGAGCCCGATCACGGTGATCACGGGGATGAGGGCGTTGCGGAGCGCGTGCTTCACCGTGACGACCCATTCGCTGAGGCCCTTGGCGCGGGCGGTGCGCACGAAGTCGGCGTTGAGCGCCTCGAGCATCGACGAGCGCGTCATCCGCGCCAGGAAGGCGATCGAGCGCATGCCGAGCGTGAGCGCGGGCAGCGCGAGAAACCGCAGACTGCCGTAGCCCGACGGCGGGAGCCAGCGCAGCCCGACGGCGAACAGCAGAATTAGTAGCAATCCGACCCAATATACCGGGAAGGAGATGCCGAGATACGCGAGCCCGAGCGCGAACTGGTCGACGAGGCCGCCGGGGTTGCGCGCGCTGAGCACGCCGAGCGTGATGCCGACGACGATCGCGAGGAGCATGGCGGCGCCGGCGAGCTGGAGCGTCTTGGGGAAGCGCTCCCTGATGTCCTCGGTGATCGGCCGGTTGGTGATGTACGACCGCCCGAGATCGCCGGTCGCGACGCTCTCGACGTAGTGGCCGAAGCGCACCGGCAGCGGATCGTTCAGGTGCATCTGCTCGCGCAGCCGGGCGATCGTCGCCGAATCGGCGCGCTCGCCGATCATCGCTTCGACCGGGTCGCCGGGCGCGACGTAGAGGAGCAGGAAGGCGACGACGAGCACGCCGAAGAGCGTGGGGATCGCCAGCAGGACGCGGCGCAGGATGAACCAGGTCATTTCGCCGGGTGCTCCATCGTCACGTTCAGCCATCGCTGGCCGTTGAAGATGATCGGCGGCACGAACCCCTTCACCCACGGCTGGACCGCGTACAACTCGTTGTAGAAATAGAGAAAGACCATCGGTGCCTGCGCGTAGGCGATCGAATCGGCGACCTGATAGAGGGAGTCGCGCTTCGTTTCGTCGAGCTCGTGGCGCGACGCCGTGACGACGGAGTCGAACGTCGCGTTGGAGAAGAACGAGACGTTGCCGCCGGCGCCGCGGTTGGTCGAGTGCAGGAGCGGGTACAGGAAGTCCTCGGCGTCCGGGTAATCGGCGTACCAGTCCTTGAGGATCATGTCGACCTGGCCTTTGCGCGCGGCGGCACGGGCGGAGGCGGCGTCGCGCTGCACGATCTTGGTCCGGATGCCGACCGCGTTGAGGTAGGCCTGCACCGTCGTCGCGATCAGCTGATAGATCGGCGTCATCGAGACCCAGAGCTCGACGTCGATGCCGTGCGGATAGCCGGCGGCGGCGAGGAGTTGCCTGGCCTTCGCGGGATCGTAGGGGTAGGGCTTCCGCGCCTTGTCGTACCCGGCGAGGGCGGGTGGAATCACGCCCGCGGCCCGCGTGCCGCGCCCGCTCACCAGCCGCTCGATGATCTTGTCGATGTCGATGGCGTAGTTGATGGCCTGACGTACGCGCACGTCGGCGAGCGGACCACGCGTGGTGTTGATCCCGATGTACACCAGCTCGAGCGCCGGTGTAGACATGAGCATCGGCTTTCGACTCTCATCTTCTTCCCACTCCGATGCCTCACCGGCGGGAATCTCGAGCACGTCCACGTTGCCGCTCTCGTATTCGGCGACCGCGGTACTCGGCTCGGCGATGATGCGCGCGCGGAGGGTATCGGTCTTCGGCGCGCCGGCGAAGTAGTCGGGGTTCCGGGCGAAGAGCAGGTAATCGTCATGCTTCCACTGGACCAGCTTCCACGGACCCGAGCCGATCGGGTGCTCGCCGAAATCGGCCCCGGTGTGCTCCGGGACGATCGCGGCGACCGGCATCGCGAGCATCTTCGTGAAGATGGCGAGCGGCTCGGCGAGCGTGACGACGAGCGTGCTGTCGTCGCGCGCGGCGAGGCCGGAGATCGAGGTCGCGGTGCCCGCGTTGAATTCCCTGGCGCCCTGGATCGGGAACAGGAACGACGCGGCGCCGCTCTTGGTGGCGGGGTCGAGCGCGCGCGTCCAGCTCCGGACCACGGTGTGTGCCGTGAGCGGCGAACCGTCGGTGAATCGCACGCCCTGCCGCAGGTGGAACGTGTAGATGCGGCCGTCCGGCGACACGTCCCAGCGCGTGGCGAGCGAGGGCTCGACCTTCGCGTCGGGATCGAAGCGGGTGAGGCCGTCGAAGATGTAGGCGACGGCGCGGCCCGTCGGGACGTCGGTCGAGAGCGCCGGGTCGAGCGAGCGCGGATCGTAGTTGTCGCGCGAGTCGATCAGCTCGTGGCGCGAGGGCGGGCCACTCGATCCGCAGGCCGTGATTGCAGAAGTGAGAACGACGAGGCGCAGCGCGCGAATGGCTTCCATTGACACTGGCAAAGTGGCGCGAGAACTTACCCGATCCCGCCGTGAAGCGTCAATCAGATGCGCCCGCCGGAGGTCCTGCCGAGCGGGCGCGTCGTACGTCCAGCCGCCGACTGCTCGGGCGGTGAAGACGATGATCAGCGCTGCTTCGAGGCCGAATCGGCACGAAGCTCACGAGGTTGGCATGCTTGCAAACAGCGATCCGCGGGATGAGTCCGCGGCATCGGAATACTACGACGCATGCTCGCACGGCGGGTGATGCGCGCTCGGGTTCCGAGAGCGCTCGTCCGCGCGTTCGCGTTCGCGAGCCTCGCGCTCGCCGCCGCCCACTCCGCCGCCCGCGCGCAGGACGTCGAGTGTGACGCGGGGGAGAAGGAAGTCCGCTCCCTGAGCTTCGTGGGCAACTCCACGTTCAGCGACGACGTGCTGTCGGCGCGCGTGCTCGTGACGCCGTCGTCCCTCATCCGGCGGTACCTGCGAATCGTCGGCACCAAGCGCTGCTACCCGACGGACGGGCTCAAGCCCGACGTCGCGCGCCTGAAGCAGTTCTACCGGAACAACGGGTTCTACAGCGCCCAGATCGACACGATCGTCAAGCCGCAGGGCGCGAACGCAGTCGCGGTGACGTTCCGGATCGACGAGAGCGCGCCGATCCGCGTGGATTCGCTGTCCATCACCGGACTCGACTCGGTGCCGGACTCGGCGGCGATCACGCGCGATCTGCACCTGGAGGTGGGAAACCGGTTCGGACTCGTGCCGATGGTCGCGGACGAGGACACGATCGTCAGCCGGCTGCGAAACGTCGGCTATCCGCGCGCGGAAGTCTTTCCGGCGTCGCGCACGGATACCGTGCACCTGCACGCGGAGGTCGAGCTCGACGTCCAGCCGGGGCCGCGCGCACGCGTCGGCCAGATCGCAGTGACGCGCGCGGGCGTCGACCGCCGCCCGCCGGAGATCGACAGCGCGGTCGTGCTTCGTCTCCTCGGCTTTCGTCCCGGCGACTGGTACAGCGCGCGGGACATCGCGAACGCGCAGCGCAATCTGTACCAGCTCGGCGCCTACCGGCACGTCGGCATCACGCTCGACACCGCGTGGCAGCACGGCGACAGCTTGGCCGACCTCGATGTGAATCTGGTCGAGGATTACATCCGCCGCGTGGATCTCGAGGAAGGCTGGGCGAACCTGGACTGCTTCCGCGTCAACGGGCAGTACACCGATAACAATTTTCTCAAGCAGGCGCGGCATCTCGAGCTCAACGGGCGTCTCTCGAAGATCGGCTTCGGCGCGCCGACGGGGGACATTCCGGGGTTGAGCAACCTCTGCCGGCGGCACCAGCTCGAGAAGGACAGCATCTCGAGCTCCAAGCTCAACTACTACGCCGGCGCCACGCTCCGGCAGCCGCAGCTCTTCGGCTCGGCCTGGGTGCCGGCGTACTCGGCGTACACCGAGCGGCGCGGTGAATATCTGGCGTATCTGCGCACGACCACCATCGGTCTCGATGCGTCGGCGACGCGCGACGTGAGCTTGCTCACGCCGCTGCGGTTCGGATACACCTTCGAGTACGGCCGGACGCAGGCGCAGCCGGCGGTGCTGTGCGCGGCGTTCAGCCGGTGCAACAAGCCGGACCAGGACGCCATCCAGGTGGCGCGTCCGCTCGCGGTGGCGAGCGCGAGTCTCTCCCGCAGCCGCACGGACGACGTGCTCAACCCCACGCGCGGCTGGGCGCTCGCCGGTGAGGTGCGCACTGCCCAGAGCGTGATCGGCTCCGACGCCTCGCTGCGTTTTCTCAAGGGCACGGGCGACGTCATGTGGTACTTCCCGCTGCCGAGCCGAGCCGTGTTCGCGTTCCGGCTGCGCGCGGGGTGGATCGGCGGATACTCGCAGGTGCCGCCGCCGCAGGAGCGGCTCTATGCTGGCGGCGAGACGAGCGTCCGCGGATATCAGAAGAATCTGCTCGGGTCCGTGGTGTATCTGCTGGATTCCACGCAGACCGCGCTCGAGCAATTTGGTGGCGATACGGTCGCGTTCGTCGCGAAGGGGGACGCGCGGCAGACGCGGACGATCCCGGTGGGCGGCAACTCGCTCGTGGTCGCGAACGTCGAGATCCGGCTTCGCGATCCGTTCTTTCCGGATCTGCTCCAGTACGTGCTCTTCACGGACGGCGGCCAGGTGTGGACGCGTCAGAACGGGACGCACAATCTCGAGTTCGGCAAGTTCGCGATCACGCCGGGCGTGGGCGTGAAGTACTTCTCGCCGGTGGGGCCCATTCAAGTGAATGCGGGGTACAATCCCTACCCGAGCCCGAAGGGGCCGGCGTACTTCGTGGTGACGCCAAACGCGTCGAATCAGCAACCTCTCATCTGCGTGAACGGGCCGGACGTGGCGGATCCGGTGAAGGTCCTCCAGACGCCCGGCGGCCTCGTCCCACTCGGCACCGAGTGTCCGTCGAGCTTCGCTCCCGCCCAGACACCTTCCAAGAATTCGTTCGTCCGGCTCTTCGACCGAATCGTCTGGACGATTTCCATCGGTACCGGTTTCTAGTGGAATGACCCGCCGTCGTCTCGTGGCGCTCGTGAGCGCCGCCGTGCTCGTGACTCTTGGGCTCGTGGTGTTCGCCGCGGGGCTCTTCGTCACGGGCACGGATACGGGACGCGAGTGGGTGCGCGGGTTCGCGCAGCCATTGCTCTCGCGCGCGGTGCACGGCACGTGGTATCTGGGCCGCATCCGCGGGATCTCGCCGACCGCGGCGAGCGTGGATTCGATGGAGATCAAGGACGCCCGCGGCGAGGTGCTCTTCGCCAGCGGCCCGATCACGATCAGCTTCAACCCCCGCGACTTCATCGACAACCGGATCTACATCCGAAAGGCGCAGATCGAACACCCGTTCGTGCACATCATCCAGCACGAAGACGGGAAGTGGAATTTCCAGGAAGTCTTCGCGCAGAAGCCGAGCGCGCCGTCCAAGCCGAAGGAGCTGAACACACGGAACTTCGGCGATTTCATCGTGCTCGACTCGGTGTCGACGCGCGGCGCCACGTTCCTCCTCACGCTACCGTGGCACCCCGACGACTCGCTGCGCGGGGCCAAGCGCGACAGCGTGATCCGCGTGCACCTCACGACGCCGGAGAAGGCGGTCGCGCGCACCTATGACGGCTTCGGTCGGACGTACGCGTGGCGCGACATTCAGGCGCTGATCAGCCACGCGCGCCTGGCCGACCCCGACAGCGACAACTTCGGCCGCACCTTCAAGGTCGCGACGCTTTCGGTGGACGAATACGAGCCCACGTTCAAGTTCCGCAACCTGCGGGGCGACGTGCGGATTCTCGGCGACTCGGTCTGGTTCCAGGTGCCGCATTTCGACATGCCGGCGTCGACGGGGCACGGCACGGGCAAGGTCTGGTGGGGGAGCGACCTCCCGGTTCGCTACGACATCGCGGTGCGCGGTGATTCCGTGTCGCTCGACGATGTGAACTGGGTGTACCCCACGCTGCCGAGGACCGGCGGCGGAACGCTCGATCTGCTCATCCAGAACGATCCGAAGGACCTGCACGTCGTCGACTTCACGTTGAAGAAGATGGATGTGGCGAGCACGAGATCGCACATCACGGGCGACATGTCGTTCGGGATCGGCGCGCCGGTGCTGCTCGTCCGCGACGTGGACCTGCGCGCGGATCCGATGAACTTCGATCTCATCCGCACGCTCAACGGCAAACCGTTCCCCGAGGACTGGCAGGGCAACATCATCGGCACGGTGAAGGGGCGCGGCGGCCCGCTCACCAACTTCTTCGTCGACCAGGCGCAGGCGCGGTTCGAGGACGCGCACGTGCGAGGCGCCGTGTCGAGCTTCACCGCGCGCGGCGGGCTCGACATCCTCGATCCCGCGTTCACCAAGTTTCACGGTCTCGACGTGAACGCGAAGCAGCTCGATCTGCGCACGATCGAGTACCTCTTTCCTGACTTTCCGAAGCTCGGCGGCACGATCGCCGGCACGGCGACGCTCGACTCGTCGTGGCTCGACGTGCGGTTCTCGAACGCCAACATCGTGCATCAGGACGGTCCGGGCGAGCCGTCGCACATCACGGGCAGCGGGCGCATCACGTGGGGCGCCCAGCTCATGACGTACGACGTGGCGCTCGACGCCGCGCCGCTCTCGCTCACCATGCTCGCCCGCTCGCCGGAGTACGTGAAGCTGCCGTTCCGCGGCACCGTGAGCGGCCCGATCCGCGCGACGGGACAGACGCCGGATCTCGCGCTCACGATGTCGCTGCAGGGCGCCGCGGGCGCGCTCAGCTTCGACGGGCGCGTGGATGCGGATTCCGCGGGCGGCTACGGCGCGCACGGCCACGGCGACTTCAGCGCCATCGACCCCGCGCGTCTGCTCGAGGATCCCGCGCTCCGGACCGCGTCGCTCAACGGGCACTACGCGGTCGATGTCGCGGGGCCGTCGCTCTCAGACATCATGGGGTCGGCCGACGTCGCGCTCGAGCGTTCCGTCTTCGACAGCGTGCCGGTGTATCCGTCGCACGCGAGCGTGCGGTTCGCCGACGGCCAGATGCGGATCGCGGACTCGCTCCGGATCCACACGTACGCGGCCACCCTCGATGCGCACGGCGGCCTGGGGCTGCCGGGCGGCCGTCCCGACTCGCTGTTCTTCCACGTGGACGTGGACTCGCTTGGTGGGCTGCGTCGCTATCTCTCGCATCCCGATACCACGATTCTCGGCGCCGCGGGGACGCCGGCGGACTCCCTGTCCGGGAGCATCCACGGCACAGCCGTGCTCGCGGGAACCATGGACTCGCTCAACGCGCGCGGTGAGCTCGACGGCAGTCGCGTGTACGTGACGAAGGACCGCGGCGATTCCGTGACGGCCAGATTCGATCTCGCCGACGTGCTGCGCGCGCCGCGCGGCACGGTGTCGGTCGGCATCGACACGGTGACGCTCGCCGGAATCGCGCTCGACACGATCGGCGGCGTGCTGCGGCTCGACGGCCAGTCGAACGGGACGTTCACGCTCGGCGCGCGCGCCGTGCGCGGGCCGCTCGCGCTGGCATCGGGCGGACGGTGGAACGCGGCTGGTGCGTCGCGCATCGTCCAGCTCGACTCGCTCGGTCTGGACGTCGGAGCGGACCGATGGCGGCTCGCCGGACCGGCGCACCTGGTGCTGGACAGCCTCGGGATGCGCCTCGATTCGCTCGTCGCGCGCAATCTGGACAGCGCCTCGATCACCGTGGCGGGCGACGTCCCGGACAGCGGGATGGTCGCCGGCCGGATCGCCGCGGCGCACGTTCCGCTCCGAGACCTCGGGACGATCGTGCAGGACTCCTCGACGTTGTCCGGACTCCTCGACGCGAATGCCGTCGTCTCGGGAACCAAGCTTCAGCCGCGCATCGTCGCCGATGCGCTCGCACGAGCGGTGAACTGGAGCGGCGTGGACATCGACCATGTGAGCTCGTCGCTGCACTACGCCAACGATTCGCTCGTGACGAACATGGAGGTCGTTCGGAAGAACGCGACGGCGCTCCACGCGGACGCCGCGCTTCCGCTCGAGCTCACGCTGTTCGGTGCGCGGAAAGTGCCGGGCGAGATCTCCGGGTCGTTCAAGGCCGACTCCACGGACCTGTCGATCATCCAGGCACCGCTGCACAAGCTGGTGCGAGACGTCAGCGGCTACGCCACGGCCGACGTGCAGATGTCCGGGACGTGGAAGTCGCTCGCGTTCTCGGGCGCGGTCGAGGCGCAGAACGCGAGCGGCACCGTGCTCCCGATGGGCGTGAGCCTGCGCAACGTGAATGCGGCGATCGGCGGTGCGGTGAATCCGTCGAGCGGCGAGGACAGCATCAACGTCCGCGCGACCGCAGAATCGATGGGGAAGCCCAACGGCCGGCTGGCGCTGAATGGGTGGGTGACGAACCCGCAGCGCACGTTCGAGCCGACGTTCAATCTCGCGCTTGGCGCGGAGTCGTTCCGCGCGCTCAACCAGCGTTCGCTCGCCGATCTCTACTTCACCACGCCGACGTCGCGGGACTCGCTGCGGCTCCGCGGCTCGATCCTCAGTCCGACATTGAGCGGCAACCTGCGCGTCGACCATAGCGCGATCTACCTGGCGGACCGCGACCTCGCGCGCAAGCAGGACGTGGAGCTGATCTCCGAGCCGACGGCCGGCCCGTCCGACGTGACCGGGCTGGCGCTGGTCTCGAAGCTGCTCACCAACCTGAGTCCCAACGTGACGATCACGCTCGGCGAGGACGTGCGGCTCAAATCGGCGGAAGCGAACGTGATCATGGCGAGTGGCGGGCAGGTCGTGCTGAACAAGTCGACCGAGCTCTCCACGCGGCGGCTGGCGAAAACCGGCGAGCTGATTCCGAACCTGCAGCTCGAGGGCGCGCTCTACACGCGCGGCGGCACGTACAACCTGAACCTCGGCGTGGTGCAGCGTGAGTTCAACGTGCAGCAGGGCGGCACCCTGACGTTCGACGGCCCGACGGAATTTCCGGTGGTCGACCTCAAGGCACAGTACCCCGTGCGGCAGGCGCGCGACCGCGACCTCAACGTGATCGTCGAGCTCGCGGGCCGCATGCCGAACCCGGCGATCACGTTCACCTCCGATGCGGGCTACGAGCTGTCGACGTCCGACATCCTGAGCTATCTGCTCATCGGCAAGCCGGGGCTCGATTTCACGAGCAACAACCAGGCGACCGAGGTGCTCGCGTCCGTGCTCACGCCGACCCTGAGCGCGGTGGCAACCGACCGGCTGCGTCAGACGCTCGGCTCCGCGGTCGACGTGTTCAGCCTCCAGCTCGGCGCGACCCAGCCGACGCAGGCCGCGAATCCGTTCTCCGTCGACAACCTGCGGTACAGCCTGGCCAGCGCAACGCTCAACGCGGAGACCGCAGTCGGCCACAACCTGTATCTCAGCCTGAACACCGGACTCTGCGCGCTGAGCAGCCAGTCGTCGCAGGGGCGCGCGAATCCGCTGAGCGGCGTGGGCGCCAAGGCGGAGTACCGGTTCCCGTTCAACCCCTCGTTCGCGATGCAGGTCGCGATCGATCCGCCCACGTCGAGCCGCGTGTGCGGCACCCAACAGGTGCAATTGCTCAACGGATTGCAGCCCACGCCGACGCAGTTCAGCATCTCGTTCTCGCAGACGTGGCACCCCTGATCCGACGAGCGATCGTGATCGCGAACCCGGCCGCGCGCCGGGGACGACGGCTCGCCGAGCGCGCGCGACGCGCACTGGCGAGCCGTTCGGTTGCGTGCGACGTCGTGTTCACGGAACGCGCCGGCCATGCGGCGGAGCTGGCGCTGCAGCATGCGCCGCACTACGACGCGGTGTTCGCGCTCGGCGGCGACGGCACCGTCATGGAGATCGCGACGGCGCTCGCCGGTAGCGACACGCCGATCGGCGTGCTGGCGGGCGGCACGGGCAACCTGCTCGCGCGCGCGGTGGGTATCCCGCTCAGGATCGGACGCGCCGTGCCGATGCTTCTCTCGGCGGACGAGCTGCTGATCGACGTGGGCCGGTTCGAGTCCGGGAAGCGCTTCGCGGTGGCGGCGGGCGTGGGGATCGACGCCTCGATGGTCGCGGAAACGCCGGGCTGGCTCAAGCGTCGATTGGGTGTCCTCGCGTACACGATCATGGGCGGCCGGGCGGCGATTCGATCCGTGCTCCGGCGGCAGTCGTTCGCGGTGCGACTCACCGTGGACGGCGCGACCGAGGAGCGGCGGGCGGCGGCGGTGATGATCGCGAACTTCGGCGCGGTGCTCGGCAAGCGCATCACTCTGGGACCGGAGATCCGAACCGACGATGGCTACCTCGACGCCTGCGTCTTCTCGCCGGAGACGCTCCGCGACGCGTTCCGGATCATGTGGCGCATGATGCGGGCTGATTTTCGCTCGGATCCGTGTATGTTGTACCGCCGCGGCCGGGTGGTGCGGGTGGAGACGAATCCTCCGCTGCCCTGGCAGGCGGACGGCGAGCTGATGGGCGTGACGCCGTTCACGGCGGAGGTCGAGCCGCTGGCCGTACGTTTGCTCGTTCCGCGACCGAGACCCTGACATGAGCCGTTCCGCCGGCCCCGTCACGCGGCAGGAGCTCGAAGCCTCCGCGACGTCGCTCGCGCGCCTGCGGCGCGAGCGCGACCAGCTGCTCCTGCTGCACGAGGCGCTGGCCGACGTGGAGCGCGCGCGGACGATCGACGCGCGCCTCGGCATTCTCGTCGACGCCATCCAGCGCGTGGGCTACGGCCGCGTCGAGCGCGTGGACGGCTACACGATGCCGCCCGAGGCGGCCGTGGTCGCCTGGATCAGCCATTCAGCATTTCTGAATACCAATGAACTCATCGTCCCGCTGCGCACGGCGGCCGGTGAGGTGCACGCGACGCTCATCCTCGGCGAGCCGTCGGAGCCCGGACCGCCGACGCTGGCCAGCGTGCGCACCGTCGAGCTGTTCGCGCAGCAGGCGGCGTCGATCATCGAGAACGCGCGGCTGTACGAGGAGAGCCAGCGCGAGCGCGGCCGCAGCGAGGCGCTCGGCGACATCGCGCGCGCGGTCAGCGGTTCGCTCCGCCTCAGCGACGTGCTGCAGCTCAGCCTGCGGCACGCGGTCGCGCTGCTGCGCACCGAGGGCGCCACGCTCGGCGTGCTCCGCGACGAGCAGATCGTGGTCGTCGCCGGCGTGGGCGGCGGCGAGGTGCTGATGGGCGCGCCCGTGCCGGTGGCCAACAGCGTCAGCGGGCGCGCGATCCGCGAGCGCCAGGCGATCATCTGCAACGACGCGAGCGTCGAGGAGGCGTACGCGCCGACGCGCATCGCGGCGAACATCGAGCGCACGCTCATCGCGCCGCTCTACTCGAGCACCGAGGCGCTCGGCGTTCTGTCGGTCATCAACCGGGCGAACGCGTTCACGCCGGACGATGCGGTCGTGCTGCAGCGGCTCGCCGATCAGGTGGCCGTCGCGATCTCGAACGCGCGCCTGTACGAGGAGGCGCGCGCCGCCGCCGAGCGGTACCGCCAGGCCGTGGACGACGAGCGGCGCGCGCGCGACGCCGTCGCCCAGTCGGAGGCGCGCTACCGCAACCTGTTCGAGACCGCGACCGACGCGATCTACACGCTCGATGCGCAGGGCACCTTCACCTCGGTGAACGAGGCGACGTGTCACCTCGCGGGCCGTCCGCGCGACGAGCTGCTCGGCCGCAGCCCGCTCCCGCTGGTCGCGAGCGCCGAGGTCGCCCAGCTCAAGGAGCACTTCAAGGCGGCGCTCACCGGCTCCGTGCGGCGCTACGAGTGCCATTTCGTGCGCACCGACGGCACGCGGCGGATCGCGTCCGTGACGAACACGCCCATCCGGCACGGCTCGCAGGTGATCGGCATCCTCGGCGTGGCGCGCGACATCACCGACGAGCGCGAGCGCGCGGCGGCGCTCGAGCGGTCGGAGGCACGCTACACGCGTCTGGTCGAGGCGGCCTCGGACGCGATCTTCACGGTCGGCGCCGACGGGCAGCTCTCGAGCGTGAATCGATCCCTCGAGCGCTCGAGCGGCAAGAGCCGCTCGGAGCTCCTCGGCAGCGACTTCACCACGCTCATCGACTCTCGCGACCAGGCGGCGGCCGCGCAGGCCATCCGGGACAGCCTCGCTGGCCAGCGCCGCCGTGTCGAGCTGCGGTATCCGTCCGCCGATGGGGAGCTGCGGCAGTGCTCGCTGACGCTCACGCCGCTCACCGAGAGCGGCATGCTCACCGGCGCGCTCGGCATCGTGCGCGACATCACGGACGAACGCCGGCTCGCCGAGCAGCTCATGCAGCAGGAGAAGCTCGCGGCCGTCGGGCAGCTCGTGTCGGGTG
>DASZUN010000167.1:0-53600 GCA_035547615.1 Gemmatimonadaceae bacterium | reverse complement strand
ACGATGATGGCGATCACGAACAGTCCCGCGCCCACGGCCATCAGGGCGGAGATGTGGAGATCGCTCACTGCTTCCGCGAACTCGTTGGCGATGATCGAGGCCATGGTGTACCCCGGCGCGAGGAGCGACGCGGAGATCTCGGGACGATTGCCGATCACCATCGTGACGGCCATCGTCTCGCCGAGCGCTCGGCCCAGGCCGAGGATCACGCCGCCGATGATCCCGGAGCGCGCGTACGGCAGCACCGCGTCCCAGATCATCTCCCAACGCGTCGCGCCAAGCGCCAGCGCCGCTTCACGCTGCGAGCGCGGCACCGCCATCAGCACCTCACGCGTGACGGCCGAGATGTACGGCAGCACCATGATCGCGAGGATCAGCGACGCCGAGAGCATGCCGTAGCCGTAGGCGGCGCCGGCGAAGATCGGCAGGCCGCCAAGGTGGAGCGTGTCCTTGAGGAACGGCGTCACCACCGTGCGCACGAACGGGACGAGCACGAAGATGCCCCAGAGCCCGTACACGACGCTCGGAATCGCCGCGAGCAGGTCGACGAGAAACGCGAGCGGCTGACGCACCCATCCCGGCGCGAACTCGGAAAGGAAGATCGCGCCGCCCACGGCGAGCGGGGTCGCGATGAGCAGCGCGATGAACGACGAGACGAGCGTTCCGTAGATCGCCGGCGCGGCGCCGAACCGGCCGTTGGTCGGATCCCACTCGCTCGTGGTGAAGAAGGCGAAGCCGAACTTGTGCAGCGCCGGCCAGCCCGCGCGGAACACTTCCCAGCCAATGGCGAGCAGCAGGGCGGGGACGACGAGCGCCATCGCCGTCACGATCCAGCGATAGATGCGATCTCCGACGACGGTGCCCTCGATGCGCTGAGCACCCTCGCCGCCCGGTCCGGGCGGCGGGGTGATCGGCGCAATGGAGACGTCTGTCACTTGCTGGCGCCCGCGTTGATCGAGTCGACGCGCGCCGCCAGGCGCTGGATCATCGCGCTCGGCAGCGGCGCGTAGTCGAGCGACGCGGCGCTGCTCTCACCCGTGTCGTACGACCACTTGAGAAATTTCTTGAGCTCGTCCGCCTTCGCGGCGTTCGGCATGTTCCGGTACACGAGGATCCACGTGAACGAGGAGATCGGGTACGCGCCCTTGCCCGGCGCATTCACGATCGAGATGCGGTAATCCGTGTTCGCCGGCAGCTTGGCCGCGGCGCCCGCGGCGGCGGCCGTCACGCTCTCGAGCGTCGGCGTCACCCACTCGCCCGCGGCGTTCTGAATGAGCGCGGAGGGAAGGTTGTTCTGCTTCGCGTAGGAGAGCTCGATGTAGCCGATGGCGCCGGGCGTCTGCTTGACGAGCCCGGTCACGCCTTCGCTGCCCTTGCCGCCCAAGCCGACCGGCCAGTTGATGATCTGCGCTTTTCCGGGACCGCTCCCCCACTTCGGGCTCACGGTGGAGAGGTAATCAGTGAAGATGTACGTCGTGCCGCTGCCTTCGGTGCGGTGCGTGACGACGATGTCCTTGGCCGGCAGCGTCACGCCCGGATTCACGGCGGCGATCCGCGGATCGTTCCACTTGTTGATCGTACCGAGATAGATGTCCGCGAGCAGCGGCCCGGTGAACTTGAGCGGCTGCTTCACCTCGGGCAGGTTGTACGTGATCGACACGCCGCCGAGCACCGTGGGGAAGTGCATGACCGGCCCACCCTTGGCGCCGGCGATCTGCTGATCGGTCATCGGCCCGTCGGACGCGCCGAAGTCGACCGTTTCCTCGGAAAGCTGCTTGATCCCGGCGCCGGAGCCGACCGACTGGTAGTTCACGTGCGCGCCGCCCGTCTGGGCGTACTTCTGCGCCCAGGCCGTATAGATCGGCGCGGCGAAGGTAGAGCCCGCGCCCGTCAGGTCCGAGGAGCTCGAGGCACTCGAGGCTGCAGTCGCGTTGCCCGTATCCGCCGAGGCATTCGCGCCAGAGGACTTGCTCCCGGACCCGCACGCGGCGACGGCGACTGCACAGATCGCGAAGGCGGCGCGCCGAGCGCGCGGCACATACGCAAGAGGTGAGTTTGACATGCCGAACAGTCGCCGGAGAGTGCAACCGTTCCCGCAGCGTCATGTAACGGCCATGTAACGACGGGTTCGCGCCGTCGTTGCAAATCCGCACCGGACGCGAGTGACCCAGCCGTTACGTGGGCTCGATGGTTCCTTTACGCCTCGCGCTGAACTTCCACGCACTTCCTCCCACATTCCAGGAGTCAATCAAGTGCACCCACGCGTGAAGAAGTTCGCGCCTCTTGCCGCCCTCGCGGCGCTTGCCGTCGTTCCGTCGCTGCGCGCGCAGGACCTCACCGGCGCTGGTTCGACCTTCGCGGCCCCGATCTATAACAAGTGGGCCGAGATGTACAAGGCGAAGACCGGTGTCGAGATCAACTATCAGTCGGTTGGGTCCGGCGCGGGCATCAAGCAGCTCTCCGAGGAAACGGTCGATTTCGGCGGCACGGACGGCCCGATGAACGACCAGCAGCTGGCGCAGGCCAAGGGTGGTTCGATTCTGCACTTTCCGACGGTGCTCGGCGGCGTCTCGATCACGTACAACCTCCCCGCGATCAAACAGCCGCTCAAGTTCACGGGCCCGGTGATCGCCGACATCTACCTCGGCAAGATCACGAAGTGGAATGATCCCGCGATCAAGGCGCTGAACCCCGGCGTCGCGCTCCCGAATCAGGACATCGTGGTCACGCACCGCACGGAAGGCAGCGGCACGACGTACATCTTCACCGACTACCTGTCGTCGGTCAGCCCGGCGTGGTCGAACGGCCCGGGCAAGGCGCAGATCATCAACTGGCCGGTCGGCCTGGGCGGGAAGGGCAGTGAAGGCGTGGCGGGGCTCGTCAAGCAGACGCCCGGCGCCATCGGGTATATCGAGCTCTCGTACGCGACGCACAATCATCTGCCGTCGGCGCTGATCAAGAACGCCGCCGGCGAGTGGGTGACGCCGACGCTGGAGAGCGTCACGCGTGCTGCCGCGGGCGCGGTGGCGAAGCTCCCCGCGAACACCGACTATCGCATCTCGATCGTGAACGCGCCGGGCAAGGGGGTGTATCCGATCTCCTCGTTCACCTGGATCATCCTCTACACGCGCCCGACGAACGCGGCGCGCGGGAAGAAGCTGATCGACTTCCTCCGCTGGGCGTACGAGGATGGTGAGAACGTCGCCGGGTCGCTCGACTATGCGCCGCTGCCGAAGAGCATGGCCGACCGTCTGGTCCGCCGCCTCTCCGAAGTGCACGCCGCCGCGAACTGATTTCCCCGGTCAACCTGATCGATGCACCGCGCGCGCCCCGAGGCCGACGTGAATCGCGCCTCGGGGCGCCGTGCATTCCGTGCATTCCGTGCCGTCGCGCGCCGCGGTGCGCGACCGGGTGAAGCTACCGCACCGGCGGGCGCGCGTTACGCGCGCGTTACGATCCCGTGAACTCGGTGCGACCCGGATCCGCCAGAATCCCCGTGTGACAGAGTTCGTAACGCCGGGCGCATGTGCGTTCGGCCCCCACCTTTCCCAACTCTCCGACCTTCCATGATCTCTCGCTCCCTCAGGTGGTTCGCCGCAGGCGTGGGGCTGGTACTCGCCCCGCAGCTCGTCAGCGCGCAGCAGCCGGTCAAGACGCCGGCGTTCGATTTCTCCGGCGTGATTTACGGGAACTACCAGTTCATCACCGACTCGGCCCGCAAGGCGGCCGCGGGTGGCGTGCATCCGAACAAGTTCGACATCGAGCGGGTCTATTTGAACTTCAGAATGCCGGTCGGCGACAACGCCGGCATCCGCGTCACGACCGACGTGCTGCAGAACTCGAACGGCGCGTATTACAACGGCTGGACGGTCCGGCTCAAGTACGCGCTCATCGAGTACGTGCTCGGGAAGGACGCGCTCGGCCCCGGCTCGAACTACCACATTCGCGTCGGCCTGATGCCGAACTCGATCATCGACTACGAGGAAGGCTTCTGGCCGCGCTGGATCGGCACCACGATCACGGACCGCAACGGCTACTTCCCGTCGTCCGACGCCGGCGTCGGTGGCATCGTGACGCTGCCGAACAAGTACGGCGAGATCTACGGTCAGATCGTGAATGGCTCCGGCTACGGCGGCAACGAGACGAACAGCTTCAAGGATTTCACGCTGCGCGCGGCGTTCACCCCGTTCGGCAAGGAGAAGGGCCTGATCAACACGTTCGCGATCACGCCGTGGGTGTACCTCGGCTCGAACAATTCGAAGTTCGCCACCGGCGGGGCGGGGCAGGTGGGCCCGGTGACCGCTGCGCTTCCGCGCAACCGGTACGGCATCTTCGTCGGCCTCAAGGATCCGCGCCTCACCGCCGGCTTCGACTTCAACGAACGGAAGGATGCGAGCGAGACCGGATCGAACACCGTGGCGTCGCCGCGTGTTGAAGTCGACTCGACCGGACGCGCGATCGGGCTCTTCGGCGTCGTGCGCCCCGGCGCGTGGTCGGCTGACAAGAAGCATTCGAACTGGGGCCTGATCGGCCGCTTCGACCATGTCACGCCGAACACGAGCCCGACGGCCGCGGCGTACGCGGGTGACACGCCGTCGTACAACTACACGGTGCTCGGCGCCTTCTGGGACGCCACGCCCCGGACGTCGTTCTCGATCGATTGGCAGAATCAGTCGCCGACCGGCTTCCCCGAGCCGTTCCCGACCGTGCTCCACGTGACGCCGACCCAGTCGACGATCTTCCTGCACTGGCAGGCGAGCTTCTAACAGCGGACGGGAACAGCAGGGAACGACAATCCAGCGGAACACGGCAGGATGACAACGGACACAGCAGATGGTCTTGCTGCGTCCGTTCGTTCTTGGGCGTGTTCCGCTCGATTGTGGGACCTCGCTGCTGACCCGGGCCGGCGAGACGGACGATCGAGCGAAGCCGGCTTCGTTGACAGCGCGTAAGTGCTTATCTAGCTTACAGGTCTGTCAAAAAACGCCTTCAATGGCTGCCGAGACCCGGGTTGCATCCCGCACCGGTGAGGCGCAGGTCCCATTTTGGTTTGGTCAGGCAATGAAAACGTTTTCTGCCACCCCCTCGGACATCGAGCAGCGGTGGTACATCGTGGACGCCGAAGGCATGGTCCTCGGCCGTCTCGCGACCGAAGTCGCGCGCATCATCCGCGGCAAGCACAAGCCCATCTTCACGCCGCACATGGACACCGGTGACAACGTCATCGTGATCAACGCGTCCAAGGTGAAGGTCACGGGTCGCAAGGCCGAGCAGAAGAACTACTTCCGCCACACCGGCTACATGGGCCACGAGCGCTACACGAGCTACGGCACCATGATCGCCAAGCACCCCGAGCGGGTGATCGAGAAGGCCGTCTACGGCATGCTGCCGAAGACCGCGCTGGGCCGCCAGGTGCTCCGTCGCAAGCTTCGCGTCTACGCGACCGCCGAGCATCCGCACGTCGCGCAGCAGCCCACTGCGCTGACCTTCACCAAGAGCGAGAAGTAATCATGGCCGACATGCAGAGCATTCATGCGATCGGCCGCCGCAAGGAAGCGGTGTGCCGCGTGTTCATCAAGCCGGGCTCCGGCAAGTGGGACGTGAATGGCCGCACGCTCGGCGATTACTTCCCGCGGCCGTCGCACGTGACGTCCATCCAGCAGGCGTTCGTGGTGACCGACACGCTCGGCCGCTATGACGTGAAGGCCAACATCGACGGTGGCGGCAACACGGGCCAGGCGGGCGCGCTCCGTCTCGCCGTGGCGCGCGCGCTCGTGAAGATGGACGAGGGCCACCGCCGCAAGCTCCGCGATCTCGGCCTGCTCACGCGGGACGCCCGCTCGGTGGAGCGCAAGAAGCCGGGCCGTCCGAAGGCGCGCAAGCGGTTCCAGTTCTCGAAGCGGTAAGAACCCGTCTGTGGTCCGTGGTCGGTGGTCCGTTGTCGACGGATTACCGACTACAGACCACGGACAACCATCTCACAGGCCGCCTGAGCCCCGTGCCCGGTGTCGAGCAATCGACTGGCACAGCGATGACGGCGGCCGACGACCAACCAATCCGAGGGTTTGCACCAGATGGCCGAACAGACCACGACCAACCAGCCGACGCTCGAGCAGCTGCTCGCGGCCGGCGTCCACTTCGGGCACCAGACCCGTCGCTGGAACCCCAAGATGCGCCGCTTCATCTTCGCGGAGCGGAACGGCATCCACATCATCGACCTGCAGAAGACGCTGCGTCAGATCGAGCTCGCGCAGAAGCTCGCGCGCGACGTCGTGCTGCGCGGTGAGAACGTCCTCTTCGTCTGCACCAAGCCCCAGCTCGCCGCCATCGTCCGCCAGGAGGCGGAGCGCTGCGGTGCGCTGTTCATCACCGAGCGCTGGCTCGGCGGCCTGCTCACCAACTACCAGACGGTGAAGAAGCAGGTGCGCCGCATGAAGGAGCTCGAGTCGGGCGGCGAGGAAGGCGGCGAGTTCGAGAATTACACGAAGAAGGAGCAGCTCATGCTCCGCCGCGAGCGTGAGAAGCTCTCCAAGTATCTCAACGGCATTCGCAACATGGGCCGCCTGCCGGGTCTCATGTTCGTCGTCGACTCCAAGAAGGAGCGTATCGGCGTCAGCGAAGCGAACAAGCTCGGCATCCCGATCGTCGCGATCGTCGACACGAACGCGGATCCGGACCTGATCACGGTGCCGATCGCCGGCAACGACGACGCGATCCGCTCGGTCGAGCTGATCACGCGCGCCGTGGCCGACGCGATCGTCGAGGCGCGCCGCGAGGCGCCCGTGCGCGAGGAGCCGGAAGAGGGCGAGAGCTACACGTACAGCTCCGACCGCGGCGCCGAGCCGGCGGGCGAAGAGGATCGCAAGCGGCGCCGCCGTCCGCGCCGCCGTCGCGCGAAGCCCGAGGCGATCGCCGCCCGACTCAAGGGTCCGGGCGAGGAAGGGGGCGCCGAGGGCGCCGATGCTGGCGAAGCGCCGGCGGAGGCCGAGTAGATTACGCTGTCATTCCGAGCGCCGCGAGGAGTCGTCTCTCCGTCTCGAGCGCTCGGACGCGCTGAGCCGATCCCTCAGTCGCTTCGCTCCTTCGGGATGACACAGCGCCGCCGGTGTTTCACCGGCGGCGTTCTCACGACACACTAGGCCGGACACTGAAATGGCTACCATTACCGCGAAAGACGTCGCCGCCCTCCGTGAGCGTACCGGAGCCGGCATGATGGATTGCAAGAAGGCGCTCGAGGAGACGAACGGCGATCTCGACAAGGCCGTCGAGCATCTGCGCTCGAAGGGCGCGGCCAAGGCCGAGAAGCGCGCCGGCCGGCAGACCAAGGAAGGCGTGATCGGGAGCTACATCCACCACAACGGCAAGATCGCCGTGCTGGTGGAGCTCAACTGCGAGACCGACTTCGTCGCGCGCACGGAGGACTTCCAGCAGCTCGGGAAGTCGCTCGCCGAGCACATCGCCGCGGCCGCGCCGCTCGCGGTGGACAAGGATCAGGTGCCGCCGGAGAAGGTCGAGTCCGAACGCCGTATCTTCACCGAGCAGGTCAAGGCCGAAGGCAAGCCGGATCACATGATCGACAAGATCGTCGAGGGAAAGGTCCAGGCGTTCTACAAGGACGTCGCGCTCATGCACCAGGCGTGGGTGCGCGACCCGAAGAAGACGATCGGCGATCTCGTCAAGGAAGTCTCGGCCAAGACCGGCGAGGCGATCCAGGTGCGCCGGTTCGTGCGGTACCAGTTGGGCGAGTGAACGACTCGTCCGTGGTCGCTGCTCCGTGGTCCGTGGCGTTGTCATGCCGACGATGGACCACGGCCCACGGGCTCCGGACCACGGACACACACAACGCTCATGAGTGATCTGAAATACCCCCGCGTGCTGGTCAAGCTCTCCGGCGAGGCGCTCGCCGGCGAGAAGGGCTTCGGCTACGATTTCGAGACCGTCAATCGACTGGCGGACGAGGTCGTCGCCGTGACCCAGACCGGCGCGTCCGTCGGTCTGGTGATCGGCGGCGGCAACATCGTCCGCGGCTCGCAGCTCTCCAAGACGGGCATGGACCGCGTCGCCGCCGACTACATGGGGATGCTCGGCACCGTGATCAACGCGCTCGCGGTGCAGGACGTCCTCGAGCGCAAGGGCGTCGACACACGCGTGATGACGGCCATCCGGATGGAGGAGCTGGCCGAGCCGTACATCCGCCGCCGCGCGGTGCGCCACCTCGAGAAGGGACGCACCGTGATCTTCGCCGCCGGCACCGGCAACCCGTACTTCTCCACCGACACGGCGGCCGTCCTCCGCGCCATCCAGATCAAGGCGAACGTCATCATCAAGGCGACGAGCGTGGACGGCGTGTATTCGGCGGATCCCAAGCGCGAGCCCAGCGCCAAGCTGTACGACGAGATCAGCTTCCGCGACGTGATCATCGACGAGCTGAAGGTGATCGATCACACCGCGATCACGTTGTGCCGTGAGAACTCACTTCCCCTGATCGTCCTCAACATCCACCGTCCGGGCGCGATCGTCGCCGCGGTTCGCGGCGAGCGCGTCGGCACCCTGGTTCGATGAGCACAATCCCACAAATCATGAAGGACGCCCGTGCGTCGATGGACAAGGACATCGCGCACGTCAAGCACGAGTTTTCCTCCGTGCGCTCCGGCAAGGCGACCCCGAACATGCTCGACACCGTGCGCGTCGAGATGTACGGACAGCAGATGCAGCTCAACCAGGTCGCGACGATCAACGCGCCCGAGCCGCGCGTGCTGATCGTCACGCCCTTCGACAAGGGCAGCATCAAGGTCGTCGAGAAGGCGATCCGCGAGGCCGATCTCGGCCTCGAGCCCTCGGCGCAGGGCAACATCATCCGCGTGCCGCTCCCCGCGATGAACGAGCAGCGGCGCAAGGAGCTGGTGAAGGTCGTGCACAAGTACGCCGAGGACGGGAAGGTCGCCATTCGCCACGCGCGCACGCACGCGCGCGACTCGATGAAGAAGCTGGCCGGCGTGTCCGAGGACGACGTGAAGCACGCGGAGAAGGATCTGCAGAAGCTGCACGACGACTACATCCACAAGATCGACGAGCTGATCAAGGCCAAAGAAGCCGAGATCATGGAAGTTTGAGCTCGGAGCTCTCCCGCCGCGTCCTCGTCGGAGTGATCGCGGCCCCGATCGCGATCGCGATCGTGCTCGTGGGAGGAGCGCCGCTCGCGGCGCTCCTCGCCATCGTGGCGGCCCTCGGCGCATGGGAGCTGTTCCGCATCGCGCGCGCTTCGGGCCTCGCCCCGCTCGACAACGTCGGCATCGTGATCGCGGGCCTGATTCCGCTCGCGGTGCACGCGCGCTACCTGCACCTGTACGACGCGGCGTCCATGGCCTTCGGGGCGGTCTCCGTGGCGACGCTCGTCGTGCTGTTCGTCTTCGCGCTCACGATCTGGACGCGCGGCGTCGCGGGACGTCCGCTGTCCGCGGCCGCCGTGACGATCTTCGGCGCGGCGTACGTCGGCGCCACGCTCAGCTTTGGCTACGCGATCCGCTACCACGAATACGCGTTCGAGGCGGTTCCGCTTCCGATCGCGGGGCACACGTTCCAGGTGCCGTCGGGCGGCCTGCTTCTGCTGCTCCCGCTCGTCGCGACGTGGGCCTCGGACATCGGGGCGTACGCAATTGGTCGCACTTTGGGACGAAATAAGCTGATTCCGTCGGTCAGCCCGGGGAAGACGGTCGAGGGCGCGATCGGTGGTGTGCTCGCGACCATGCTCTGGGCGTGGGTCTACACGCACTGGGTGCTGCGGCCGCTCACGCACCTCGACTTCAAGTCGCCGCCGATCGGCGTGCTCGCGTTTGGGCTGATCGTGAGCGTCGTGGCGCAGATCGGGGATCTCGCCGAGTCGCTGATCAAGCGCGAGGGTGGGGTGAAGGACAGCTCGCAGCTCATCCCGGGGCACGGCGGCATCCTCGACCGGCTGGACAGCCTGTTTTTCGTGCTGCCTGTTTCGTACGTGCTCCTGAGCGCGTTCCTCACGTATGCGTTGTAGGCCTCATGGCTGACCCGCGCGGCATCGCGATTCTCGGTTCCACCGGCTCGATCGGAACCACCGCGCTGCGCGTGCTCGAGCGGCAGCGCGACCGCTTCCGCGTCGCGGCGCTGACCGCGTTCAACAACGCCGAGCTGCTCGCGCGCCAGGCGGATGAATTTCAGCCGACGTTCGTGGGGCTGGTGCGGAACGGAGCGGGCGGACATGACCGCTGGCGCGTGGGCGCCGACTGCCTCGTGGAGGCGGCGTGCCGCTCGGACGTGGACGTCGTGCTGAACGCCGTGGTCGGCGCAGCCGGCCTCGACGCAACGCTCGCCGCGCTCGAGTGCGGCAAGCGTGTGGCGCTGGCGAACAAGGAAACGCTCGTCATGGCCGGGCCGCTCGTCGCCGACGCGTGCGCCGCCGGCGGCGGCGAGATCGTGCCGGTGGACAGCGAGCACAGCGCCATCCTGCAGTGCATCGCCGGTCGCGCCGGCGTCGACGTGAAGCGCGTCATCATCACCGCGTCGGGCGGACCCTTCCGCTCGTGGTCGCCGGAGCAGCTCGCGCGCGCGACGCTCGAGGACGCGCTCCAGCACCCGACGTGGCGCATGGGCCGGAAGATCACGGTGGACAGCGCGACGCTCGCCAACAAGGCGCTCGAGGTCATCGAGGCGCATTTCCTCTTCGGCCTGCCGTACGACCGCATCGAAGTGGTGGTGCACCCGCAGAGCGTGGTGCACTCGTTCGTGGAGTTCGTGGACGGCAGCGTGCTCGCGCAGCTCGGCGTCCCGAGCATGGAGCTGCCTATCCTCTACGCCCTGACACACCCGGATCGCGTGCCGGACAGTGGGGTACCGCAGTTCGACCCCGTGGCGCTCTCACCACTCACGTTCGAGCCTGTGCGCAGCGATCATTTCCCGGCATTCGCGCTCGGCGTGGACGCCGGCCGCCAGGGCGGTGCCGCGCCGGCGGTTTTCAACGCGGCGAACGAGGCCGCGGTGGCACTCTTCCTCGACGGGCGCATCGCATTCGGGCAGATCGGTGCCGCGATCGGTGCGACACTCGACCGCTTCGGCGCACTGCCGGGTGGCTCCCGCGAGGCGATTCTCGCCGCCGACGCGGCGGCGCGCCGATTCGTGCAGGAACGATACGCATGCTAGCGATTCTCGCTCCCATCCTCGTGTTCGGGCTCGTGATCTTCGTGCACGAGCTGGGGCACTTCATGGCCGCGAAAGCCACGGGCGTGTACGCACCGCGGTTCTCGATCGGCTTCGGTCCGCCGATCTTCAAGTTTCGGAAAGGCGAGACCGAGTACGTGCTCGCGTGGCTGCCGCTCGGCGGCTACGTGCGCATGGCGTCCCGCCACGACGCGGAAACCGCGTTCATGGAGGGCGGGTCCGAAGAGGAGTCCGCGCGCAAGGAGGACGATCCGGACTACGACCCCAACGCGATGATCCCGTTCGGGCCCAAGCCCGTCCCGGAGAACCGCTGGTTCGAGAGCAAGCCGCTCTGGCAGCGGATCGTGGTCATGATCGCGGGCGTGTTCATGAACGGCGTGCTCGCGGTCGTCGTCGGGATGACGCTGGCGATGCACTACGGACAGGTCGTCTGGCCCTCGACGGTAGTCGGCACGGTGAGCGTGCCGGCGAGCGTCCCCGCGCTGGCCAAGATCCAGCCCGGCGACACGATCTCGGCGATCAACGGGCACCCGGTGCACACCTGGACCGATGTGGTCGAAGGCATCGCCGGAAGCGACAACTCGGTTCGGATCACCACGCAGCGCGGCACGGCGGACGTTCCGCTGAAAAACGTGGAGGCCGCGCAGGAAGCCGCGGGGAGCCTTGGGTATCGCATCCCGCCGGTGATCGATTCGGTATTCCCGGGCGACCGTGCGGCGCAAGCCGGCGTCCAGAAGGGCGATTCGATCGTGAGCGTCGCCGGGCAGCCCATTCACTCGTGGGCTGACATGGTGTCGGTCGTGAGCGGGTCACCCGGCAAGCCAATCGCGATCGTGGTGAGCAGGAGCGGTGGCCTCGACACGCTCACCGTGACACCGCGGGCGGCGACGGAACCGGATCCCGCGACCGGGCAGGCGCACACGGTCGGGAAGGTCGGTGCGGCGGCGAAGGACTTGAGCATCAAGGAGGCGGTCGGCCTGCCGGAGGCTGTCGGCCTTGGACTTCGCCTCACGTGGGTGAACGCCACCGCCGTGTTCCGCGTGCTACACCAGATCGGCACCGGCGCGGTGTCCGTCCGCGAGCTGGGCGGTCCGATCGCGATCACGCGCGCCTCGGTGTCCGCGGCGCGAAACGGTCTCGATCAACTCTTCGAACTCATTGCCCTGTTGAGCATTAACGTGGCAGTGCTCAACCTGCTTCCCATCCCGATTCTGGATGGCGGGCAGATCTTGATCAACGTGCTCGAGTCGGCGAAGGGAAGCCCGTTCAGCCTGCGCACGCGGGAGTACATCCTTCGCTTCGGGCTCCTGGCGATCGCGCTGCTGTTCGCGATCGTGATGTACAACGATACGCGGTCGGCGTTCGCCAAGCTGTTCGGGTGGATCGGGCACCTGATCGGCGCCTGAGTGCGTATCTAAGTCGTCCCTTTACAACGCCTTACTGGTTGATTACGCTTCACAGCTACCAATCAATCGGCACAACGTACACCGCCCAATTGGCGGGGAAATCTCAGGACATGGCTTTCGACAAGACTTCGACCATCGAGAAGTACCACACCCACGAGGGCGACACCGGCTCGGCTCGCGTACAGGTTGCAGTGCTCACGGAGCGCATCAACTATCTGACGGAGCACTTCCGGACCCACAAGAAGGACCATCACGGTCGCCGCGGGCTGCTCAAGATGGTCGGAAAGCGTCGCCGTCTGCTCAACTACATGAAGCGCACGGACGTCGACGGTTATCGGCAGATCGTTCAGGAACTCGGTCTCCGGTACTAATTCGTACATGTGCACGATCGCGCGGGCGCAATGGTTGCAGCCCGCGCGTTTTGTTATTCCCCATCAGGCTGTTTTCCGGCCTCTCCAAGGCACAGAGCAATGACGCAACGCGTTGAGAAGACGTTTGCAGGGCGGAAGCTCGTCATCGAGACGGGCCGCATGGCAAAGCAGGCCGCGGGGTCGGCACTCGTCCAGTTCGGCGACACGATGGTGCTCGCCGCGGTGACGGTCAGCGACAACCAGAGCCCATTGCCGTTCTTCCCGCTCACGGTCGAATACCGCGAGCGCACCTACGCCGCCGGCAAGATCCCCGGCGGATTCATCAAGCGCGAAGGCCGGCCGAGCGACAACGAGATCCTGTCGGCCCGGATCATCGACCGGTCGATCCGGCCGCTGTTCCCGGAGGGCTTCAAGAACGAAGTCCAGGTCTTCATCTACGTCATCTCCGCGGACCAGGAGAACGACGCCGACGTGCTCGCGCTGGTCGCGGCGTCGTTCGCGATCAACGCCTCCAAGATCCCGTTCGCCGGCCCGATCGCCGGTGTCCGCGTCGGCCGGCTGCAGGACAAGTGGGTGCTCAACCCCACGTTCCAGCAGCTCGCGTACAGCGACATGGAGCTGGTCGTCGCCGGCTCGTCCGACTCGATCGTGATGGTCGAGGGCGGCGCGCTCGAGGTCTCGGAAGACGACGTCGTCGAGGCGCTCACGGTTTCGCACAAGGGCATCAAGGAGCTCATCGGCATTCAGAACGAGCTGCTCGGCAAGATCGATCGCCCGGCCAAGATGGACTGGACCAAGGCCGAGATCCCGGAAGATCTCCAGGTCAAGGTCAAGGCGCTCGCCGAAGGCAAGATCAGCGAGGCGCTCAACCAGAAGGACAAGCACGGCCGCATCGAGGCCATCGAGCGCGTGAAGAAGGAAGTCGCCGAGGGCCTGCTCGCCGATTTCCCGGATGCTGATAAGGATATTCATACGCTGCTCGGCGACGTCGAGTATCACCAGCTCCGCAATCAGGTGCTCTCGACCGGTCACCGCGTGGACGGACGCACGCCGACCGAAGTCCGCCCGATCACGATCGACGTGGGCGTGCTCCCGCGCGCGCACGGCTCGGCGCTCTTCACGCGCGGCCAGACGCAGGCGCTCGTCGCCGCGACGCTCGGCACCGCGAACGACGTGCAGCGGCTCGACACGATCGACGAGCCGCAGGAAACGACCAAGTCGTTCATGCTGCACTACAACTTCCCGCCGTTCTCCACCGGCGAGGTGCGCCCGGTGCGCGGCACCTCGCGCCGCGAGATCGGCCACGGCAACCTCGCCGAGCGCGCGATCCAGGGTGTGCTGCCGGCGTTCGAGGAGTTCCCGTACACGATCCGCATCGTGTCCGACATCCTCGAGTCCAACGGCTCGTCGTCGATGGCGTCGGTGTGCGGCGCGTCGCTTTCGCTCTTCGACGCGGGCGTGCCGATCCGCTCGGCCGTCGCCGGCGTGGCGATGGGCCTGATCAAGGAAGGCAAGAAGTACGCGATCCTCACCGACATTCTCGGCACCGAGGATCACCTGGGCGACATGGACTTCAAGGTCGCCGGCACGGAGCACGGCATCACCTCGATCCAGATGGACATCAAGATCGAGGGGCTCGACCTCGAGATCATGAAGGAAGCGCTCGCTCAGGCGAAGGAAGGCCGCTTCCACATCCTCGGCGAGATGAAGAAGGCGCTCACCGCACCGCGCGGCGATCTGTCGCCGTTCGCGCCGCGCATCGTGACGATGAACATCAGCCCCGAGAAGATCGGCGATCTCATCGGTCCCAAGGGCAAGACGATCCGCGGCATTCAGGACGAGACCGGCGCCGAGCTCACGGTCGACGACACGGGCCTGGTCACGATCGCCGCGGTCGGCGGCGAGGCGATGGAGCGCGCGCGCCAGATGGTGCAGGCGCTCACCGCCGAGCCGGTCGTCGGCGAGACGTACGAGGGCACGGTGAAGACAACGACGCCGTTCGGCGCCTTCGTCGAGATCATGCCCGGCACCGAGGGCCTCGTGCACATCTCGGAAATGCGCCACGAGCGCACCGAGAAGACCGAGGACGTGGTCAAGAAGGGCGACCGCGTGAAGGTGAAGCTCATCGACCGCGACGAGCGCGGCCGGCTGCGCCTGTCCATGAAGGCGCTGCTGCCGCGTCCTGAAGGCATGCCTGAGCCGGAGCCGAGCGGCAACGGTGGCGAAGGCGGAGAGGGCGGCGAGCGTCCGCGTCGCGAAGGCGGCGACCGCGGCGGCCGTCCGCGCCGCGGTGGCGGTCGGGGCGGCGAGCGGTCGCGTCGCGAGTAGCCCGTCAGTCCGAGCAAAGCGAGGAATCTTCTCTCCCGCCATTCATCGCGGCCGTTGGAGTAGATTCCTCGTCGCTTCGCTCCTCGGAATGACATGTCTCTCGGAATGACACCGCTTCACAGAACCGTTCTGCCCAATGGACTGACCGTACTCTCGGAGCACATGCCGGGAGTACGGTCGGTTGCGTTTGGGGCGTGGGTGCGTGCCGCATCGCTCCACGAGCCGCGACGGCTGATGGGCGTGTCGCACCTGCTCGAGCACATGGTGTTCAAGGGAACGGAACGGCGGAGCGCCCACGAGATCGCCCTCTCGCTCGAGGCGCTCGGCGGCTCGCTCGACGCCTACACGTCGAGAGAGCACACGGTCTACCAGGGCCGCGTGCTCGATGAGCATCTGCTCGAGGCGGCGGACGTGATCGGGGACATCGTCTTCCGGCCCACGCTTCGGGACACCGATCTCGTCCTCGAGCGGAAGGTGATCCTCGAGGAGATCGGGATGGTGGAGGACACGCCGGACGATCTCGTGTTCGAGTTGCACAACGAGCTGCTCTGGGGCCCGCACCCGTACGGCTACTCGATTCTCGGGACGCGGGAGACCGTGTCCGCGCTCGGAACGAAGGAGCTGCGCGCGCTGCACGACCGCGCGTACCATCCGGGGCACCTCGTCGTGGCGGCCGCCGGAAACGTCGAGCACGAGCGGCTGCTGGACGTGCTTGGCCGCACGGGCTGGCTCGAGGCGAGCCCGCGCGACACGACCCCGCTCGTGTCGCCGCCGCCGATCATCCAGCCTCCGGAAACGCGTCACGTCGAGCGCGAGGGTGCACAGACGCACGTGGTGATGGGCACGAGCGCGGTGGCGCACGGAGACCCGCGGCGATTTCCGCTCCTGCTCGTGAGCATGCTGCTGGGCGGCGGCATGAGCTCGCGGCTCTTCCAGCGGGTGCGCGAGGAGCTCGGGCTCGCTTACAACGTGTACACCTACCAGTCCTTCCACGCCGACAGCGGCCTGCACGGAGTGTACGTGGCGACGGCTCCCGACTCCGCCGGTGCGGCGCTCGACGCCATTCGCGGCGAACTCCGCCGCGTGGTCGACGAAGGGCTGCCGAGCAGCGAGATCGCCATGGGGCGCCAGCAGCTCAAGGGGCAGGTGACCCTGTCGCTGGAAAGCGTGTCGTCCCGCATGTACCGGGCGGCGTCCGTGGAGCTTTACGGAGAGCCGTTCCGCAGCCTCGACGAGCTGCTCGCGCTCATTGACGCGATCACGGACGAGGACGTGGCGAATGTCGCCCGCGAGTTCTTCGATCCGGATCGGATGGCGGTGCTGAGTCTCGGGCCACAGGCGCCGTAGCGCCGGGGTCATTTTTATACCGCGGAGGCCGCGGAGGGCGCAGAGGGGTCCGGTGCAATCAAGCCCTCCGAGCCGCGACGAGCCGAGGATGATTTTTTGGTACGGCCTCGGACGCTATTCGTGGCATCCCGAGGTCTTTCCCAGAGTCACACCGCCCGGCCGCTCGGAGGAAGCATTCGATTCACTCGGAGCCCCTCCGCGCCCTCTGCGCGCTCCGCGGTTCCACGCCGTTCGGCCCCGGCGCGCAGAGCTCAGGGAGCTACCCGATGCCCGGCCTGTACTGGTTTCGATTACTTTCCAAGCGCGATTGCACGCACGCAGTCCCACATTCAGCCATCCCACGCGACAATGAAGATCGGCGTCCCGAAAGAAATCAAAACGAACGAGAACCGGATCGCGCTCGTGCCTGCAGGTGCTGAAGCGCTGATCGGCGCCGGACATTCCGTTCTGATCGAAACCGGAGCAGGCCTGGGCAGCGGCTTCCCGGATGAAGCGTACACCGCGGTCGGCGCGAAGATCGCCCCCGATGCGGCCACGGTGTGGAAGGACAGCGAGATGATCATGAAGGTGAAGGAGCCGATCGAGAAGGAATGGCCGCACATGCGGCGCGGCCAGCTCATCTTCACCTATTTCCACTTTGCCGCTGACGAGAAGCTCACGAAGGCGCACCTCGCGAGCGGCGCCACGTGCGTCGCCTACGAAACCGTCGAGCTGCCGTCGCGCGAGCTGCCGCTGCTCACTCCGATGTCGGAAGTGGCCGGCCGCATGGCGGTGCAGGAAGGCGCGAAGTACCTCGAGAAGCTATACGGCGGCCGCGGCGTGCTGCTCGGCGGCGTGCCCGGCGTGGCGCCGGCCAAGGTCGTGATCCTCGGCGGCGGCATCGTCGGCATCAACGCGGCGAAGATGGCGGCGGGCATGGGCGCGAAGGTCACGATCCTCGACCTGTCGCTCGAGCGCCTGCGCTATCTCTCCGACGTGATGCCGGCCAACTGCGTGCTCATTCACTCGAACCGCCACAACATCCTCGAGCAGATCGAGACGGCGGATCTCGTCGTGGGCGCGGTGCTGATCCCGGGCGCGAAGGCGCCGAAGCTCGTGCGGCGCGAGGACCTCAAGATCATGCAGCCGGGCTCCGTGATCGTCGACGTGGCGATCGACCAGGGCGGCTGCGTGGAGACGATCCACGCGACGACGCACGAGAATCCGACGTACGTGATCGACGGTATCATCCACTACGGCGTGGCGAACATGCCGGGCGGCGTGCCGCGCACGTCGACGCTGGCGCTCACGAACGCGACGCTCCCCTACGCGCTGCAGCTCGCGAACAAGGGCTGGAAGCGGGCGCTGCGGGAGAACCCGGCGCTCCTCAAGGGGCTGAACATGACCGAGGGGCACGTGACGTATCCGGGCGTCGCCGAGGCATTCGGGATGACGTACGAAGATCCCGAGAAGTTCGTCGCCTGAGCGGCGCGCTCAGTGACGGCGGAACGGCTGGTGCGTTAGTGATGCGGGGCGCTGATGTCAGCGCCCCGTTTTGCTACGTTGCGCGGCTCCGGCAACGCGCGGCGGAGGCGCCGGGTCGGGCGCTCGGCCAATAGCGTAGGTTGTGGCGTCTCAATATCTTGTAGTCACCACATTGGATCTTTAGGTTAACCGCTGTCCGCCGGAGTGGACGCGCGAGGACGCGCCGGAACGACAGCTCGAAAGACGATTCCCAGGACTGGATGCGCTGGCCTTCTTTCATGAAAACGGGGGCATTGTTCCCCGCGAACGCGATCGGTGTCGACCTCGGCACTGCGAACACCCTCATCTACGTGAAGGGTGAAGGGATCGTCCTGAACGAGCCGTCGGTCGTGGCGATCGACCGCGAGAGCAAGAAGATCAAGGGCGTGGGCCTCGAGGCGAAGCGCATGCTCGGCCGCACGCCGGACGGCGTGATCGCCGTGCGGCCGATGAAGGACGGCGTGATCGCCGACTTCGACGTGACCGAGAAGATGCTGCGCTATTTCCTCACGCTGATCATCGAGAACCACGTGTTCAAGGTGAAGCCGCGCGTCATCGTCTGTGTGCCGTCTGGTATTACCGAAGTGGAAAAGCGCGCGGTGCGCGATTCGGCGCTCGGCGCGGGGGCGAAGGAAGTGTTCATGGTCGCCGAGCCGATGGCGGCGGCGATCGGCGTCGGGCTGCCCGTGGAGACGCCGACCGGCAACATGGTGATCGACATCGGCGGCGGCACGACGGAGATCGCGGTGATCGCGCTCTCGGGCATCGTGAGCGACACGTCGATCCGCACCGGCGGTGACGAATTGGATACGTCAATTGTCCAATTCATGCGCAAGAATTATAATTTGCTCATTGGCGAGCCGACGGCGGAGCAGATCAAGATCCAGATCGGCTCGGCGGCGCCGGTGGGCGACGAGCGGGAAATGGAAGTGAAGGGGCGCGACCTCGTGTCGGGCATCCCGAAGACGGTGCGCGTGCACTCGAGCGAGATCCGCGAGGCGATCCAGGAGCCGATCCAGCAGATCGTCGACGCGGTGCGGCGCGCTCTCGAGATCACGCCGCCGGAGCTGGCGAGCGACATCGTCGACCGCGGGATCGTGATGACCGGCGGCGGCGCGCTCATCCGCGGGCTCGATCTGCTCCTCAGCCAGGAGACGAGCCTGCCGATTCATGTCGACGAGGACCCGCTGACCTGTGTCGTGCGCGGCACGGGGCGCATTCTCGACGACGAGGAGAAATACTGGTCGGTTCTCAGCGCGTGAAATAGCGAGGGTTCCTGTGGCAACCGCAGCACGACTCGGTAGTCGCGTCGACGCCGGCCTCCTGGCCGGCTGCGTCGTCTTGTCGCTCATCGCCGTCGCCTTGCCCGACAGCAATCGCGAGCCCATCGCCAGCGCGCTGCGCCGAACGATCGTCGCGCCGCTGGTCGCCCTGGAGCAGGGGGCCGAGCGGTGGCGCACGGCCTGGGTGTCGAGCGAGCGGCGGCAATTGCTCACCGATTCGCTCGCGCTGCGGGCGTCCAAGGTGCCGGCGCTCGAGAGCGAGAACGATCAGCTCCGGAAGCTCCTCGGCCTCGGGACGCGCCTGCAGTGGGGCTTCGTCCCCGCCGAGGCGCTGAACAGCGCCGTGCCGACGGGCGACCTCGTGACGTCCATGACGCTCACCGCCGGCAGCAGCGCGGGGATTCAACCCTACGATCCCGTCGTCGCCCCGGAAGGGCTCGTCGGCACCATTCGCAAGGCCGATCCGTCGATCAGCATCGCGATCCTGTACACGGACGCCGACTTCCGCGCGAGCGCGGTCACGGCCGACGGCGCGACGTTCGGCATCGTCTATCCGCACGCGGGGCGCGCGGGCGGCGGCGACGCCTACATGCTCGAGCTGCACGGCGTCCCCACGCGCGTGACGCTCAAGCCGGGCACGATGATCTACACGTCGGGGCTCGGCGGCACGTTTCCGCGCGGCATCGCCATCGGCTCGGTCGTGCAGGAGATCAAGACGAGCGAGGTGTGGACGCGCACGTATCTCATCCGCCCGTCCGTGCTGCCGTCGCGCGTGACGTCGGTGCTCGTGCTCACCGCGCAGCGGGTGACGCAGGGGACGGGCGACATCTGGGGCGCCGCGGTGAACGCCGATTCGGCGAGCAAGCGGATCGCGGCCGCGGGCGATTCCATCCAGCGGCAGGCCGCGCTGCTCGAGGAGAAGGCGCGCCAGGCGGCGCTGGATTCGGTGCGCCGGGCGACGATCGATTCCGTCCGGCAGTCGCTCGGGGCGCCCCCGCTCGCGGCGGACAGCGCTGCGGCGGCATCGGGTGTGCGTGACAGTGTCCGGCGGCCGGGGCTCGTTCCCACACCCCCGCGTCCCGTGCCACGTCGCGACACCATTCGCCTGCGTCGCGATTCCATTCGCCCTGACACTACCCGAACGCCCCGCCCATGAACTGGACCGGCGCCGCGCGAACGATCATCGTCTGCGCGATCCTGATCGTGTTGCACTATTCGCTGCGGCCGCTCCTCGCGTGGCGAGCGTCGATCGACTTCCTGATCGTCGCGCTGCTGTTCGGCGCGGTCCGGCTGCGGCCCGGCGCCGCTGCGGTGTACGGCTTTCTGCTCGGGCTGGTGGCGGACTCGCTCGCCGTGAGCGGCTTCGGCGCGGCCGCGCTCGCCATGTCGATCGTCGGGTTCGCGGCATCATGGTTGAAGGCCGTGTTCTTCGCGGACAACGTGGTGCTGAACGGCTTCTTTCTGTTCGTCGCCAAGTGGGTGTTCGACCTGATCTTCCTGCTCGTCGGTCACAGGACGGGCGGGGCTGAGCTCGCGATGCAGCTCTTCGTCTGGTCTCCGCTGTCCGCGGCGGTGACGGCGGTGGCCGGCGTGATCGCGTTGTCGTTACTCAGACCGCTGATGGAAGTGCGAACGGCGTGAGCTTTCACCCGAACGACATCGTCCGTCGTGGGCGGGCGGCAAGCGTGGTGGCCGCCGGTGTGCTCGTGTTCCTGCTCAGCGCGTTCTTCCGCGCCCAGGTCGTGCACAACCAGGACGCGCTGCTGCAGTCGGAAGAGAACCACCTGCGGCAGATCCCGACGCCCGCCCCTCGCGGGAAGATTCTCGACCGCAACAACAAGCCGATCGCCGAGAACGTCGTCGGCTACTCCGTCGCGCTGCTCGTGCAGCGCGAGGACTCGCTGCGCGCCACGCTCACCCGCCTCCGCGGCACGATCCAGCTCACGGATCACGACGTGGAGGATGCGGTCAAGCGCTTCCGTCGCGACCACACGCGGCCGACGGTGATCATTCCGGACGCGTCGTTCGACGTGGTGTCGGTGCTCGAAGAGCACCACATGGATTTCCCGAGCCTCATCATCCAGTCGTCGCCCAAGCGCATCTACCCCGACGGCGAGGCGGTGGGCGCGTTCTCCGGCTACATCAGCGAGATCAGCGAGAGCGAGCTCGCGAAGATGTCGTCCGAGGGCTACAAGCCGGGGCAGTTCGTCGGCAAGTCGGGGCTCGAGAAAGAATACGAGAAGGAGCTGCGGGGCCGGGAAGGCGTGCAGTTCGTGGAGGTGGACGCGCACAACCGCGTGGTGCGGAGCAACCGCGTGCGCGAGGCGATCACGCCCGCCGAGGGGCCGCCGCTCTACACGAACATCGATCTCGACCTGCAGGAGTACATCCACTCGCTCTTCGGCGACACGCTGTCGGGCGCCGTGGTGGCGATGGTGCCCCAGACGGGCGAGGTGCTCGCGCTCTACAGCTCACCCGCGCTCGATCCCAATCGCTGGGTGGGCCACGTCTCGCAGGCCTATTACGACTCGCTGCTGCACGACCCGCGGCAGCCGCTCTACAACAAGGCACTCCAGGCGCAGCAGCCGCCCGGCTCGACGTTCAAGCTCGCCACGGCGGTGATCGGACTGGAGGACAGTCTGATCACGATGGACTCGCACATGCCGGAGCCGTGTACGGGCTATTACTACTTCGGCAATCGCGTCTGGCACTGCTGGAAGAAGGAAGGCCACGGGAATCTCAACCTGGCGAGCGCGATCGCGCAGTCGTGCGACGTGTATTTCTACCAGCTCGGCCAGAAGATCACGCTCAGCCGGCTCGTCGCCGGCGGCGTATCACTGGGCTTTGATAAGAAAAGTGGTATCGACCTGCCGGAGGAGAACAAGCCCATCTTCCCCTCGACGGTAGAGTACTTCAATCAGAAATACGGGCCCCGGGGATGGACGGCGGGCTCGACCGAGCTCAATCTCGCCATCGGCCAGGGCGAGAACGCGCAGACCGTGATCAACATGGCCAAGTTCTACAGCGCGCTGGCCACGGACGGCAGCGAGCCCACGCCGATGATCAAGCGCGGGCCGCCGCAGCGCGTGAAGGCGATTCGCCTGGCGCCCGACGAGCTCGCGGCGCTCCGGAAAGCGATGGAAGGCGTCGTCGCGGCCGGCGGTACGGCGGCCGGCGCCGCCATCCGGGGCGTGAACGTGGCCGGCAAAACGGGCACCGCGCAGACCATGCGCTACGACCAGAACGGCAAGCCGCTCTACTACGCGTGGTTCGCCGGCATGGCGCCCGCCGAGGATCCCAAGATCGTCGTCGTCGTCATGGTCCCGAACGTCACGTTCGAAGGCTCCACCTCGGCGACCTTCGCCACGAAGATCATGGCGCACTACCTCCACGTGCCGATCACGAACCAGGTCGAGAACACGGGCTGATGCCGGCAACACGACGCATCAACATCGACCTGCCGCTCGTCATCGCGGCGGGGCTGCTCACGCTCTACGGCCTCGCCATGGTCTTCTCGGCGGGACAGACCGACGTGCGCACGCCCGCCAACGGCATGTGGAAGATGCAGATCGCGTGGTCCGTGGTCGGCATCATCGGCGCCTACGCCGTCTCACGCGCGTCGGTCCGGCTCATCGAGTGGATCACGCTGCCGGCGTACGGGTTCACGCTGCTGCTGCTCATCGCGCTGCTCGTGGGGTTCGGCTCGGGCGCCGGCACGGCGTCGAGCACGTCGGGGTGGCTCACGGTCGGCGGGCACCGCCTCGGCCAGCCGGCGGAGCTCGCGAAGCTCACAGTGGTGCTGATGCTCGCGCGCGTGCTCGCGCAGAATCGCGTGGCGCCCAAGTCGATGCTCGAGCTGTGGAAGCCGATGCTCGTCGCGGGCGTGCCGCTGCTGTTGATCATGGCGCAGGGCGACCTCGGCACGTCGATCGTGTTCGTGGGGATCTTCTTCGCGATGCTGTTCTGGGGCGGCGTCGAGTGGCAGCTCCTCCTGCTGCTCGCGAGCCCCGTGATCAGTCTCATCCTCGGCTTCGACGCTCGGATCTGGGGCGCGTGGTTCCTGCTCCTGCTCGCGCTGATCATCTGGTACAAGCCGTTCATCGGCGAGGCGGTGGCGATCGTCGTGGCGAACGTGATGGCCGGCATCGTGGGCCCGCTGATCTGGGAGCACATGAAGCCGTACCGCCAGGCGCGGCTCAAGGTGTTCCTCAATCCGTCGATCGATCCGCGCGGCACGGGCTATCACGTGATCCAGTCCAAGATCGCGATCGGCTCGGGCGGCTGGTTCGGCCGCGGCTACCTGCAGGGTCCGCAAAAGCGCCTGGCGTATCTCCCCGAGCAGTACACCGACTTCATTTTCGCCGTCGTCGGCGAGGAGCTCGGCTTCATCGGCGTGACGATCGCGCTCGCCCTGTTCCTGTTTCTCTTTCTGCGCGTCGTGCGCATCTCGGAGCGCGCGAACGATTCGTTCAGCAGCCTCGTCGCGTTCGGCTTGCTCGGAAGCTGGTTCACGCACGTGCTCGAGAACATCGGCATGACCATCGGCGTGATGCCGGTCACGGGCATCCCGCTGCCGTTCTTCAGCTACGGCGGTTCGTTCATGCTCGCGTGCTGGCTGTCGGTCGGCATTCTCGCGCGCGTGTCGAGCGAAGGGCGGGGCGGCAAGGCGGCGACGCTCAAGGTCTGAGGCATCCGCAACCCCAGATCCCTCACCGGCTTACCAAAAGCAAGCCCTAGCCGCAACTAGCCGCCCCAGCCAGATTCCAGCCATGGCTTGGTGGAAAAAGTCCGACAAGAAGCCCCGGCAGCCCCGACGCGAGCGGCTCGAGATTCCCGCCGACGTCTGGGAGAAGTGCGAGGCCTGCGGGCATACCGATATCCGCGAGAAATTCGAGCGGAACCTGAACGTCTGTCCGAATTGCGACTACCATCGCCGCATTCGGGCCGCCGATTACTGCAATCTCATGCTCGATGACGGAACGATGGAGGAGCTCGAGGTCGAGCTGCGCTCCACCGATCCGCTCGGCTTTCCGGATTATCCTGGCCGCCTGAAGAAGGCGACCACGAACGCGGGCGACACCGACGCGCTGCTCGCGTGCACCGGCACGCTCGACTCGCTCCCCGTGAACATCGGGGTCATGGACTTCGCGTTCATGGGCGGCTCGATGGGCTCGGTGGTCGGCGAGAAGATCGCGCGGCTCGGCGTGCGCTCGCTCGAGCGGAAGTATCCGCTGATCGTGATCTCGGCCTCCGGCGGCGCGCGCATGCAGGAAGGCGTGCTCTCGCTGATGCAGATGGCGAAGGTGTCCGCCGTGCTCGCGCAGCTCGCCGAGCGGCGGATCCCGTACATCTCGATCCTCACGAATCCCACCACTGGCGGCGTGAGCGCGAGCTACGCCATGCTCGGCGACGCGATCATCGCCGAGCCCGGCGCGGTCATCGGCTTTGCCGGGCCGCGCGTGATCAAGCAGACGCTCGGCCAGGATCTTCCCGAGGGATTCCAGACGTCCGAATTCCTGCTCGACCACGGCATGCTCGACTCGGTGGTGCACCGGCGGAATCTCAAACGCACGGTGAGCCAGCTGCTGCGCCACATGTCGGGCCGGCCCGCAGCCACGGGGTGGGCCGCGTCCTGAGCGGCCGCCTGCGACGGGAAAGGGGAACACGAGCGGACGCGTGAACGCCACGCTGCTGGCCAACTATCGGGACGCGCTCGACTACCTGTTCGCGCGCACCACCGGCGGATTCAAGTTCGGGCTCGAGCGGACCCTCGCGCTGCTCGAGCATCTGGGCAATCCGCATCGCGCGTATCCGTCGCTGCACGTGGCGGGAACGAACGGGAAGGGGAGCAGTGTGGCGACCATGTCCGCGCTGCTCGCCGCGCGCGGGCTGCGCGTGGCGACGTACACCTCGCCGCATCTCGTCGACTTTCGCGAGCGCATGATCGTGGGGGGCGAGCCCATTCCGCCGGATGCCGTCGTGGAGTTCGTCACGACGTACACGCCCCTCGTGGAGGAGCTTGGCGCGAGCTTCTTCGAGGCGACGACGGCGATGGCGTTCGACTACTTCGCGCGTGCCCGCTGCGACGTCGCGATCATCGAGACGGGGCTCGGCGGCCGCCTCGACTCGACGAACGTGCTCGATCCCCTCGTGGCGGGCGTGACGTCGATCGGCCTCGACCACACCGAGTATCTCGGCGACACCCTCGAGCAGATCGCCGGCGAGAAGGCCGGGATCTTCAAGCGGGGGCGTGCCGCCGTGATCGGAGAGCGCGATCCGCACATCCGCGAGCTGCTCGCGGAGCGCGCGCGGGCCGCGGGCGCTCGGCCGGTGCGCATCGCGGACGCGGAGATGATGATCGATCGGGTGGAGGTGCACGACCAGGGCACCACGGTCGACCTTCGGTGGCGTGGCAAGCGGGCAAGCTTGACGACGCCGCTCGCCGGCGCGCACCAGGCGGCGAACCTCGCGTTCTCGCTCGTCATGCTCGACGCGGCTGGCCCTCCATACGCGACGTCGCTCGCCGAAGCCGCCGAGCATCTCCACGCCGTGCGCATCCCCGGGCGCTTTCAGCACCGCGGGCAGTTCATCTTCGACGTGGCGCACAACCCGGCGGGCGCCGAGGTGTTCGCGCAGACCGTCGCGGCCGTCTCGCCGCCGGCGCCGGTTGCGGTCGTACTCTGCGTGCTGGGGGACAAGGATTGGCGCACGATGATGCGCGTCCTGAGCCGCGTCGCGTCGCGATTCTTCGTCACGATGGCGCCCACGGCGCCGGCGAGCCGCGCCTGGAACCTTGACGAAGCCACCGCGTTCGCGCGCACGCTCGGCCTCTCCGTGGAACGCGAGCCGGACTTCGCCGCGGCGCTCGATCGTGCGCGCGCGGAGGCGCGCACCGTGCTCGTCACCGGGTCGTTTCACACTGTCGGCGACGCGATGTCGCTGTTGCAGGTGTCACCGCTCTCCGGATAATTTTCTCGGATGGCCCAAGGCGCACTTCCAGGCTTCCGAGATTTCTATCCCGAACAATTCGCGGAGCGCGCGTACATCGCCGGAGTCTGGCGTGATGTCGCGCGCCGCTTCGCGTTCGTCGAGTACGATGGGCCGCCGCTGGAGCCGCTCGAGCTCTACACGAAAAAGAGCGGCGACGAGATCGTGGGCCAGCTCTACAACTTCACGGACAAGGGCGGCCGCGAGATCTCGCTGCGTCCCGAGATGACGCCCACGCTCGCGCGGATGGCGGCGGCGAAGGCGAACGCGCTCCGCAAGCCCGTGCGCTGGTTCTCGATGCCGCAGCTCTTCCGCTACGAGCGGCAGCAGCGCGGGCGGCTGCGCGAACACTTTCAGCTCAACGTCGACATCATCGGCGAGGCGGACGTCACGGCGGACGCCGAGCTGCTCGCGGTGGCGATCGAGATCATGCGCGAGTGCGGCCTCACGCCCGAAGACGTGCGCGCCCGCGTGTCCGACCGCCGACTGCTCACGGGGCTGCTCCGCGCGATCGGCGTGAGCGAAGCGCAGACGCCCGGCGTGTTCGGCGTGATCGACAAATGGGAGCGCCGGCCGCTCGACGTCTCGCGCGAAGCGCTCGAGGCGCTCGAGCTGAGCGCCGATGCGGTCTCGAAGATCATCGAGATCGTGGGCGGCCAGCCGACGCTCGACGGGCTCGACGCGGCGTACGGCGAGCACGCGGATGTGCGCGCCGTGATCGGTGACCTGCGCCGGTATCACGAATATCTCGAGGCGCTCGGCGTCGGCGATTGGGTGACGCTCGATCTCAAGATCGTGCGCGGCCTGGCGTACTACACGGGCATCGTATTCGAGCTCTTCGACGCGAAAGGCGAGCTGCGCGCGATCTGTGGCGGCGGCCGCTACGACACGCTGCTGCAGTCGCTCGGCGGCGTCGACCTGCCGGCGCTGGGCTTCGGCATGGGCGACGTCGTGCTCGCGGAGCTGCTGCGCGAGCGCGGCTACCTGCAGGAGCACGCCACGCTCGCGCAGCCGGACTTCTGGGTCGCGTCGGAGAGCGAAGCGGATCGCCGGCTCGTGGTGGGCGTCGCGACGGCGTTGCGGCGGGCCGGCGCGGCGGTCGAGTATGCGCTTCGCGAGCAGTCGATCAGCAAACAGCGCAAGGCGTCACACTCGGCGGGGGCGACGTACTTCGTCACGCTCGCGCCGGATTTCGCGACGAGTCACGCGCTGGCCGTCGATGCATTCGCCGAGACGGCCTCGCCGACGCTCGCCGAGCTGGTGGGCGACCGACCGTCGATCGAGCGACTGGTCGAGGTGGTACGCGAGCATCCGCAGCTTCTCTCAAGCACTCTGTAATCGCAGGCACCCATGGCTGACGACAAGAAACTCACGACGCGCGCGGACGACTTCAGCGCGTGGTACAACGAGGTGGTGCTCCGCGCCGAGCTCGCGGACTATTCGCCCGTGCGCGGCTGCATGGTCATTCGCCCGAACGGCTACGGCATCTGGGAACGGATGCAGCGTGCGCTCGACGACATGTTCAAGGCGACGGGCCACAAGAACGCGTACTTCCCGCTGTTCATCCCGGAGAGCTTCCTGCACAAGGAGGCGCAGCACGTCGAGGGCTTCGCGCCGGAGACGGCCGTGGTCACGCACGGCGGCGGCAAGAAGCTGGAGGAGCCGCTGATCGTCCGCCCCACGTCCGAGACGATCATCTACTCGATGTTCTCGAAGTGGGTGCAGAGCTACCGCGACCTGCCGTTGCTCATCAACCAGTGGGCGAACGTGGTGCGCTGGGAGATGCGCACGCGGCTCTTCCTGCGCACGCTCGAGTTCCTGTGGCAGGAGGGGCACACCGCGCACGCCACGCACGACGAGGCCGAGGAAGAGACGCGCCGCATGCTCGGCGTGTACCGCGACTTCATGGAAGGCTGGATGGCGATGCCCGTCATCACCGGCCAGAAGACGGACGCCGAGAAGTTCGCCGGCGCGCTGCGCACCTACGCGTGCGAGGCGATGATGCAGGACAACAAGGCGCTCCAGGCGGGCACGTCGCACAACCTGGGGCAGAACTTCGCCAAGGCGTTCGACCTCAAGTTCCAGGCGGAGCACGGCGGGCAGGAGTTCGCGTGGAACACGAGTTGGGGCGTCTCGACGCGCCTCGTCGGCGGGCTGGTGATGACCCACGGCGACGACAACGGCCTCCGCGTGCCGCCGCTGCTCGCGCCCATCGAGCTTGTGATCGTTCCCATATATAAGAGCGAGGATGAGCGTTCCCGCATGCTCGAGGCGGCGGAGCGCATCGTCCGCACGCTCACCGAGTGGGAGCGCCGCGAGCCCGGCCGCCTGCGCGTGCACCTCGACGACCGGGAGGGGATCAAGCCCGGCGCCAAGTACTACGAGTGGGAGCTGCGGGGCATTCCGCTGCGGCTCGAGATCGGCCCGCGCGACCTGGAGAAGAACCAGGCGGTCCTCGTGCGGCGCGATACCCGCGAGAAGCGGCCGGTCTCGCTCAACACGATCGGCGAGGACGTGGCCGATCTGCTCATGCGCATTCAGGAAGACATGCTGATCGCCGCGCGCGAGCGCCGCGAGGCGAACAGCATCCGCCATGCGATCAGCTACGATGACTTCCGGGCCCTCATGGACGGCAAGGGCGGCTTCGTCTATGCCGGCTGGTGCGGCAGTCCGGAGTGCGAGGCGCAGATCAAGGAAGACACGAAGGCCACCATTCGCGTGCTGCCCGACGAGGAGTTCCGCTCGGCGGAGCCGCCGGCGACCTGCTTGCGATGCGGCCGGCCGGCGATCGCCGAGGCGGTATGGGCCAAGGCGTACTGAAAACCGGCTTCACCCGCGTCGACGGGGCGATGTACTGCGAGGGCGTGTCGCTCGAGCAGATCGCCCGCGACGTGGGCACGCCCGTGTACGTCTACAGCGCGGCCACCATCCGGGACCGGTACGAGCTGCTCGATCGCACGCTCGCACCGGTGCCGCACCGCGTGCACTACACGCTCAAGGCCAACTCCAGCCGCGGCGTGCTGCGCGTGCTGCGCGAGCTGGGCGCGGGGGTGGACGTCGTCTCGGGTGGCGAGCTGCACCGCGCGCTCCGCGCCGGATTCGCGCCGAAGGACATCATCTTCGGCGGCGTGGGGAAGACGGAGCGCGAGATCGCCGACGCGCTCGACGCCGGCATCCTGCTGCTCAACGCGGAGAGCGAGCACGAGGTCCACATCATCGATCGGCTCGCCGCGGAGCGCGGCGTCGCCGCGCCGGTGTCGCTGCGGGTGAATCCCGAAGTGATGCTCGACACGCCACACGAGTACATCAAGACGGGCGGCCGCGGGCACAAGTTCGGCATTCCCTACGACGAAGTCGTTCGCGTCGCCGAACGGATCGCGGCGCTGCAGCACGTGAAGCTCCTCGGCCTCGACATGCACATCGGCTCGCAGCTCTCGCGGATCGATCCCTACCGCGAAGGCACCGAGCGGCTGGCGTCGATCTTCGCGGAGCTGAAGCAGCGGGGGATCGACGGCCTCGAGTACCTCGACATCGGCGGCGGCCTGGGCGTGCGCTACGACACCGAGCAGCCGCCGGACCTGCAGCGCTTCGCCGAGCTGGTGCTGCCGACCGTGCGCGAGACGGGCCTGAAGCTGATCATGGAGCCGGGCCGGTTCGTGATCGGCAATGCGGCGGCGCTCGTGACGCAGGTGCTCTATCGCAAGCACAGCGGCGGCAAGGAATACGTGGTAGCCGACGCCGGGATGACGGAGCTGCTCCGGCCCTCGCACTACGGCGCCTATCACCGCATCCTGCCGATGCGCGAGCGTCCGGACCAGGTCACCGCGGACGTGGTCGGCCCGGTGTGCGAGAGCGGCGACTTCCTGGCGCTCGACCGCCAGCTCGACGATGTTCAACCCGGCGAGCAGCTCGTGGTGTGCGACGTGGGCGCCTATGGCTACGCCATGGCGTCCAACTACAACAGCCGCTGCCGGCCCGCCGAGGTGCTGGTCGACGGCGACCGCTATGCCGTGATCACCGCGCGGGAGCAGTACGAGGACCTGACGCGGCTCGAGATCGCTCAACCGGAGTGGACCACGGGGAGGAGACGCTGATGCGCGTTGGGCTGATCGCGGATACGCACGACCGGCTGCCGGCCATCGCCGAGCTCGTGCGCCAGATGCAGGCGGCCGGTGTGGGCATGGTGCTCCACGCGGGCGACTACTGCTCGCCGTTCGCGCTGCGCGCGTTCGAGGATGCGCACCTGAGCGTCGCCGGCGTGTTCGGCAAGAACGACGGGGATCACGAGGGCCTGATCTCGCGGGCGCAGGCGGCGTTCGGCGCCGAGCTGTTCGAGTCGCCGCACTCGTTCGAGATGGGCGGCCATCGCGTGCTGCTCGTGCACGACATCGGGGACGTGAGCCAGCGCTCGATCGATGGGCACGAGATCGTGGTGCACGGCCACACGCACCAACAGGAGATGAAGACGCGCGGCGACACGCTCATCATCAATCCGGGCGAAGCGTGCGGCTGGCTTTACGGCACGCCGTCGGCCGCGATCCTCGACCTCGACAGCCGTGACGTGGAGTTCCTCACGCTCACCGGCCCGGAGTGGAAGACCTGACCGTTCGCCGACCCTCACCCCCCGCCGCCCGCACGTGACCTCCCGCATCCTCATCATCGACTACGGTTCACAGTTCACTCAGCTCATCGCGCGGCGCGTTCGCGAGGCGCGGGTGTACTCGGAGATCCATCCGCCCACGCGCAGCCTGGACTGGATCCGGGAGTGGAATCCCACCGGGATCATCCTGAGCGGCGGACCGAACTCGGTCTATGAGGAGGGGGCGCCGACGGCGGATCCGGGCATCCTCGACGTGGCGCCGGTGCTCGCCATCTGCTACGGGATGCAGCTCGTGGCGCGGCTCGCGAACGGACAAGTGATCGGCGCCGGACGGCGCGAGTACGGCCGCGCCGAGCTCACGGTCGACGAGCCGAGCGGATTGTTCGACGGCTTCGCGGCCGGCGAGACGATGACGGTGTGGATGAGCCACGGCGACCACGTCGACGTGCCGCCGCCGGACTACGTCGTCACCGCCTCGAGCCCGAGCGTGCCGATCGCCGCTATGCGGCATCGGAGCCGGCCGATCTTCGGGGTGCAGTTCCACCCCGAGGTGGCGCACACGCCGCGCGGCGGCGAGCTGATATCCAATTTCTTATTCAATATCTGTCATGCCACGCCCTCGTGGACGCCGGGCGCGTTCGTCGAAGGCGAGATCGCGAAGATCCGGGCGCAGGTCGGCTCGGCGCGGGTGATCTGCGGGCTGTCGGGCGGCGTCGACTCGTCAGTGGCCGCGGCGCTCGTGCACAAGGCCATCGGCGACCAGCTCACCTGCGTCTTCGTGGACACGGGGCTGCTGCGCCTGCACGAGCGCGAGCAGGTCGAGCGGACGTTCCGCGCGAACCTCGGCATCACGCTCGTGACGGTCGATGCGTCGCAGCGATTCCTCGATGCGCTCGCCGGGGTGGACGAGCCGGAAGCGAAGCGCAAGATCATCGGCCACACGTTCATCGACGTGTTCGAGGAAGCGACGAGCGGTGCGGGGAAGGACGCCGAGTTCCTCGTGCAGGGGACGCTCTATCCCGACGTGATCGAGTCGTTCTCGCCGCGCGGCGGCCCGTCGGTCACGATCAAGACGCATCACAACGTGGGCGGCCTCAAGCCGGACATGAAGTTCAAGCTGATCGAGCCGCTCCGCGAGCTGTTCAAGGACGAGGTGCGCAACGTCGGGCGCGAGCTCGGCCTGCCTGAGGAGATGGTCGGGCGACACCCGTTCCCGGGACCTGGGCTCGGCATTCGCGTGCTCGGCGCCGTGAACGACCAGGCGCTCGACGTGCTGCGCCGCGCCGATGCGATCTATCTCGAGGAAATTCGAAACGCCGGCCTCTACGACGAGATCTGGCAGGCGTTCGCCGTGCTGCTCCCGGTGCGCAGCGTGGGCGTGATGGGGGACTACCGGACCTACGAGAACGTCGTCGCGCTCCGCGCCGTCACCAGCACCGACGGCATGACGGCCGACTGGTACCACTTCCCACACGACGTGCTGGGGCGTATCTCCAATCGCATCATCAACGAAGTCCGTGGTGTGAATCGCGTGGTCTACGACGTGAGCTCCAAGCCGCCGGCGACCATCGAATGGGAGTAGTGCCGCGATGCCAACGCTCCGCGCGCCGAAAGCGTTCGTCGAGAAGCTGCAACCGCCCGAGTCGCGGTCGAGTGCCTGCCTGAACTGCGGCACGCCGCTCATCGGGCCATTCTGCTCGGCGTGCGGCCAGCGCGACGTCCCGCCGTATCCGAGCGTGCGCGAGCTCGTGATCGACGCGTTCTGGGAGCTCTCGGGCTGGGACGGACGCTTCGCGGCGACGGTGCGCAAGCTGTTCCTGAGTCCCGGCGCGCTCACGCGTGATTTTCTCGAGGGACGCCGCGCGCGGTATCTCTCACCGCTGCGGCTCTACCTGATGGCGAGCCTCGTGTACTTCGTGCTCGCCGCGGCCGCGCCGACTCCGCAGGTGGCGGGGACGGTGGACCTGGGTGCCATTCGCATCGTGACCACGGATCCCACCGCACCCACGCCCCCGACGGCGGCCGGGCGCGTGACGACGGCCGAGCGAAACGCCGTGAGCTCGCAGCAGCCGCTCTCGGGCGCGAAGCGTGATTCCGCGCTCGCGGACATCGCGAAGGCGCCGCGGATTTTCCAACCCTTCCTGCGGCGCGTCGTGCTCGATCCCGCGGGATTCAAGCGCGGCCTGCAGGACACGATGCCGCGCATGCTGTTCGCGCTGCTGCCGGTGTTCGCGGCGATCGTCGCGATCTTCTACCGCAAGCGAAAGTATCCCGAGCACCTGTACTTCGCGGTGCACCTGCACGCGTTCCTGTTTCTCGCGCTCACCATAGGCGTGCTCGCGCGCTTCACGCACCTGCGTCCCGTGATGGACGTCGCGCAGATGATCGAGCTGGTCTGGATTCCCGTCTACGCGACGATCGCGTTCCGCCGGACGTACGGCGGCACGATTGGCCGAACGCTCCTCAAGGAGCTCGGCATCGGGTTCGTCTACTTCTGGGCCGGCATCGCCGCGCTGCTCGCGACCATCTACTGGGTCGCGCTGTTCAGCTAGACGCCTTTTTCCTCGAGCAGCGCCAGGAACTGCTTCGGCTCGGTGATCTCGAGCAGCCGCTGCGGCACGTCGGGCTCCTTGCTGAACTGCGCGATCTTCCCGAGCACCGGCAGGTACTGGTTCGAGACCTCGAGCGGCGGTGCGACGATGAGGAAGAAGAAGTGCACCGGCTTCTCGTCGATCGCCTTGAAGTCGACGCCTTCCTTCTTCCGGCCGAACGCCACCCGGAGCTTGTTCACCACCAGCGAGCGGCAGTGGGGGATCGCGATGCCGCGTCCGATGCCCGTCGAGCCGAGGTTTTCCCGGCGCTTGAGCATCTTGAACAGCATGCCCTCGGATTTCTCGTCGAGCTTGAGCAGCCCGATGAGTTCGCGCAGAATGTCGTCCTTGGTCGTACCCGCAAGGTCGAGCTTGATTGCGTCTTCGCTGAAGAACTCGCGCAGTTCCATCTATCTATCCGCCTGTTCGCGGTCGTTGTCGTCGTTTGAACCTGCGAAGTTATCCAGGCCCGGAACGTGTGTCAAATGCTGATATTGCTTGGACTTCCGCGCTTCCTTAACTTGAAGGCATGAAACGGTTTCCGTTTCCGCTTTCCGCGGACCTTCCGCTCTACCTCGCGCCCATGGCCGGCGTGTCGGAGTCACCCTTCCGGCGCATCTGCCGTCGCTTCGGCGCGGACGTCGTGGTCACGGAATTTCTCTCGGCCGAGGGCATCCGTCGCGAGAATCCCGCCACGGTGAGCAAGCTGCGCTTCGGCGCCGACGAGCGCCCGATCGGAGTCCAGATTTTCGGCGCCGATCCGCAGGCGATGGGCGAGGCCGCGGCGTTCGTCACCGACGTCTTCCAGCCGGAATTCATCGACATCAACTTCGGCTGCCCCGTCAAGAAGGTCGTGAAGCGGAACGGCGGCTCCGGATGTCTCAAGGATCTCGATCTCGTGCAGGAGATCATCCGCGCGGTCGCGCGCAGCACGCACCTTCCCGTGACCGTGAAGACGCGCAGCGGCTGGAATGAAGAGACGCGCGATCCCGTGGGCATCGCGCTCCGCATGCAGGACGCCGGCGCGCGCGCGTTCACGCTGCACGCGCGCACGCGCACGCAGATGTACAGCGGCAGCGCGCGCTGGGAGGAGATCGCCGCCGTGGTCGCGGCGCTCGAGATCCCGGTGCTCGGCAACGGCGACATCAAGACGCCGGAAGACGCCGTGCGCATGCAGCGCGTGACCAACTGCGCGGGCATCATGATCGGACGCGGCGCCTTCGGCCAGCCGTGGATCTTCGACCAAACGAAGGACCTCCTCGCCGGCCGCCCGAAGCGGCCCGATCCCGCCGTGGAGGAGCGCTTCGCCATCGCGCTCGATCACGCGCACATGGCGAACGAGTACGAGCCCGATCGGCGCGGCGCGGCACTCGAGTTCCGCAAGCACCTCGGCTGGTACGTGAAGGGGCTTCCCGGATCGGCGAACCTCCGCAAGCGGCTCCACGCCGTCACCTCGCTCGGCGAGGTGGAGGGCATCTTCGAGGACTACCTGCGGAACCGCGAGCGCTACCTCGATGGCGATTCGCGCGCCGCGGAACCCGTCGAGCCGCTCGAGGCGGCGTAGGCATGCATCGCGAGCGCGTCCGCGACCTGCTGCACGGCGTCGCGGACGGATCGATCGACGTCGGCCGTGCCCTCGACGCGCTCGCGTTCGCGCCGGTGGAGAGCCTGCCGTTCGCCACGATCGATCATCACCGTGCGCTGCGGCAGGGCTTTCCAGAAGTCATATACGGCGAAGGCAAGACGCCCGAGCAGATCCGCGACATCGCCGAGCGCATCGCGGCGACCGGCGACGGCCTTCTGGTGACGCGGCTCCCCGCGGGCGCCGCCGAGCTGCTCGCGGAGCGCCTGCCAGGGATCGAGCACAACGCGCTCGGCCGCACCGCGTACCTGCCGGCGAGGGAGCCGCCGCCGCGCGGCACCGGCACGGTCGCCGTCGTCACGGCTGGCACGAGCGACTTGCCCGTCGCCGAGGAGTGCGCCGTCACGCTCGGCGCGCTCGGCGATTGCGTGGCGCGCATCACAGACGTCGGTGTGGCGGGCATCCATCGTGTCCTCGCGAAACGCGACGAGCTGGCCTCGGCGGCGGTGGTGATCGTGATCGCCGGCATGGACGGCGCGCTCCCGTCCGTGGTCGGAGGACTGGTGCGGGCGCCCGTCATCGCCGTGCCGACGAGCGTCGGCTACGGAGCGGCGTTCGGCGGCATCGCGCCGCTGCTCACGATGCTCAACAGTTGCGCCGCGGGCATCACGGTCGTGAACATTGACAACGGGTTTGGAGCGGCGGTGGCCGCCTCACGCATCACCCACGGGTAGGGCACACGCACTTCCTTCAGAGTTTTCTCACCGTCGCCCTCCTGGCGGTGGGCGCCGGCATCGTGATCGGCGCCGCGGGCATGCGTGCATGGCGGCTTCGCGATCGGCGCGCGGAGTCGCGGCGCTCGGCCGTCTCGCGCGTCGAGGCGCACCTCTCGTCCACGCGGAGTCCGGCCTTCACGCCGGCGCGCTCCACGGCGCTCCGGCGCGACGTGCAGGAGTTGGTCGAGACCAAGGAAGCGACGTACGACCTCGAGGTGCTCGATCGCGTGCTGCGCGACATCCGCGATCTCGCGAACGCGGACGAAGCGATCTTCTGGCGATGGGTCGAAGCGCGGCAGACGCTCGTCCCGAGCGCGTGGTCGACCGAGGGCGAGCCGCGTCCCGCCTACTTCGACGTGCGCGCGTGGGGGCCGCTCGTGCGCTGGAGCGCCGAGGAAGCGACCGTCCAGCTCGCGGGACCCGACGAGGCGCCGACGCTCGCCTCGGCGCCCGTCAACGGCCCGTCGCATCTGCACGGCGTGCTCACCATCAGCTCCGCGACGGGCATGCGATTCGATCGCGACGCGGCGCGCGCGTGGATGCCGCGCTTCGCCGCGCAGATGTCGAATCTGATTCAGCTCTTCGATCTGCGGCGCGAGTACGGCCGGCACATGCGCCAGAGCGGCGCGCTCCTCGACGCCGTGCGGCGGCTGCACGGGCACCGGAGCGCGGAGGCGCTCGGCAACGCGTTGTGCGAGACTGCGCGCGACGTCACGTCCGCCCCGACCGCGGGGCTCGTGCGATGGAACGCCGCGGATCAACATGGCGTGCTGCAGGCGATCTCGCCCCCCGGGGACCTCGAGCCTGGATTCCACGTGACGGCCGATTCGCTCGTCGGGAAGGCGTGCCTCGCCGGCCTGCCGATGACGCTCGACGACGCTCGCGCCGCGACGGTGAGCAATTGCCCGTTCGGCGGCCTCCCGCGCGAAACGGGATCGGTGGTGATCACGCCGATCGTCAGCGGCAACACGACGATCGGCGCGCTCGTCGTGGAAGGAAAGCAGCCGGGGGACGCCGGACAGCACGAGTCGCGGAACATGGGCCTGCTCGCCGCGATCGCTCGGGGCCCGCTGGAGATCGTCTGGGAGATCGAAGAGGTGAGCATCCGCGCGCGGACCGACCCGCTCACCGGGCTCGCCAACCGTCGGCACTTCGATGAGCAGCTCCGTCGCGTCGTCGCCGAGACGGACCGCTTTGGCGGATCGTGCTCCCTCATCATGGTCGACCTCGATCACTTCAAGTCGATCAACGATCGGCTCGGGCACGATGCAGGGGACGTAGTGCTCCGGCATGTCGCGCACATCCTCCGTGACACCGTGCGGAACGTGGATCTGTGCGCTCGGTATGGCGGGGAGGAGATCGCCGTGCTGCTGCCGCAAACGGCGGAGCAGGGGGCTGCCGAGCTCGCCGAGCGACTCCGGGTTGCGCTCGAGAGCGGGCCGGCGCGCCATGGGACCGAGAGCATCGGCGTAACGGCTTCGCTCGGCGTCGCGACGTATCCGGCGCCCGTCCCGTATGGCGACTGGCTCATGCTCGCGGCGGACCGAGCGCTGTACGAGGCGAAGTCAGCTGGTAGAAACTGCGTGAGAGTAATCAGGCCAAACCATGTCACGCCAGCACTTTATAAGGCGAAGTGAACGGGACGGCGATTGATTATTCACCGGCAACCGGTTAGCTTTGATCTCACGGGGGCGACTGGCTTCGACGGGGTAAGTGAAGCCGTGGCTGCGTGCCCAGGTCGTCGGGAACCTGGTAAAACACTCGGCAAAAATCCAACTGCGAACAACAACTTCGCCCTTGCCGCGTAACTTCTAGCTACGCCTGCAAGTGCCTAGGAGGAAGCCCGCCCGGGGCGGCTTCTTAGGTATCGGAAATCCGGGATAGCTGGCACGACCGCCTCCGGCGGGCCGGCGAGATCAAGGAGGCTTACTCGCGAGTGGGTGGTCTGCCGACCAGCGCGCGGGGACATTCAACGGCGGACTACGCACGTAGTAGCTGTGGTCGATCTATTCTCGGACCCGGGTTCAATTCCCGGCGCCTCCATCAGCAAGACGATGCACAGAGCCCGCGCAAACGCGCGGGCTTTGTGTTTTCTGGTGAACCGCTTGTGCTCGCGCTTCTGGGTGGCTCACCCCGCCGGGCGAGCCAGGGCCTGTTCCACCGCGGCGAGCAGCGCATCGCGCTCGTCGCGAATGAAGAAATGGCCACCGGGGAACGTGCGCAGCGCGCACCCGGCGGTCGTCTCGTGCGCCCAGGCCGCGAGCTCCTCCGGCGTCGCGTCGGGATCGGTTGCGCCGCCGAACGCCGTGATCGGCACGTCCAGTGGCGGCTCCTCGCGGTAGACGTAGCGCTCGCACAGGGTCATGTCCGCGCGCAGCAACGGGAGAAAGAACGCGAGCGCATCGCGGTCGGCTGCGATCTCGGCGGGCACGCCGTTCCAGGTGAGCAGCTCGGCGACGAACGCCGCGTCGTCGAGGCCGTGGATCGGCGGGCGGCGGGAGGCGAGTCGCGGGGCGCCGCGCGCGGCGACGAGAAGGTGCAGCGGCGATCGCGCCCGGCGCCGGCGCAGCTCCCGCGTGAGCTCGAACGCGATGAGCGCGCCCATGCTGTAGCCGAAGATCGCGTACGGCGCATCGAGTCGCGGCGCGATCGCATCGGCGAGTGCGCCGACGAGATCGTCCATGCGCGTGAACGCGGGCTCGCGGACGCGGGTCTCGCGACCGGGGAGTTGGATGGGCTGGACGTCGATCGCGGTGAGGCGCGCGATCCACGGCCGGTAGATCGAGGCGCCGCCGCCCGCGTGCGGGAGGCAGAAGAGGCGCACGGCGGGATCGATCCGCGCCGACGGGGGCGCGAACCATGAATGGGGCGACGGCATCTGGTGAGGCGGGACCGACGAGGGGGCGCGCTCGATCCGTCGGCGCGCCCCCGAGAGGCTTACTTGGCCGGAGCGGGCTTCTTCACGCCCATCGTCTCGGACACGACGCGCTTGCCTTCGGCGTACTGCTGCGCGAAGTAGGCCTTGACCTTGGCCGGGTCGAAGTCGAGGAACGTGCCGCCCGATTCGAAGTGTTGAATGAACACTTTCGCAACGGCGTACGTGCTCGCCGCGGCGGACGCCGGCATGGCGGCGTAGGCCAGGAGGGTGCCGGCGACGGGGATCAGCTTGAGCGCGGAAACGAGGAACGTGTCCGAGAACCAGCGCGCGCCGACGCCGCCGATCAGTGCCGCGAGGAGCTTCTTGCCGACGTCGTCGCGGAACGGCACGTCGTAGATGCGCCCGAGATCGTGCAGCATGTTGAGCTGGATCCCGCCGATCGCCGCCACGTCGAAGGCCGGCGAGGGCACGAAGCCAGCGCCGAATGACCAGAGCATCGCCTGGCGCATGGCGTGATCCGCGCGCTCGGCGCGCGTGAGGGTCGGAACTTCAGGGGCGATGGGTTCTGCCGCTGTGGCCATGGCTGCGGTCTCCGCGAGGGATGGTCGTGCGAAACACCAGCGTCGGCGCGCCCGCCTGGGCGCATACTGCAAATGCTCATACGGCGTACACTGGCACTAAGATGGGACCCTCCGGCCGTGCGTGCCAGTGGGGACTTTCGGCGCGGCCGTCGGGGGGGAGCCGCGCTGTGCGGCGCGTTCTTGTCGGCGGCGCCCGAACGACGTAGAATGTTCGCCGGTCGGCGACCCTCGCCGATGCGGCTCACCCCTTAGAAATCCCTCATTACGTGGAGTGGCCCTGATGGCATCGAGAGCTGCCGAGGCGCTGGCGATCACCCGGAAGTACGCGGTCTACGGAGCCGGGGCTGGACTGATCCCCATCCTTCCCGTGGAGATGGCGGTTACCGTCGGCGTGCAGGTGAAGATGATCGCCGACCTGGCGAAGCTGTACGACGTGTCATTCGACGAGGCGCGCACGAAGGTGCTCGTCATCGGCCTGATCGGCGGCTTCACCGCGTTCAGCCACGGCGTGCCCGGGTACGTCGCGAGCCGGTTCCGCTGGCTCGGTCCCATCGGCGTGCTCCTCAAGCCGGTCTACGCGTCGGTCGTGGCATACGCGATCGGGAACGTGTTCATCACCCACTTCGAGATGGGCGGCACGCTGGAGAACTTCAACCCCGCCGATCCATCCGTCGCTCGCGCGATGCGCGAGGGCATCAAGGCGGCGCCGAGCGCAGGCGCGGCTCCGCAGCCGGCGTAGTCTCGCGCCCGACGCAAAACGGGACGCCGCGCGAGTGCGCGGCGTCCCGTTCCCGTTTCCGGAGCTTGGCGATCAGAAGCTGATCTGCACGCCCGAGGTCAGCTCGTCGAGCGTGCGCTTGATCGGTGCCGGGAGCGTGCTGTCGTAGCGGCGGCTGTAGCCGATCGACAGCCCGAACCACTTGGTGACCATGCCGATCAGGTTCACGTTGCCCGTGTACTGCAGGCGCGGGGTGCCGTCGAAGCCGTGGATCGTGAGCAGATCCTGATCGAGCGACAAGCCGTCGATGATTGTGAGGTCGACCGCTTCGTACATGCCCATCCCGAGCCCATTCGCATCCTCGAACGCACCGCCGGCCACGTTGCGGATGCGCGACGAATCGGGGGCCTGCTCCTGCGTGTACGCGATGCCGGGAGCGAGGAGCAGCCACGCGGTCTTGGTCGAGATCGGGTTCCACCCGATGCCGAGGTGCTCGGTGAATCGATAGTCGATCTCCTGCAGGCGGTTCCGATCGAGCTCGGATTCGCTGAGCAGATGGAACGGCCCGCGGATCGAGCGCGTCAGCAGCAGCTCGGCTGACCCTTCGTCGACCGACGCGGGACTCGGCGAGGTCTTCTGGTACGACGACTTCGCACGGAATGTCTCCGACGCGATGGCGCTCCGGCGCACGACCTTGGCCTCGACCTGCAAGCCCTTTGTTTCGCCGATGTAGCCGGGAACGACGGCGCTCGAGTACATCCCGCGCACGGTGGCGGTGCGGGACCAGTGCACCGCCGCCTTGGACGCGCTGGGCGCGCCGCTGGTCGAGAGCAACTGCGTGATCTTGCCGCGGGGGATCGCGAGCACGCCAAAGAGCTCGGTGTCGAGCGTGACGACCGCGTCATCCTGTTTCACCACGCGGCCGACGACAATGCTGCCGTCCGCGAGCTTGAGCGAGACGAGCGGTCCCGTGGGGCTGGCGCCTTGCGCACGGGCAGGGGTGCCGGCGGCGAGCGTCAGCAGCACGGCGACAACCGCGGCGAACCGGCGGGGCGAGCGGCAGCGGGAAGGTGCGGCCATGGGGGGTGGGAATACCGTGCTCATTTTGCGGGGGCGGGGCCGGGGGCGGTGCCGGCGAGCGTCTGCTTGGCCACGCGCTTGCCTTCGGCGTAGTAGTGCGCGAAATGATTGCGCACGCGGCTCGGCTCGAAGTCCAGAAAGGTGCCGCCACTTTCAAAATGTTGAATGAAGATCTTGCCAACCGCGTAGCTCGTCGCCGCGGCCGCGACCGGGAGCGTGGCGTACGCGATCACGTTGCCGACGAGCGGAACGAGCTTGGCGCCGGTGCCGATCACGCTGTCGGCGATCCAGCGGGCGGACACGCCGCCGAGCAGTGCGCCGATCACGGCCTTGCCCCAATCTTCGCGGAACGGGATTCCGTAGATCTCGGCCATCCGGTGCAGCATGTTGAGCTGCGCGGCGGAGATTCCCGCCACGTCCACCCAGGGCACCGGGATGAAGCCGGCGCCGAACGACAGGAGCATCGCCCGTCGCATTGCGTGTTCGGCGCGTTCCTGCTTTGAGCCAACGTAGCCGCCGACGGGAAGCGGGGGTGCTGCGGTAGCCATACGACCTCCTGAAAAGGGGGCAGGGCAACGACGAATGGTTCGACCCGGCCGACGCCGCGGCGCGCCGGACGCGTGCCTCAGCGCATGCCGTTCATCTTGAGCCAGTTCTGGCGCTCCTTCTCGCGCGCGTCCGGATCGGGGGCGGCGAGAATGAGAATCAGGCCGATGATCAGCGGCGTGAGGAAGATGGAGAGCAGGAAGAAGCCCCAGAAGCCGAACACGCGCCGCCGGCCGAAGAATCCCACGAGCACCGCGAATCCGATGTACAGCGCCGCGAAGAGCGGATTCTGCAAGATGGAAAATGGCATGATGGTTCTCTCCTGAGAGCGCGGGATCTTACGGGAGCTGCTTGCCATTGAGCAGCAGCGGCGTCTGTCCGAGGCCGCCGCCGTACAGAATCAGCTTCGAGTTCGGCGACTTGGCGAAGGCTTCGGCCGCCTCGAGCTGACGCAGGCTGAGCGCCGGAATGCCGCTGATGCGCGCGAAGTCCGCATAGCCCTGCGCCTCGATCGCCTTGCGCCTCGCCTCGCCCTGGGCGGTCTGGATGCGATAGCCCTGTGTTCTGGCGAGCTGCTGCTCGGCGATCTTGTACTGGATCGCACGCTGGATCGAATCGGGCAGCGTCAGCGAGATGATCTTTATTCCATCGTAGCGGATCGCATTCGACTGATGGGAAGCGGTGCTCTGGAGCGATTGGAGCACGCCCGACTCGTCGGTGGCGTAGATGTTGTCTTCGGTGTAGTTGCCGATCACCGACCGCACGGCGGCAATCACGTCGGGCTGCACGATGCGGCGGACGTAGTCCGGTCCGACCGTCTCCTGCAGGCGCGCGACCTGGTCGCGGGGGATGTGGAACTGCGTCGAGAGCAGAATGTGAAGCTGCAGCCCATCCGCAGCGTACATGTCGATCGTGTCGACGCGCTGCTGCAGCCGCGTGTCATAGAGGAACATCTTGTCCCACGGCCACATCACCTGCAGCCCTTCGTCGTAGACCTTTCCGACCTCGGTACCGGTGAGCCGGCTGAACTTCACGCCGACCTGTCCGGACTGCACCACGACGACGATGCGATTGGAGAAGGCGACGACGAGCGCGAGCACGATGAGGAACAGCACCGTGATCCGCAGTCGGTTGCGATAGATCCAGCGTCGGACCGCGAGGACGGCGTTACGCATGCGAGGTCCGGCTCCTGGTGCGAGGGCGCTTGGGACGCGAGACGTCGACGGGGCGGATCATGCCATACTCCATGCGCACGACGCGATCGGCGAGGTGGAAGTATCGGTCGTCGTGCGTCACGGCGATCACGCCGCGGCCGTTCGCCTTGAGGCGGGGAAGGATCACGTTGTAGAAGTGCTCACGGAACTCCGGATCCTGATCGGCCGCCCACTCGTCGAACACGTAGAACGGCCGGTCGCAGAGAAGTGCGATGGCGAGCGCGAGGCGCTTCCGCTGGCCCGTGGACAACTCGAGCGTCGTGAAGCGGCCGTCCACCAGCGCCGTCTTCCGGTCGAGATTCATCTCGCGCAGCAGCTCGTCGAACCGCGGCTGCACCACCGCGGGATCGAGCCCGTACAGGCGGCGGAAGAGGTGGAAGTCGTTCAGGATGACATTGAACTGCTCGCGGTAGCTCTCGATCACGCCGCGGCCGACCTCGCGTCCGTCCGCGATCAGGCGGCCGGCGCTGAACGGGTACAGCCCGATGAGCATCTTGAGCAGCGTCGACTTGCCGCTGCCGTTGCCGCCGACGACGAACAGGATCTCGCCGGTGCGCGCCTCCACGTCGACCGGCCCGACGGTGAACGCGCCGTCCCCGGTATCGGGATAGCTGAACACGGCGCGCTCGAGCTGCACCTCGCGGATCGGCGTCGCGAGCGGAATCACCGTCGCGGGATTCGGCGCCGGCACCGAGCCGCGCGCGAGCGTGTCCTCGAGCTCGATGATGTTGCCCATCGCGACGTTGGCCTTGTTCCACGCCGGGAACGCACCGACGACGTTGCCGAGCGGTCCGACGATGAAGAGGATCGTCGTCGCCAACTCCTGGATCACGAGCCCGTACGACGGCACGACGCGCGGCAGCACGAAGACGATCGCGCCGACGAGACAGAGAAAGAAGCTCTGCGAGAAGATGTAGCGCTGAATGAAGATCCCGAGCGCGTCGACGTTCACGTCGCGCACGGAGCGCGACACGGCGTCCAGCTCCTCGCCCATGCCGGCGCTGCGCGCGCGGTCCATCTTCAGCTCGACGAAGCCGTCGATCTCGTCGGTGACGGCATTGAGAAACTCGACTTCCTTCGCCGCGGCGCGCTGGTGCGCCGCCGTCGCCTCGCGCTCCGAGCTCTGATAGATGAAGAAGCCCACGATCACCACCGCGATCGTGAGCAGCAGCGCGGCGACGGAGAGCGTCGCCATGTAGATCATGGCGAACACGATCAACAGCGCCGACTGGAGCGCGGCGATGAGCGTGCCCTGCTTCTCGCTCAGCACCGCGGCCTCGCGCGTCAGGCGCTCGTAGAGCACCGACTTGCCGAGCTGCTCGACCGAGAGCAGCTCGGAGTCGCGGATGCGCGCCGCGAGGCGACGGCGCAGGTTGTCGACGACGCCCTCGGCGATCAGCGCGCTCCGCTCGTACAGGTACCGCTGCGCGATGATGAACAGCGCGAGCGTGATCGCGAACAGAATGAGCAGGCGCAGGCTCACGCCATTCGCGGCCGCGGATTCGGCGGCGGCGTTGACGATGGCGAGGAGCGCTGCGTTCGCGAGTCCGGAGATCCCCGCCATTGCCACGAGCCCGCGGCGCTGGCCGCTGGTCGCGTCGAGCAGGATCCGGGCGAGAGGTGGGGGAGCCGAGGAGCGCAGCGTTAGTCGGGGCAACGGCGGCGGTGACAACGGACGTCGGCGGCGGTATGTTGTACGCCCCTACCGAACATCGTGCGACCCGTCCCGCCAGAGGTGAGATCGTGGATGACGAGCGAGAGGATACTACACTTTACAAGGTCGTAGTCAATCATGAAGAGCAATATTCGATCTGGCCGGCGCACCGGGAAAATCCGCTCGGGTGGCGCGATGCCGGCAAGACCGGCACGAAAGCGGAGTGCCTCGCATTCATAGAACAGGTGTGGACCGACATGCGCCCGCTCTCGCTGCGCAAGAAGATGGAAGAGCTGGCGCAGGGCACGCGGCCACGAGCGGGCGAATGACGACTCTCGCGCGCGTGGAGTCCTGAACGGCGCGCCCCCTCCCGCCGTGCCGTCGCACACCCTGAGCCTACAACCCGGCAGCATTCACGTCTGGACGACGCGCCTCGACGCGCCGCCCGACGCGATCGCGTCCGCCGAGCGTACGCTGTCGCCCGACGAGCACGCGCGCGCGGCGCGGTATCGCGGCGACCACCTGCGGCGCCGATTCGTTCTCGCGCGTGCCGCCGTGCGCGCCGTGCTCGCGCGCTACCTGGGGGCGGATCCCGCCGCCGTGGTCTTCGAGCTGGGGGCGCACGGCAAGCCGCGCGTCTCGGGCGACGAACCGCCATTCAGCGTCTCACACTCCGCGGACGTCGCCGTGATCGCGGTCTCCGGTGCGGGGGCCGTCGGCGTGGACGTCGAAGCGATACGGCTCATCCCATACCTCGACGATCTCGCCGCGCGGAACTTCGCGCGGGCGGAGCGCGCGACGTTGGAAGCGCTGCCGCCCGACGAGCGCGTGGAGGCCTTCTTCCGAGCGTGGACCGCAAAGGAAGCGTACGTGAAGGCGCTCGGCGTCGGGCTGGCGATCCCGCTCGACGCATTCACGGTCGATATCGAGCGCGCGGCGCGCGTGGTCGTACACGACGATGCGTGGCGTGACGCCGGCGACTGGTGGACGCGCCATTTCGAGCCGTGCCGCGGCTACGTCGGCGCGGTGGCGTCGCCCGTTCGCGACGCCGCGCTCGTCTTCATGGGGCCACTCGCATGAGGCGGCGACGCCCGTTCTGTGTCGTGCTGCTGGGCCCCGACGGCTCCGGGAAAACAACTGTCGCGACGCGCCTCGCGGAGTGGAGCGAGCTCCCGTTCGACCGCCGCCGCGTGGTGCGGTGGTCCTTGAACGTGCTGCCCCCGTTCGAGAACGTCTTCGGCCGATTCATCATGTGGTGGGAGCGCCGGCACCCGACGCCGCCAAGCAACGTCGCGTCGGCGGCCCTGCCGGCCTGGCAGTCCTTCATCGTCGTCGCCTGGCATGCGATCGACATGGGATTGTCCAGACTTGCGCTCCGGCGGAAAAAGACCGAGGATTTGCTCATATTCGATCGCTCATACTTCGACTTTCACTACCTGTACGGACATCGCGCGCTGCCGCGCCGTGTGGTACGTTGGCTCGAGCTGCTGGTTCCTCAGCCCGATCTGATGCTGTTTCTCCAGCGTGACCCGGCCCTGATTCAGCGCGACAAGCCCGAGCTGCTGCACACCGAGATCCGCCGCCAGCAGGCGATCATCGAGGATCTCGTGTCGACGCATGCGCCCTCCGAGCGGATCGCCCTCGAAGGGATCGACGCAGTCGTCGCGCGTGCGGCCGAGCTGATTCGCCGGCACGTCGAGGCTGCGTGAGTCTCGCCACCCCTCGCGCGCCGCTCGGCGGCGTGGATGCGCGCGTCCCGATCGCGCCGCCCGAGTATCCGACGGTCGTCGAGACCGTTGTCGGGCAGGCGGCCGCAGCGCCTGACGCGGCCGCGATCGAGCAGGGCCCGCGCGTGACGACGTATGCCGCGCTCGTCGCGAGCGCGGGCGAGGTGCGGCGGGCGTTGCTCGGCACGGGACTCGAACCTGGCGCGGTCGTCGCCGTCGGAGGGCGCGGCCGCTCGCCAGGCCTCATCGCGGCGATGCTCGGCACGCTCGCCGCGCGCGGCGTGTTGCTGATGATCGACGCGGAGTTCCCCGGCGACCGCGCGGCGTTGCTGGCGCAGCGCGCGCGGGCGCGACACGTCCTCTGGGTCGGGCGGCGGGGGCTGCCGGCGTGGGCACGCGCGATGCCGCACACGATCGTGCCCGCCGAATGCGAGAACGCGTCCGTGGATGACGCCATCGCCGACGCGCGCGGCTGGAGTGGCGCGGCAGGTCGTCGCGACCCGGCCTACATCTTCTTCACGTCGGGATCGACCGGCGCACCGAAGGGCGTGCTCGGCGCGCATCATGGCCTCGCGCACTTCATCGCGTGGCAGCGCGCGGCGTTCGGTGCGTCGCCGAGCGATCGATGCGCCGCGCTGACCCGCGTGTCGTTCGACGTGATGCTGCGCGACGTGTTCCTGCCGATCACGAGCGGCGCGTGCCTGCTGCTGCCGGGCCCGATGGACGAGCAGCCCGACCGCGTGCTCCCGTGGCTGCGCTCCACGCGCGCGACATGGGTCCACGTCGTTCCCTCGCTGGCGAGCCTCTGGATGGAAGCAACGGCGCCGGACGTGATCGTGCCGCGGCTCCGCGCGACGTTCTTTGCCGGCGAGCGGCTCGCCGACGCGGTGGTTCGACGGTGGCGACACGTGGCGCCGGCAAGCGCGATCATGAATCTTTACGGACCGACGGAGACGACGCTCGCCAAGTGCTGTGCGGTGATCGGCGGCGAGCCGGAGCCGGGCGTGCAGCCAGTCGGCACGCCGCTCCCGTTCACCGAGATCCTGATCCTCGACGAGCGCGGGGAGCGGTGTTCGGCCGGCGTGGTCGGCGAGATCGCCATTCGCACGCCGTTCCGCACGCTCGGCTACGTCGAAGCCACGAGCAGCGCCGCGGACTCGGCGCGATTCCAGGTGAATCCGATCACCGGCGACCCGGAGGACGTCCTGTACCTGACGGGCGACCTGGGGATGCTGCGACCGGACGGCCAGCTCGAGGTGCGCGGGCGCGCCGACGACCAGATCAAGCTGCACGGTGTTCGGATCGAGCCGGGCGAGATTGAGCGTATGCTAATTAGCGTATGCGAACTGCGGGACGCCGTCGTGGCGCTCGCCGCCGGGCCCGACGGGCGGCCGCGGCTGACCGCGTACGTGGTGCCGGGCGCGCGCACGCCGACGCCCGCGTCCATGCGCGCCGCGCTTGCCGAGCGCCTGCCGCGCGCGATGGTACCGTCGGCCTACGCGTACATCGCGGCGGTTCCGCTGAACGCCAACGGCAAGCGCGACCGGCGGGCGGTGCCGGGCATGGCCTCGGACGCCGCGCCGGCCGAGGGTCGCCGCGCGGCGACAACCACCGCCACCGCGGAGGGCACGTCCGAGAGCCGCGTGGTGGACGTCTGGCGGGCGGCGCTCGCGCGGCCGGAGCTGGACCTCGATGACGACGTCTTCGCGCACGGCGCCACGTCCGTGATCGCTCTGGCGGTGGCGGCGCGCCTCGGCGTGGAATTTCGCCGCGACGTCCCTGTCGGGGCGATCCTGAACCGTCCGACGCCGCGCGGGCAGGCCGCGTGGCTCCGCGAAGTCGATGATTACCTGGCTCGACACGCGGAGGGCGCGGGCATACGTTATTGCCCGCATCGACCCTCCCTGGCGTTCGCGTTTCCGCCGCTGCTCGGATACGGGCTGGCGTTCGCCGAGCTCGCCTCCCACCTGACCCGACACGCCGTGCACGCGTTCGACCTTCCCGAGGCCGACGACCCGGTCGCTCGACTCGCCGGAGCGGTGCGCGCCATCGATCCGCACGGGCCGTACACGTTCCTCGGCTATTCGGCCGGCGGCAACCTGGCGTTCGACGTCGCCGTCGCGCTCGAACGCGACGGCGCCCGCGTCGACCGCGTCGTGATGCTCGACGCCGAGCGGCGCGAACGCCCCGACGCGCTGTCGGACGCCGAGATCGACGAGATCGTGTGGGGCAACATCGAGAACCTCGCGGGACTGATGCGTGAAACGGAGCAGTTTCGCGATTTCGCCCGCAACGAGTTTCTGATGGATCGCATGTCGCAGAAGATGCGCGCCTTTCTTCGATACGAGTCCGCGACGGCGAACCTCGGGCGCACGAACGCCGACGTCGCCTTCGTGCATTCCACGGACCGCGAGCCGTGCGTCCGCTGGCGCGAATCGACGACGGGCGCGTTCACGGTGCACGCGGGCAGCGGCGGCCACCTCGAGATGACGCTGCCGCCGCACGCCGAACGCAACGGACGGCTTCTCGACCAGATCCTGCACCCCAGTCATCAGGAGAGCGCGTCGTGAACGATCCGAGACACATCGACCCCTCGCCCTCGCCGCTCTGGCCGACGCGCCGGCCGATTCAGCGCGTCGCGGGGCTGACGCGGGACGAATTCGAGCGCCGGTTCCTGACGAGCAACGGCGGCGCCGGCGAGCCGGTGATCGTCACCGATGCGCTGGACCGGTGGCCCGCCAAGGCATGGACGCTGGACCATTTCCGCCGGCGCTTCGGCGATCTGAAGGTGCGGGCCTGGTGCCGCAGCTCGCGGCGGAAGCCGTATCAACCCGTGGGCTACGAGATGCCGCTCGCTGCGTACATCGATTACGTGGAGCGCGGCGATCTGACCAAGCCGCCGGCGGGAGCCGTGGCCGTGAGCGAAGCGACCGAGCTCGAGTCCGCGATGGGCACGCTCTACTGGTACGAGAATCTCGGCCGCCCGGAGTTCGCGCCGCTGCTCGACGAGTTCGACAACGATCTGTACTTCATCGACAACCTGCAGGCGCGGCTCCGGGGCGACTGGAAGCGCGCGATCTTCTATTTCCCGTTCAGCAACATCTTCATCGGCGGCCCCGGCACGTGCGTCGACATGCACAAGGATTACTGGAGCAGCCACACCGTGATCGCGGAGATCGTCGGGCGCAAGCACGCGATCCTCTTTCCGCCGGGCGACGCGCCGTACGTGCACAACGCGGCCGGCGAGCCGATCGACCCGCGCAATGTCGATCCCGCCGAGTTCCCGGCGTACGCGAAGGCGACGCTCTATGAGGGAACTCTGAATGGCGGCGAGATGCTGTTCATGCCCCCCGATTGGTATCACGACGTGCTCGGTCTCGAGCCGAGCCTCGCGATCGGCATGAACTTCTTCACGGTCCACAACATCGGCGAGTATCTGCCGAATCTGCTGTCGTATCCGCTGCAACTGTACTCGGTGCTCGACAAGCATCCGACGCTGCGGGCGCAGCTCCACGATGCGGAGGGCCGGCTGCTTCCGGTCGCGCCGGCGACGCATGGCTGAGGCAGTCGCTTCGGGGCTGCCGGTGAACGGCGACCGCGGCGCGCGGCAGGGAAGCGAGACGCTTCCGGCCGTGCTGCGCCGGCGCGCCGCGCATCAGGCGGAGCGCGTGGCGTACCGGTATCTCGCCGACGGCGAATCGGAAACGGCGATGCTCACGTACGCGGCGCTCGACGAGCGTGCGCGCGCCGTGGCGTCGGCGATGCAGGCGATCGCCGAGCGTGGCGACCGCGCGCTGTTGTTGTATCCGCCGGGACTCGAGTTCGTGGAGGCGTTCTTCGGCTGCCTGCACGCCGCATTGATCGCGGTGCCCGCGTATCCGCCGAGCGGCCGCAAGGCGTCGATGCAGCGGCTCGTCGGCATCGCGCGCGACTCGGGTGCGACGGTGGCGATGACGACGGCGGCGCTGTTGCCGAGCCTGAGCGCACTCGCGGCGGAGACGCCGGGGCTCGAGCGGCTCCGCTGGATCGCCACGGACGCCGTGGGCAGCGAACACGCGGCGCGGTGGTCGCCGACCGCGCCGTCCGCCGACGACCTGGCGCTCCTGCAGTACACCTCCGGCTCGACCGGCACGCCGAAGGGCGTGATGGTGACGCACGGCAACCTGGTTTCGAATTCTCTCATCATCCAGGAAGGGTTCGAGCTCACGCCGGATTCGGTCTCGGTGACGTGGCTCCCGAGCTTTCATGACATGGGGCTCGTGGATGGCATCCTCCAGCCGGTGTTCACGGGCTTCCTGGGCGTGGTGATGCCGCCGGCGGCGTTCCTCCAGCGTCCCGCACGGTGGCTCGAGGCGATCTCGCGCTACGGCGGCACGCACGCCGGCGGACCGAACTTCGCGTACGACCTCCTCGCCCGGCGCGTGACCGCGGAAGAACGCTCGCGCCTGCGCCTGCACACGTGGTTGAGCGCCTACAACGGCGCCGAGCCGGTGAGCGCGGACGTCATCGAGCTGTTCGCGGCCACGTTCGCCGAAGCTGGTTTCCAGGCGCGCTTCTCCTATCCGTGCTACGGATTGGCGGAAGGCACGCTGATGGTGACCGGGAGCGACATGGCCGCCCCGCCCGTGATCGTGCGCGTCGACGCCGACGCGCTGCGCGGCGGCGCGGTGCGGATCGTGAGCGACGAGTCCGAGGCGCGCGACACGCGGCCGCTGGTGAGCTCCGGACATCCGTGGCGCGACACACGCGTGGCGATCGTGGACCCGGACACGGGCCGCGCGCTCGGCGAGCGCGAGGTCGGCGAGATCTGGGCCTCCGGCTCGACCATCGCCGCCGGATACTGGAATCGCCCCGAGGAAACCGACGCCGTGTTCGGCGGCAGGATCGCCGCGAGCGGCGAAGGTCCATTCCTGCGCTCGGGCGATCTCGGCTTCGTACACGATGGCCAGTTGTTCGTCGCCGGCCGCATCAAGGATCTGATCATCATCCGCGGGCGGAATCACTACCCGCAAGACATCGAGACGACGGTTGGCCGTTGCCACGCTGCGCTGCGCCCGGGATGCGGCGCCGCATTTGGGCTGGAGATCGACGGCGAGGAACGCCTCGTCGTGGCGCACGAAGTGGATCGTCAGGCGCTCGCCCGTCTCGATGCCGACGCCGTGTTCGCGGCAGTGCGCCGCGCGCTCGCGGAAGAGCATGACGTGCTCGTCGAGCGCGTGATCCTGCTCAAGACCGCGACCGTGCCCAAGACGTCGAGCGGCAAGATCCAGCGCTCGCGTTGCCGCGCGATGTATCTCGCGGGCGAGCTGACGATCGTCGCGGAGTCCACCGCGCCGGCTCCCTCCGTGAGCGTCGACTCGGAGCGCACCACGGAAGCACACGCGACACCCGCGGACGTGGCCACGGTGCGCTGGCTTCGCGAGCGCGTGGCCGCGCTCCTCGACACGTTGCCCGAACGGATCTCGTCGCACGAGCCGCTCGCGCAGTACGGACTCGACTCGCTGCGCGCGGTGATCCTGTCCGGTGAGATCGCTGGCCGGCTCGGCGTCGGGCGCGAGGTGCCGCCGACGATCGTCTACGATCATCCGTCGATCGACGCACTCGCGCGGTACATGGCTGGCGGATCCGAGTCGGACAAAGCCGCCGCGGCCCAGTCGCCCGGCGAGCCGCTCGCGATCGTCGGCATGTCGGCCCGCTTTCCCGGCGCGCCGAATCTCGACGCATTCTGGGAGCTGATCCGCACCGGGGGCGACGGCGTGCGCGCGGTGCCGGATGCGCGTCGCGGATGGGCATCTCCGTTCGACGATCTGCCGGCGCCGAGTCGCGGCGCCGAGCGTGCGGGCTTCATCGACGGCATCGACCAGTTCGACGCGGAGCTCTTCGGCATCACGCCGCGTGAAGCGGACGCGATCGATCCGCAGCAGCGACTGCTCCTCGAGGGCGCGTGGGAAGCGCTCGAGCATGCGTGCATTGCGCCCACACGACTGGCGGGCAGCCGCACCGGCGTGTTCGTCGGCATCAGCTCGCAGGACTACTTCCGCCGCCAGGAGCGACACGCGCCGGCCGAACTCTACACCGGCACCGGCAATGCGCTGTCCGTCGCGGCCAATCGCATCTCGTACGTGTTCGACCTGCGCGGGCCGAGCATGGCGGTCGACACGGCGTGCTCCTCGTCGCTTGCGGCGCTCCATCTCGCGGCCGGCTCGCTGCGCCGCCGCGAGTGCGACACGGCGCTCGTCGGTGGCGTGAACGCGCTCCTCGATCCCGCGCTCACCGCGGCGTTCGCGAATGCCGGCATGCTGGCGTCCGACGGACGCTGCAAGACGTTCGACGCGAGCGCCGATGGCTACGTGCGCGGCGAGGGATGCGGCGTGATCGTGCTCAAGCGGCTCGTCGACGCCGCACGGGACGGCGATCGCATTCTCGCCGTGGTGCGCGGCACGGCCGTGAACCAGGATGGGCGGAGCAATGGGCTCACCGCACCGAACGGCGCGGCGCAGGAGGCGGTGATCGCCGCGGCGCTGCGCGACGGCGGCGTGTCGCCCGCCGACGTGCGCTACGTGGAGGCACACGGCACGGGCACGGCGCTCGGCGATCCGATCGAGACCGGTGCGCTCGAGCGCGCGCTCGGCGACGGCCGCGGGCAAGGGCAGCCCTGCTACATCGGCTCGGTGAAAGCGAACCTCGGCCATCTCGAGGCCGCGGCCGGGATCGCCGGTCTGATCAAGGTCGTGCTGATGCTGCGTGAGGGAGTCGTTCCTCCGCACGCGAACTTCCGCGAGCTGAACCCGGCGATCCGGCTCGCCGGCACGCGATTCGAGATCTCGAAAAAGGACACTGTCTTCGCCCACGGCCGCCGGATCGCGGGCGTGAGCGCCTTCGGGTTCGGCGGGACGAACGCGCACGCGGTGCTCGAGGCGGCGCCGTCCGTCGCCGTCGTCGCCGGCCGTGCCACGGGGGAGGGCGAGTTGCATCTCGCCCTCGTCTCGGCGCGCACGCGTCCCGCGCTCGCAGGCGCCGCCGCACGGCTCGCTGCGCATCTGCGCGTCCACCCGGAGCTGCCGCTCGCGGGCGTGTGTGCGACGCTCGCGCACGGCCGGGCCGAGCTGCCCGAACGACTGGCGATCGTCTGTTCCACGCTCGACGAGCTCGCTGGGCAGCTCGAGGCATTCGCGGCGAACGGCGCCAGTCGACATGCGGGCCGTGTTCGCGCCGATGCGGAGTCGGCGCCGCCCGGCGCC